>NZ_JAEIJE010000004.1:0-405634 GCF_016772095.1 Comamonas sp. NyZ500 | reverse complement strand
AGTCGAAAGATTACGGGGTTTTTTATTGGGTGCTTCGAAACGAGGAGCGCCTGTCGTACGCTGTCAAAGCATTGCAGCTGCAAAAATACCGGAAACCCATAAAAAGAGAGCGCTAGGCGCTCTCTTTTTATTTCTGCATATTCGGGGCGTAGAAGCGCAGGATGCCGTTTTCATCCAGCCGCCGCGTCAGTTGCCGGCTGAACCAGAGATAGTGCAGATGGGCCAGAGCTTCGCCCATGGCGAAAGTCATCTGATGGGTGTCCAGTTGGCGTTTGAAGAGGATGGGAAGGATGTCGGCAGCGCTCAGCCCCTGTAGCTGCGAGGCCTGCATGATGTCGTTCAGACGTTCCTGATGATGGTCGAGCAGTTGCTGGACACGGACATGCAATCCCGTGAATGGTTTGCCATGCGAGGGCAGAACATAGGTATTCTGTGGGAGCGCGAAGTAGCGCTTCAGCGATGTGAGAAACAGCTGCAGGGGGTTGGCTTCGGGCTCGGAAGAATGCACGCTGACATTGGCGGAAATACGGGGAAGCACCATGTCGCCGCTGATCAGTGTCTCGAGCTCGGCGCAGTAAAGCGCCATGTGCTCCGGGGCGTGACCATAGCCGGCAATGCACTGCCACGTGCGGCCGTTGATGTCTATCTCGTCGCCATCCATGATGCGGTGATAGATGTCGGGGATGGGGGCGACTAGCGAAGAGTAATAGCTGCCCCGGCCGCGCACATGGAGCAGAAATTCCTCATCTCTTTGTCCGTGCAGGCTGTAGAAGTCCGCACCGGATTCGCCGCCGAAGCCGTCTCTGTCCTTCATGGCGACGCGGGCGACGTTGTAATCGGTGGCACTGATCCATAAGGGCGCATTCCATTGATGGCAGAGCCAGCCGGCCAGGCCGATATGGTCGGGGTGCATATGGGTGACGATGACACGCAAAATAGGCAGGTTTTCAAGCGCAGAGGCAAAAATCTGTTCCCATTGCTCGCGCGCCTCGGTGCGATTGACGCAGCAGTCGATGACCGTCCAGCCCTCGCGTACCTGCCCATGCAGATCGGTCTGGCGATCACGCAGCAGCCAGAGGTTGATGTGATCGAGGGCAAACGGCAAGGTCATGCGGATCCACTTGACGCCGGGTGCGACTTCCAGAGTCTGGGCAGGACCGGGCAAGGTATCGCCGAGCGGGTAATGAAGAGCGGATTCTTGGCTTGAGGTCATGGGGCGGTATTTCGTTTAGCATTGACGTTAACGTAAACGTCAGTTTTGTCAAAGCATTTTAGAGACCAAGCCGCCTCTGGCAGTCGCCTGTGCGATGCAAGACTTACAACCCCACAGAATCATGTCGACCATTTACACCATCAGTGACCTTGCCAAAGAGTTCGATCTCACGACCCGGGCCATCCGTTTTTATGAGGACATGGGCTTGCTGCAGCCGGAGCGCTCCGGCGCAGGCGGTCGCAATCGCGTGTACTCGTCCCGAGATCGCGCACGTCTGCGCCTGACCCTGCGGGCCAAGCGCCTGGGACTGTCGCTGTCGGAGGCCAAGGAAATCATCGACATGTATGACAGCCCGCGTGATACGGGCGTGCAACTGCGCAAGTTTCTCGATGTGCTGGCCATCCACCGCAAGCAGCTCGAAGCGCAGATGGCCGATCTGCAGGTGACCCTGGATGAGGTGCGAGAGCAGGAAAAAGAGGCTCGCACGCTATTGAAGAGGAGCGAGAGTAAAAATGGCGCATAATTGACGTTTACGTAAACGTAAATTGCAAAGCTTTGCTGGAGAGTTGCCATGTCTGTTGCAGGTGTCACCGAGTCTCTGGATTTTGTTCATCGAGTGAAGCAGAGCTTTGCGAAGCAAGGCGCCATGGCCACGATTGGCGCGGAGCTGAGCCTGGTGGAGCCAGGCGTTGTCGATATCTGTCTGGACTGGGCTCCGGGCCTGACGCAGCAGCATGGTTTTTTGCACGCCGGCATGGTATCCACCGCACTCGACTCGGCCTGCGGCTACGCGGGCCTGACGCTGATGCCGGCCGATGCGGCCGTGCTCACCATCGAATTCAAGATCAATCTGCTCGCTCCTGCCAAAGGCCAGCGCTTTCGCATGGAGGGCCGGGTCATCAAGCCCGGACGCACCATCACCGTATCCGAAGGCAAGGCGTTTGCCATTGACCAGGGAAAAGAGAAACTGATTGCCACAATGAGCTGCACTCTGATGTGTGTGCAGAACCGTGAAGGCATACAACACTGACAAGACGATTCGTCAGACCCATATCTACAGGAGACAACCATGAGCCTTGCCAATCTGCCCGGACTGAACTTCCAGCTCGGTGAAGACATCGATGCGCTGCGTGATGCGGTGCGTGAATTCGCACAGAGCGAGATTGCTCCGCGTGCGGCCGAGATTGATCGCAGCGACCAGTTCCCCATGGACGTGTGGCGCAAGTTCGGCGAGCTGGGCGTGCTCGGCATCACCGTGCCCGAGCAGTACGGCGGCGCCGATATGGGCTATCTGGCGCATATGGTGGCCATGGAGGAAATATCGCGCGCCAGTGCCTCGGTGGGCCTTTCCTATGGCGCGCACAGCAATCTGTGTGTGAATCAGATCAATCGCAACGGCAGCGAGGCGCAGAAGGCCAAATACCTGCCCAAGCTCATCACTGGGGAGCATGTGGGCGCGCTGGCCATGAGCGAGCCCGGTGCCGGCTCCGACGTCATCAGCATGAAGCTCAAGGCCGAGGACAAGGGTGGCTACTACCTGCTCAACGGCAACAAGATGTGGATCACCAACGGGCCCGATGCCGACACCCTGGTGGTCTATGCCAAGACTGAGCCGGAGATGGGCGCTCGTGGCGTGACGGCCTTTCTGATCGAAAAGGGCATGAAGGGCTTCTCGATCGCGCAAAAGCTCGACAAGCTGGGCATGCGCGGCAGCCACACGGGCGAGCTGGTGTTCCAGGATGTGGAAGTGCCGGCTGAAAACATTCTTGGCGGCCTGAACATGGGCGCCAAGGTATTGATGAGCGGCCTGGACTATGAGCGAGCCGTCCTGACCGGCGGCCCGCTGGGCATCATGCAGTCCGTTATGGACAATGTCGTCCCCTATATCCACGACCGCAAGCAGTTCGGCCAGAGCATCGGCGAGTTCCAGCTGATCCAGGGCAAGGTGGCGGATATGTACACCGTGCTGCAAGCAGGCCGCTCTTTTGCCTATACGGTCGCTAAAAACCTGGATCTTCTGGGAACCGATCATGTGCGCCAGGTTCGCAAGGACTGCGCCAGCGTGATCTTGTGGTGCGCCGAGAAGGCCACCTGGATGGCCGGCGAGGGCGTGCAAATCTATGGCGGCAATGGGTATATCAACGAGTATCCGCTCGGTCGTCTGTGGCGAGATGCGAAACTCTACGAGATTGGCGCTGGCACCAGCGAAATTCGCCGCATGCTCATAGGCCGCGAGCTGTTTGCTGAAACCTGCTGAGAAAGCAGGAGCTGCGCCGTTCTTTCAACCACAAAAAGAAGGATAGCTTCATGACAACGACCTCCATCGACGAACTGTTTGTCCACAACCGCCAATGGGCAGACCAGATGGAGCGTGATCGTCCTGGTTTCTTTACCGGACTGATGGCGCAGCAAAAACCCAAATACATGTGGATCGGCTGCTCGGACAGCCGCGTGCCAGCCAACCAGATCACGGGTCTTGAGCCTGGCGAGGTGTTCGTGCACCGCAACGTGGCCAACGTGGTGGTGCCCAGCGATCTGAACTGCCTGTCCACCATCCAGTACTCGGTCGATCATCTGAAGATCGAGCACCTGATGGTGGTGGGCCACTATGGCTGCGGCGGCGTGTATGCGGCGCTGAACAATCTGCGTCTGGGTCTGGTGGACAACTGGACCCGCCATGTGCGCGACGTGCGCGACAAGCACATCAAGCTGCTGGAAGGCATCTCCACCCAGTTCCGCCACGATGTGCTGTGCGAGCTCAACGCCATCGAGCAGGTGGTCAACGTGGCCCAGTCCACCGTGATGCAGGATGCCTGGGCCCGTGGCCAGAAGGTGACTCTGCACGGCTGGTGCTACAGCCTCAACAACGGCCACATCACCAACCTCGAAATGACCGTGCCTGGTGTGGGCGGCCTGGAGGATGTTTACAACAAGGCTGTCGAGAAGGTCGCTGCGCGCAAGCGCGACTGATCGCTGCCGCTGCGCAGTTGCAGTGCCCTCAAGCGGACTCAAGGCCTGTGTCGCTTGTTCCGTTTGAGAGTGCTGCTCACTTATCTGGAGCGACTGGCCCGCCATGTTTCCGCAACGACTGGACGCCCCCGAGGCCTATGCCATTGCGCAGGCCCTGATGCATGGCTACAACCAGCATTACCGCATGTTCAGTGCGGAAGCTGCCCGAGCCAAGCAGCGCTTCGAGACCATGGACTGGCCGGGCCAGCAGCAGGCTCAGCGTGAGCGCATAGAGTTCTACGACCGGCAGGTGCGTGCCTGCATCCAGAGGCTGGAAGAGGAGTTTGCCGCCAGCCTGCAGAGCATGGCTGTCTGGCAGCAGGTCAAGCTCCATTACATCGGCCTGATGGTCGATCATCTGCAGCCGGAGCTGGCCGAGACCTTCTTCAACTCGGTCACGACCAAGATTCTGCACCGCACCCATTTCCAGAACGACTTCATCTTCGTGCGTGCGGCTGTCAGCACCGAATACCTGGAAAATACCGCGCCGGGTGCCGTACCCATCTACCGCGCCTACTACCCCGGCAACCTCGCCCAGATCGAAGGCACGCTGCAGAGCCTGTTCGAGCAACTGCAGCTGCAATGCCGCTTCGAAGACCTGCAGCGCGACGTGCATCTGCTGGCCGAGCGCATACGCGAGAGGCTGGCGGGCCTGACGCTCAGGGCCAACTTCCAGCTCCAGGTGCTGTCCAGCCTGTTCTATCGCAACAAGGGGGCTTACCTGGTCGGCAAGATCATCACCGGCTATACCGAGCTGCCGCTGGCGATTCCCATCCTGCATGGAGAAAAGGAGCAGCTCATAGTGCATGCGGCCCTGTTCGGCGAGGACGACCTGCATGCGCTGTTCAGCTTTGCGCGCGCCTACTTCATGGTGGACATGGAAGTGCCCAGCGCCTATGTGAGCTTTCTGCGCAGCCTCATGCCGCGCAAGCCCAAGGCGGAAATCTATAACGCCCTGGGTCTGGCCAAGCAGGGCAAGACCCTGTTCTACCGCGACTTCCTGCATCATCTGCGCCATTCCAGCGATCAGCTGCGCATTGCGCCCGGCATCAAGGGCCTGGTCATGCTGGTATTCGACCTGCCGAGCTTCCCCTATGTGTTCAAGCTCATCAAGGACCGTATCGCCAGCAGCAAGGATGTTTCGCGTCCCCAGGTCAAGGCCAAGTACCAGCTGGTCAAGAAGCATGATCGTGGCGGCCGCATGGCCGACACCATGGAGTACAGCCTGGTGGCTTTTCCCAAGGAGCGCTTCAGCGATGAACTGCTGGCCGAGCTGCACGCTCAGGCCCCCGAGCAGATCGAGATCAGCGACCGTGATGGCGACGGGCAGATGGAGGTCATCATCAGCCACCTCTACATAGAGCGCCGTCTGGTGCCGCTGAATCTGTTCCTGATGGAGTGCCTGGCGGAAGCAGACACCAAGCCGGAGCGCCGCGCTGCCATGGAGAGGGCGATTCTCGAGTACGGCAATGCCATCAAGGATCTGGTCGCCACCAATATCTTTCCCGGCGACATGCTGTGGAAGAACTTTGGCGTCACGCGTGGCGGCAAGGTGGTGTTCTACGACTATGACGAGATCGAATACCTGACCGATTGCAATTTCCGCGAGGTGCCGCAGCCGCGAACCGAGGAAGAGGAGATGTCGGGCGACATCTGGTACTCGGTCGGCCCCAGGGATGTCTTTCCCGAGACCTTCGGGCCTTTTCTGCTGGGCCATCCGGCTGTGCGCGACATCTTCATGCGCCATCACGCCGACCTGCTGGAGGCCGAGTTCTGGCGCGGCCACCAGAGCCGTATCCGTGACGGTCATTTTCTGGACGTGTTTCCCTACGAGCGCAGCCGCTTTCTGCATGCTGGCGACGCAGGCCTGGACACGCAGCGTTTCGAGATTCCCGCCAATAGCCTCGCTTGAAGAGGCAGATCACATCCATCCATTTTTCAAGGAGACAAACCATGCATCAGGATCCCGTAGTCATCGTCAGCGCTGCCCGCACTCCCATGGGCGCGTTCCAGGGCGATTTTTCCGATCTGGCCGCCCATGATCTGGGCGGAGCAGCCATCAAGGCGGCAGTCGAGCGCGCTGGCATCCGGCCCGAGCTGGTGGAGGAAGTGCTGTTCGGCAACTGCCTGATGGCCGGCCAGGGCCAGGCTCCGGCTCGCCAGGCCGGCTTCAAGGGCGGCCTGCCGCAAAGCACAGGCGCCGTGACCCTGTCCAAGATGTGCGGCGCCGGCATGGAGGCCACCATCCTGGCGCACGACCAGCTCATCGCCGGCAGCCGCGAGGTGATGATTGCCGGCGGCATGGAGAGCATGACCAATGCGCCTTATCTGCTCAAGAAGGGGCGTGGCGGCTATCGCATGGGGCACGACAAGATCTTCGATCACATGATGCTCGACGGTCTGGAGGACGCCTATGAGGCGGGCCGCTCCATGGGCACTTTCGGAGAGGACTGCGCCGCCAAATACCAGTTCACGCGTGAAGCGCAGGACGCGTTTGCCATTGCCAGCGTGCAGCGCGCCCAGGCTGCCGCGCAAAGCGGTGCTTTTGACGCCGAAATCACGCCCGTCACCGTCAAGACCCGCAAGGGCGACGTGACCGTCAGCGTTGACGAAGGCCCGGCCAAGGCCAAGCTGGACAAGATCTCCAGCCTCAAGCCTGCGTTCAAGAAGGACGGCACCATCACTGCCGCTTCCAGCTCCAGCATCAACGACGGCGCTGCCGCCATGGTGCTGATGCGCGAGTCCACCGCCAAGCAGCTGGGCTGCAAGCCGCTGGCGCGCATCGTCTCGCACGCGACCTTTGCACAGGCCCCCGAGTGGTTTACCACCGCGCCCGTGGGCGCCACCGAAAAGGCGCTCAAGAAGGCTGGCTGGGCCGTGGAGGATGTGGACCTGTGGGAAATCAATGAAGCCTTTGCCGTGGTGCCCATGGCGCTGATGGCCGATCTCAAGGTCTCGCATGACAAGGTCAACGTGAATGGCGGCGCCTGTGCTCTCGGACACCCGATTGGCGCCAGCGGTGCGCGCATTCTGGTCACCCTGCTGCACGCGCTCAAGACACGCGGCAAGAAGAAGGGCTTGGCCACGCTGTGCATCGGCGGCGGTGAGGCCACGGCCATGGCAATTGAGCTGATCTGACGCCATTTGCTCAGAACCGTCACCGGTTTGCTCTACAGTGAACGCATGTTCAACGGATTGCACGCATTCGCGCTGAATGTGTGCAGCTCACATTGCGGAAATCATTCATGAGCGCAGACATTCACCACGACGAGAGCGAGACCATCAAGCCGCTGGAGCCGCAGCAGATTGATGCTTTCTGGGGCGATTTTTCCAACCAGCTGAGCCAGCTGGAGGAGCTCGATCGCCATGAGTTTGTGGAAAGCTCCAATGAGTTGCTGCACCAATATGCACCGGGCCTGAGTCTGGAGCTGGAGGGCAAGCTCGGGGAGGCCGGCTCCCGTCTGGTGATCTCGGCCCATGGCAACACGGCACAGTTCGAGAATGCCCAGGCACTGGTACGCCAGGCGCCGCGCTTCGAGCATTACAGCGTGCAGGCGTTTCGCAGCCGCGCGCTGGGCAGCAATTTCGGCATGCGCATGGACGGCTTCGAGCTGGCTTGCTCCGATATCCGAGTGGGCTATTACGATGCGGGCGGCATCATCGGCCTCAAGCTCTCGTTCGAGAAGCCCATTGCCAGGGACATGGCCGAGCATGCGCAGCACATGGCTTTCATCATGCTGGACCATGTACTGGGCGAGTGGGATTTTTCGGTGCGCGTAGGCCCGGTCGAGTTTGCCTCCGAGGCAGCGACCGATGTCTACGGCTCCGCTCTGCTGTCGGAGTTCCCGCCGCTGTTCGATGGCTTCATCCGCCAGCAACTGGGCCGCAGCTATGAATTCCCCAAGGAAGACAGCGACCGCTGGCTGTCGCTCGAAGTGCGTGCACAGGATGCCGACGAGGATGCGCCGCCCGACATCCTGACCTTCCACGACGGTGCCAATGCCGTGGCCACGCGCGCCGATCTGTCGCATTTCATGGAGTGGCGCTTCAGCTTCTCCAGCCAGCAAGAGCTGGACGGCGTGCGTGACGCCCAGGATGCGCTGGATGAACAACTCAGCCGTGAGCAGCGTGGCATTCTTGCCTTCTCGCGCGTGGAAAACATGAGTGCCCGCGTTGCCACCTACTATGTGGAAGACCCTACCCATGCGGTGCAGCTGGCCGGACAGCTGGGCAGGCAGCATGTGCCGGGGCTGGAGGGCGAGCTCAGCGTGAGCTTCGACCCTTCCTGGAACGAATTCCTGTCTCTGTACGCCGCCATTCACCGCAACGACCGTCCCGAGGAGGTCCTGGCTTCATGATCACTTCGCGCGAACAACTGCTGCAGTTGTACGAGCCTCCTGCCGAGCGGGCGCTGCTCAAGCAGCAGTGGGAGCTGGATCGGCACTGCCTGCGCTTTATCGCGCTGTCGCCGTTTCTGGTCATGGCCACCGGCGGTGCGGGCGGCACCTTGCTCGATGCTTCGCCACGAGGCGGCAAGCCTGGCTTCGTCAAGGCACCGGACGCCAATACCTTGCTCATTCCCGATGCGGGCGGCAACAACCGGCTGGACAGCCTGAGCAATCTGCTCGACGACCCGCGCCTGGGTTTGCTGTTCTTTGTGCCGGGCTTTGACGAAACCCTGCGCGTCAATGGCACGGCCCAGCTGCGTGACGAGGCGCATTACACGGCTTTGTTTGCCAGTGATCATTTCCGCCCCAAGCTGGTGATCGAAGTCCATGTGCAGGAGGCCTATCTGCACTGTGCCAAGGCGCTGATGCGCTCGCGCCTGTGGAGCGAGGAGGCCAGGGTGGCGCGCAACGTCATGCCCACGCTCAATCAGATCATCCATGCCCAAATGGGACTGACCGCCCAGCCTGAATCGCAGGAAAGCATGGTGGCCCGCTATGGCGCCATGATTGCCGCCGAGCAGATCAAGAAAAATTGATAGCTTACAGCGCTTGTTATGAAAGGATTTTCGATGGAAAACGTTTTGAAACTAAACATTCATAGGCGCAAGCAGCTATGGCTTTGATACTGATTCTTGGCGCATCACGCGGCCTGGGCCGAGCCCTGGCCGAGGCCTATCTGGCACAAGGCCACCAGGTGATTGCCACCGTGCGCAAGGCTGAAGACATGGTCGACCTGCAGGCACGCGGCGCCCGGGTGCTGCAGGTCGATCTGGCAGATCCCGCCAGCGTCAGCGGCCTGGCCTGGCAGCTCGACGGGGCCAGCATTGACGTCGCGCTGTACGTGGCCGGTGTCTGGGACGGTCATGACGCAGGCGTGCCGCCTACCCAGCAGCAGTTCGACCTGGTGATGCACAGCAATGTGCTGGGCTTTATGCAGGCCCTGCCGCAGATTGCACCCATGGTGCAGGACGCTGGCGGCGTGATCGGCGCCTTCTCCAGCGGCATGTCCCTGCTGGCCGATGCGGACGAGAGCGCCTGGCTGTACCGCGTCAGCAAGGCTGCGCTCAATATGGCCGTGGTCTCGGCCTGCCGCCAATGGCCGGGGCTGACGCTGCTGGCGCTGGACCCGGGCTGGGTGCAGACCGAGATGGGCGGCGCTGCGGCCCCGCTGTCTGTGGCTCAAAGCGTGCAGGGACTGATGCAGGCCCTGGCGCAGGTCAAGCCCGAAGACCGTGGTCAGCTGCTGCGCCACGACGGCAGATACATCCAGCTTCTAGACGCCTAGCCCAGGCTGAACAACGGGCATATAGCTATAAATATCGGAGACAACATGCTGCTGAATCAGGACCAGGAAATGATCCGCGACGCTTTGCGCGATTTTGTGCGCGAGCAGATCACACCCCATGCCGCGCGCTGGGACAAGGAACACGAGTTCCCCAAGGACGTGCACCAGGGGCTGGCCGCGCTCGGTGCCTATGGCATCTGCGTGCCCGAGGAGCTCGGCGGTGCGGGCCTGGACTATGTGAGCCTGGCGCTGGTGCTCGAGGAAATCGCCGCTGGCGATGGTGGCACCAGCACCGTCATCAGCGTGACCAATTGCCCGGTCAATGCCATCCTCATGAAGTACGGCAATGCCAGCCAGCAGGAGCAATGGCTGCGTCCGCTGGCACAGGGTCAGATGCTGGGTGCTTTTTGCCTGACCGAGCCCCATGTGGGCAGCGATGCCTCGGCGCTGCGTACCACGGCCGTGCGCGATGGCGGCGACTACGTCATCAACGGCGTCAAGCAGTTCATCACCAGTGGCAAGAATGGCGATGTAGCCATCGTCATCGCCGTCACCGACAAGGCGGCGGGCAAGAAGGGCATGAGTGCCTTCATCGTGCCCACCGGCAATCCCGGCTACCAGGTGGCACGTCTCGAAGACAAGCTGGGCCAGCACAGCAGCGATACGGCGCAGATCAATTTCGAGAACTGCCGTATTCCCGCCGCGAACCTGATCGGGGCCGAGGGCGAGGGCTACAAGATTGCACTTTCTGCACTGGAGGGCGGGCGTATCGGCATTGCCGCGCAAAGCGTGGGCATGGCACGTGCGGCCTTTGAATGCGCGCTGCAATACAGCAAGGAACGCGAGAGCTTTGGTCAGCCCATCTTCAACCATCAGGCCGTGGGCTTCAGGCTTGCCGAATGCGCGACGCAAATTGAAGCGGCCCGGCAACTGATCTGGCATGCTGCCAGCCTGCGTGATGCGGGTCTTCCCTGCCTCAAGGAGGCCGCCATGGCCAAGCTCTTTGCCAGCGAGATGGCCGAGCGCGTATGCAGCGCCGCCATCCAGACCCTGGGCGGCTATGGCGTGGTGAGCGACTTTCCCGTGGAGCGCATCTATCGCGATGTGCGCGTATGCCAGATCTACGAAGGCACCAGCGATGTGCAGAAGATCCTGATCCAGCGGGCGCTGGCCTGATCTGAGTCAGGTGGCAAAAGCCCGCCGCTGTCAACTGCTGTGCACGAGGCTGTGGCACATCAGGGGACGGGCCGGTTGCCGATGTCACAAGGCCTGCTTAGGATGTGCTCAGTGTGGGGAGTTCCCACAGGGGTTTCAACCATTTGCAGCAGGAGTCCGGCATGCCTTTTGCCCAGGTCAATGGTCAGAATATCTACTACGAGGACACGGGAGGTCGCGGCCCGGCCATTGTGTTCTCGCACGGCCTGCTCATGGATCACACCATGTTCGAGCCGCAGATACAGGCTTTGCAGGGGCAGTATCGCTGCATCAGCTGGGATGAGCGCGGCCACGGGCAGACCGCTGATCCCGAGCATTGCGAAGCGTTCAGCTACTATGACTCGGCCGACGATCTGGCGGCCTTGCTCAAATATCTGGGTGTGGAAAAAGCGGTGCTGGTGGGCATGTCGCAAGGCGGCTATCTGTCGCTGCGCTGCGCGCTGATTCATCCGGATGTCGTGGGCGCGCTGGTGCTGATAGACACCCAGGCCATGCTGGAAGACCCCGAGCAGATGCCGCACCACGAGGCCTTGCTCAAGGCCTGGATGGAGCATGGGCTGTCGGATGACATGGCCACCATCGTGGAGCACACGATTCTGGGCCAGGGCTGGCCCGGGGCTGCGCAGTGGCGCGCCAAATGGAAGCAGGCCTCGCCGATCAACCTGGGGCAGAGCTTTGCGACGCTGGCGCTGCGCGACGACATCAGCCCGCGCCTGGCCGAAATCAAGGTGCCCGCGCTGGTGATTCATGGCGACAAGGATGCAGCCATCGGTGTGGAGCGTGCGCGGGCCATGTTCAAGGGCTTGCCCCAGGCCCAGTGGGTGGATGTGGCCGGTGCAGGCCATGCCGCCAATCTCACGCACCCGGAACCCGTGAATGCGGCCATCAGGCAGTTTCTGGACGGCCTGCACTGAGAACCTAAACACGCTCTGAGGCTCTCAGGCCTCCCCCAGCTCAGCCATGCTGCGCTTGCGCAGCACCACGGTGATCTGGCCGTTGGTCTCGATCGTGGCGCGCTCCACCTCATGCGCGTTGAGGCAGCCATTGGAGCGCAGGGCCGCCGCCAGGTCTTCGGCAGTGATCTGCTCCTGCGTCATCAGACTGGGTTGCACAATGCCCTGGTGAATCAGAACCTTGGGTTTGCCATTCACCAGCCTGCGAAGCCTCGCAAAGCGGTAACTCAGGCGGGAGAGCAGCGCATGGCAGGCCAGCAGCGTGCCGGCACTGATCAGGCCGCCGATCAGCGAGTTGTCGCCCGCATTCATGGAGTTCTGTACTGCGTTGGAAAGAATCAGCAGCAGCACCAGGTCGAAAGGCGCATACTGGCCGGTCTGGCGCCTGCCGGTCAGACGCAGAAACACCAGCAGAAACAGGTAGACGCTGACACCGCGAATCACGAACTCCCACCAGGGAGCAGCCATGGAGAACATAGGCAAACCTTTGAACAGCGAGCTTTGGACTGCCGCTACTTTGCTCTGAGGCAAGCGACTGCGCAAGCCGGCTTGCTCGTTGTTCGACTTGGCCGACAATGCAGCATTGCCAATCAAGACTGCCAAAGTTGTGAAAGAAGCCGAGAAAAAGCGGGACTGTCCCTGTGGACGCAAGAATGCCAAGGGGCGGCTGCTGGCCTATGCCGATTGCTGCGGCCGCTACATCGATCACTGGGATGCCCGGCCCGCTCCCGATGCCGAGGCGCTGATGCGCTCGCGCTACACGGCCTTCGTGTCTGAGAATCAGGAATATTTGCAAGCCACCTGGCATACCAGCCATCGCCCGTCGCAGCTCGATTTCGATCCAGCCACCAAATGGCTGGGGCTGGATGTGAAGCAGTTTCAGTTGACCGGCGATGCTTCTGCGGAGGTCGAATTCGTCGCCCGCTATCGTCTGGCGGGTCGTGCCGTGCGCCTGCATGAGCGCAGCCGCTTTGTGCTCGAGGGTGGGCGCTGGTTCTACGTCGATGGCGACCAATTCTGAAGTCGATTCGGCGCAGTTGACCCGGCTGCAGGCCTGGTTGCGCCTGTTGCAGTCCCTGGCTTCGCGTGGCTCCTCCGAAATCGCCGCATTGCTGATTCCTGCCCTGCTGCTGTGGGTCAGTACCCGCAACAGCCCAGCCGTCAGCGCGGGGCTGGCCTGGTGGTGGGGGCTGATGATCGTCATGGCGCTGGGCTTTCTGCTGTTCCGCCGCAGCCTGCATCGTCAGTGGCGGTCGGCGCGCGATTGGGAGCCATCTCGACTGCAGGAGGCATTGACGACCTGGCAGCGGCAGCTGGCGCTGGCCGCACTGATCAACGGCCTGCTTTGGGTCAGCGTGCTGGCCTTTACCTGGGGCGAAAGCCATAGTGAGCTGCGCCTGCTGATCTATCTGGTGCTGCTGGGCGTGATGGCATCGGCTGCCACTTTTCTGGCGCCCGTACTGCAGGTATTTGCCGCCTTCATGGTGGGTATCTACTTGCCCATGTTGCTGTGCACGCTGCATTACTTTCCGAAAAAAGGCCCTTATCTGTTGCCGCTGCTGCTGCTGTACGGCGCCATACTTGCACGCCACGCCTGGGGCGCGCGGCGCTTCGTGCAGCAGCAGATGGCGCACGAGCTGGAGCGTCAGGCACTGGCGGAGCGCTATCGCGAGGCCAAGGAGCAGGCCGAGAATGCGCTGGCCGAGAAAAACTGGTTCATTTCCGCCGCCAGCCATGATCTGCGGCAACCCCTGCATGCCATGGGCCTGATGCTGCAAGCCGCCCACCAGCGCAATCAGGATGACGAGCTGGCACAACTGCTGCAGGAAATGCAGGCCTGCACGCGCGATCTGGGCTCCATGTTCAACGACCTGATGGATCTGTCGCGACTTGAGGGCGACAGCTTCGCACCGCAATGGCAGGCGGTATCCATGAGTGCGGTGCTGGACGAAGCCCGACGCCTGTTCGCGCGGGAGGCAGCGCAGCGCGGTCTGCGTCTGCGCGTGAGGCAACCGGCTCATATGCCGGCGCTGTGCACGGATGCGGTGCTGTTGCGGCAGATGGTTTTCAATCTGCTGCAAAACGCGCTGCGCTACACCGACCAGGGCGGGGTGCTGCTGGCGCTGCGGCACAGACAGGGGCGCTGGCTTTTGCAGGTGTGGGACAGTGGCTGCGGCATGAGCGAGCAGGAATGCGCACAGGTCTTCATGCGTCACTATCGCAGCCCTGCGCGCCAGCAGCGCGATGCCAGGGATGGCGTGCCGGCGCCATTGCGCGGGCGTGGCCTGGGCTTGTCCGTGGTGGCGCTGGCGGCGCAGCGGCTGGGCGTGGAATGCGGGGTTCAGTCGCTGCCGGGCAAGGGTTCATGTTTCTGGCTGCGCTGGCCGCAGGATGCCGAGCAGTGGCAGACCTCGTCTGTGCTGCCGGCACCGCCGATATCGACTGGGCCGCAGTGGTTTGCCCCCTTGCAGGGGCACTGCCTGGTCGTGGAAAACGATGTGCAGCTGGCCCCGGTGCTGGTGCAGATTTTGCAGAGCTGGGGTGTGCAGGTGCAAAGAGCGCGCAGCTTGCTTGAGGCGCAGCAACTGCTGGCCGATGAACTGCGGCCAGACTTTGTGCTGTGCGACCAGCGATTGAAGGATGGCGCAAGCGGGCTTGAGTGTTTGATGCAGCTGCTGGAGGAGCATCCGCAAGCCAGCGGTGCTTTGATGAGCGGCGATGAGGAGATGCTGGAGCAGGTCCAGGATCAGGGCTATCTGGCTCTGGCGACCCCGCTGCAGCCCGACCAGCTGCATGCCGTGCTGGCGCGCTGTATGGCGATCCGTCAGCCTTAGTCCAAGTCGACTTCGATGCCTCGCATGCGCGTGATCAGCGCCACGCGGTTGCTGGCGCCCAGGCGCTGCAGCAGGGCGGTGACATGTTCCTTGACCGTGTATTCGGACAGATTCAGCGCCTGTGCAATGGCGCGATTGGGCTTGCCCTGCAGCAACAGGCTCAGAACCTGAGCCTGGCGCGCAGTGATGCCGAGCTCTCTGGCGCTCATGTGCAGGATGCTGCCCGCAGTTGGCGCCGGAGGGGCGGTGGGGATGGGAGGCAGGGCCTCAAACCAGGTGCGACCGGCCAGCAGGGCTTGCACTGCTGCCTGAAATTCGTGAGACGGGCTGCTTTTGTGCACAAAGCCATGCACGCCTGCGGCAGCGGCCTTGCTGGCGATGGCCGGGTGCTTGTCGCCGCTGGTCACCAGAATGCGTGTGCCAGGAGCCAAGGCCAGGATGCTATGCACAAATTCCAGTGATGCGCCGTCCTCCAGCCAGAAGTCCATCACGGTGATAACGGGCTCACCCAGCGCAGCAATCATTGCCAGAGCCTCATTGCCGTGTACCGCACAGCGCACCCGCTGCACGCCGGCGCTGGTCATCAGCACATGGGCTGCACCTTCAGCGACCAGCGGGTGATCATCCACCACCAGCGCATAGGGCTGTGCGCTCAGTTGAGTGGTGCTCAGGATTTGCAGTAGATCGGGCATGAGCGTTCCTTTGGGCTTGGTAACAAAGACCCCTCCTCGGTAGGGAGTGGTCTGCTCGCAAGCCTTCTGACAATGTCTGTAAGACGACGCTGCTTGTTATCTCAGTGTCGGGATATGGACATTTTCAACCAACATCAAGACCGAGGAGCAAGCCCGTGCCATCTCTTATGCAAATCACCCGTAGAACGGCAGCCTTGCTGCTGATTTCCACCCTGGCAGCCTGTGGCGGCGGTGGAGATGGCGGCAGCAGCGAAAGTGGAGGCGGAGGCGGTGGCTCCGAAGGCGGCGGAGGCAATACGGGTGGCGGCAACGGTGGCGGCACCGGCAATCAGGCCGTCACGGGAACCTACAAGATGGGCGGCCAGACGGCCACCAGCCATGCGCAGATGCTCGAAGCCGCCAACAGCATGGGGGCCGACGGCTATGCGCTGTTCAGCTCCCTGGCGGGCTCGGTCGGTCCGACCGGTGCGGAGATCGGCGACTTCTACCTCACGGATACCGCGCATGCCGGGCGCAAGTTCAGCTATGTCAATCCTGCGGCGCAGCCATCGCGCACCGCCTTTCTGGCACAGCTGAACCAACAGGGCAGCAGCGGCTATATGTACAAGTCCGATGCAGTGTTCAGCGATGTAAGCGACATCCGCAGCGTCTATGTCAAGGACAACAGCCGCAGCGACCAGTTCAGCTACAGAACGGTGACGCCCGTGGCCACGACCGCCGAAGCCTTCGCCACGGAGCTCAACGGACAGGGGGCCGAAGGCTATCGCTATCTGGGTCCCCAGATCGTCAACAACGAGCTGTTCAGCCTGTATGCCAAGCGCAATGACAGCGTCACCTATACCTATCAGGTCGACAAGCTCGGCAGCGCATCCTCGGCCGCCGATGCTGCAGAAATGAGAACGCGCCTGGCCCAGAAGGGTGCGGACGGCTGGTTCATCCGCGGCACGCAGGGGCTGGGCAGCGACCCGATGAATATGAACTATGTGGATGTCTTCGAGAAAAGCTCGGCACAGAATGGCGCCATCGAGTATCTGGTCGAGGCCTCGGCAAGCAGTGACTCGCTCACGACCCAGCTGAGCAATATGAATGCCAATGCAGCCAACGGCTTCTTCTATTTCAGCGGCATCATGACTGCCGACAACAAGACGAGCACTATCTACGCCAAGAACAGCGCGTGGATGATCAATCCGCTGGCCGGAGTGACCTTCCCCTGAACTCGAAAAGGGCGTGAGCGCATAATCACGCCCTCTGTTTCTTGATACTAGGCGCCGTTGGGCGCCTTTTTTGCATCCGACGATGCGCTGGTAATGCTTCCATGACTGCTTTTGACGCTGTGCTTTTCGACTGTGATGGTGTGCTGGTGGACAGCGAATCCATCACCAATCGTGTGCTGTGCACCATGCTCAACGAATCCGGCTGGGCCATCAGCCAGGAGCAGTGCACGCGCGACTTCATCGGCAAGACGGTGCGCAGCCAGGCGGCAGTGATCGAGGCCCATACTGGCAAACCGCTGACCGATGCCTGGATGGCCGAGTTCTACGAGCGCCGCAATGCCGCCCTGCGTGCCGAGCTGGTGGCCATCGATGGCGCGCTGGAAGCGGTCAGGCGGATTCATGCGCTGTGCAACGGGCGCATTGCCTGCGCCTCGGGTGCGGATCGTGCCAAGGTGGAGATGCAGCTCGCCAAGGTGGGCATGGCGCCCTACTTCGAAGGGCATGTCTACAGCGGCCATGAAATGCCGCGCAGCAAGCCCTTCCCCGATGTGTATCTGGCAGCGGCCGAAGCGCTGAAGGCCGATCCTGCCAAGTGCCTGGTGATCGAGGACACCATGACCGGCGTGCAGGCCGGCGTGGCCGCCGGTGCCACCGTCTGGGGCTATTTTCCAGCCGATCAGGGTCATGCCTCGGCAGAGCAACTGCTCGAGGCTGGCGCAGCCTGCGTGTTCGGCGATATGGGGGATCTGCCCGCCATGTTCGAGGCCGTGCGCAGGAGTGCCGCCAGCGCCTCGGCTGGCGAAGACGACGAGCACGACCTGCGCTAAAGCGCGCTCAGTCCCAGATCGACAGCGCCTCGCGCAGCCGTTTCACTGGCTGATCGTCGATCACGCTGTTGTGCAGCAGGATCACGCGCCGTACGGGCCAGCTTTCGACCCGCTTCACCCAGTTGCGCACGGCGGCCCTGTCCCTGACCAGCAGGCGCACGGTGCGCGGAACGGTCAGGCGCTCATGTCCGCCCGTCAGACCCAGATACATGCGTACCGGCAGGCTTAGCGGTCCCTGCCAGCATTGCAGCACGTCGGTGGCGATGAGGCTGCCGCTGGCCGGGTGGAACCACAGCGTCTCATCGAGCATGGGAAGGCCGTCCAGCCGCAGGCATTGCAGCTCGCCTTCCCAGGGTGCTTCGGAGTCCGGAGGCAAGGGCTCCAGCAGCGGCAGATCAGGGCGCTTGCTCAGCACGCCCTGTGTGCCATAGATCCTGGCCTGTGGATAAAGCCTGGCCAGTTTGCCCACGAACAAATGGTGCATGGCGCTGGGTGCGACTATGTGTTGCAGCGGTCCCAGGGCGTCGAGCGCAGCTTTCTGCCCGCCTGTCAGCGGCACTGCAGAGTGCGAGAACAGGCTGCCGTCGGCCAGCCGGATCACCGTCATGCGTGTGCTGACCTTCAGCCCTGCATTGCTGAAGTGATAGCTGAGTGCCCATACCCCATCAGCGATTGCCTGCCAGTTTTCTGAGGATTCCTGCATGGAGAGCTCCTTGCGTCAGGCGGCGCGCTGGCCGGCGGTTTTGCGGAATTCCGAAGGGGAGAGCCCTGTCCAGAGGCGAAAGGCGCGGATAAAGCTTTTGTCGTTGAGAAAGCCGCAGGCCTGGGCCACGCGCTTGATGGGGCGGCTGGTGCGCAGCAGCAGCGCAATCGCGCGTTCACGCCGGATATCGTCCTTGAGGGCCTGCAGCGAAATACCTTCTTCCTTGAGCTGGCGGTGCAGGCTGCGCTGCGACAGATGCAGCTGGCGGGACAATGTTTCAGCCGTCTGCTGCTCCTCCCCGCTGGCGGCCAGCAGATGGCGCACGCGCTGCACCAGAGTCTTCTCGCGCTGGTAGGGGCGCACCTGGATCGGCAAGGCGCGCTGCAGCATCCGGTTGAGGGCCGCCTCGTCGCGCGCCAGCGGTGCCTGCAGCCAGCGTGCTTCAAACTGCAGGCTGGCGACGGGGGCATCAAAAACGATGCTGCCCGGTGCGAACAGCACCTTGTAGACATCGGCATGCGCGGGCTCGGAAAACGGAAAGCTGGCATGCAGCAGGCTGATCGGTTCGTTGATCAACCAGCTGGCAAAGCCGTGGATATTGCGCAGCACCGACACCATGCAGAACTCGCGCATGCTTTCCAGCGGGCGGCTTTCATGCAGGGTGAGGGTGGCAATGCCGGCCTGCTCGCTGAGCTGAAGCTGTATGTCCTGCGCAATCAGTCCGTGATGGCGGCACCAGCGCGCCAGCGCCAGGCCAAGTTGCGGTGCGCTGATGCTGGCGCGGGCCAGCATGCCGTAGCTGCCCCAGGGCAGGCGGCGCTCGAACCAGCCCAAGGCTTCATCGTCCAGCTCGCGCATGGCTGCGTCGGATAGAGCCTCCATCTGCAGGGCCGTGATGCGCTCGTTGGCATCGTTAATCAGGTCTGGCGGGATTTGTGCCTTTTCCAGAGCACCTAGCGCTGACATCTGCCTGGCTTCATAAGCGCGGACAATGGCTTTGACAAACGCCATGGGGGTAATTGCCGGGTGCGATTTGAGCACGGAGCTGGCATGGTGCGGTAGAGGAGTCTTGACCAGAGAGGGGGTGAGCATTTGGCAATTATTGCAACCTTTGTGACCTCTTCTGGACAGGGCTTGCCCTTATTCTGAGGTGCAGAAAACGGTGCTGAATGGACGCCGTGCAGCCAGTTCGCAGGTGGCTGCCGGCACGCAAGGAGACACAAGACCATGCCATCGCAAGTGAACGCGCTGACCGCCAGCTATGCCAAGGGGGGCACGGATGTGC
This sequence comes from Comamonas sp. NyZ500, assembly GCF_016772095.1. NCBI lineage: Bacteria > Pseudomonadati > Pseudomonadota > Betaproteobacteria > Burkholderiales > Comamonadaceae > Comamonas > Comamonas sp. NyZ500. Next base: position 385,956 of record NZ_JAEIJE010000004.1, on the reverse strand, counting down.
CGCTGATCGAGCAGACGATTGGCGATTTTTTTGCTGCAATGGCACAGCGCCAGGGCTCGCGTGACGCGCTGGTCAGCCGTCATCAGGGTCTGCGCTACAGCTATGCCCAGCTGCATATGGCTGCGCGCCAGCTGGCCAGTGCGCTGCTGTCGCAAGGGCTGGTCAAGGGCGACCGGGTGGGTATCTGGAGCCATAACAACGCCGAGTGGGTGCTGATGCAGCTGGCCACGGCGCAGGTGGGACTGGTGCTGGTCAATATCAACCCGGCCTACCGCACCTCTGAAGTCGAATACGCGCTCAATAAGGTGGGCTGCAAGGCGCTGGTATCCATGCCGCGGTTCAAGACCAGCGACTATCTGGGCATGCTGCGCGAGCTGGCGCCCGAGCTGGCGAGCTGCGCGCCAGGCCAGCTGCAATCCAAACGCCTGCCGGCCTTGCGCACCGTGGTGTGGATTGACGCGGCCGGCTCAGGTGCCGCCGACCCAGGTGCGGCGGATCTGGACGCCGAACAGCCCGGCATGCTGCGCTTTTCGCAGTTGATGGCACAAGGAACCAGTGCGGATGAGCGCATTGATGCGATTGCGGCCACGCTCAGCAACCGCGACCCCATCAATATCCAGTTCACGAGCGGCACCACGGGCTTCCCCAAGGGCGCGACGCTGACGCACCGCAACATCCTCAACAATGGCTTTTTCATTGGTGAATGCATGCGCCTCACGCCCGAGGACCGACTGTGCATTCCCGTGCCCCTGTATCACTGCTTCGGCATGGTGCTGGGCAATCTGGCCTGCTTCACCCATGGCTCGACCATCGTCTATCCCAATGATGGCTTTGACCCCATCACCGTGCTGGAGGCAGTGCAGGCCGAGAAATGCACGGGTCTGCACGGCGTGCCCACCATGTTCATTGCCGAGCTCGACCATCCGCGCTTTGCCGAGTTCGATCTGTCCACGCTGCGCACCGGCATCATGGCCGGCTCGCCCTGTCCCATCGAGGTGATGAAGCGCGTGGTGCGCGACATGCATCTGAGCGAAATCACCATCGCCTACGGCATGACGGAAACCAGCCCCGTGAGCTGCCAGAGTGATGCCGATACGCCGCTGGAAAAGCGCGTGGCCACCGTGGGCAAGGTGCAGCCGCATCTGGAGGTGAAGATCGTGGACCCGTCCACGGGCGAGATCATGCCGCCGGGCCAGTCGGGCGAGCTGTGCACGCGTGGTTATTCCGTCATGCACGGCTACTGGGAAGACGAGGCCAGAACCCGCGAGGCCATCGATGCCGAGCAGTGGATGCACACCGGCGATCTGGCGACCATGGACGGCGAAGGCTATGTGAATATCGTGGGCCGCATCAAGGACATGGTGATCCGTGGCGGCGAGAACATCTACCCGCGTGAAATCGAGGAATTCCTCTATCGCCACCCCAAGGTGCAGGACGTGCAGGTGGTGGGCGTGCCCGATGTGCGCTATGGCGAGGAGCTGTGTGCCTGGATCATTGTCAAGCCCGGCCTGGAACTCGGCGAAGATGAGATCCGTGAGTTCTGCAAGGGGCAGATTGCGCACTACAAGGTGCCGCGCTATATCCGCTTTGTCCAGGCCTTCCCGATGACGGTGACGGGAAAGATCCAGAAGTTCAGGATTCGCGACGAGATGATCGAGTTGCTGGATCTGCGCGTGATCAAGACAGCCTGAATGCCATGTTGAACCATGCCTGCGCCCCCTGCCAAAAGCCCCGCATCTGCGGGGCTTGGGAAGAGGCATGTTCAGTGCTGGTGGGCGCTGGTTTCGCTCTTGGGAAGGCCGGCGGCGCGGCGTGCGACAGCGAGGCGCTTGCGCATGGCGATTTCCTGCATGTCCAGCTCGCTGACCAGACTGCGCAGCGATTCGTCGTTGATGCGGTGGGCCTGTCTTTCGGCGTAGTAAAAGTCCCGCTCGGCATGAATGCACTCGATGCGGGTTTCGATCTCCATCACATAGCGCAGCTTGCGCTGGCGCACGACTTCGGGCGCTTCGCGCAGCAGTTCTATGCTTTGCGCGGCGCCGCTGCCGTCGTCCAGCAACTGGATGCGGTTACGGTATTCCTGGGTCAGGTGGCCGTTGACCTCCTGGCGCATCGCCACCCATTCGGGGTCGCGGCGCAGCACTTCCTCCTCGCTCAGCGTGAGCTTGGCCATGGCCGCCATGCAGGCCTGTTCGCGGGCCAGGCGCTCCTCACGCACGGTGGGCGACTCTTCGTGCGGGGGCAGATGGCGCAGCACGATGGGAAGGCCCACGGCACCGATCACCAGTGTGAACAAAATGGTGCCGGTGGCGAGAAAGACCAGCATGTCGCGACCCGGGAAGGGCTGGCCATTGTTCAGCAGCATGGGCACGGACAGCGCGCCGGCCAGCGTGACCGCACCGCGAATGCCGGCCAGCGTGGTGGCCAGATTCAGAAGTGGCGAGGGACGCTCGGACATCTTGCCCTGCCGGTGGGCGCGCAGCAGCGAGCCATGCACACCCAGCACCAGCCAGATCCAGCGCATCAGCAGCAGCGCAAACGAAATCGCGGCCACATAGCCGACCAGAATCCACCAGTCATGGCCGGCCTGATGCAGCGGCACGCCGATGATGGAGGGCAGCTGCAGGCCCAGCAGCAGGAAGATGGCGCCGTTGAAGGCGGCCTCCACCATGCTCCAGGTGCCTTCGGTCTGCAGGCGTTCGCTGATATAGCTGCTGCGCTCCAGGTCGGCGAAATTGGTGGCGATGCCTGCGGCCACGGCAGCCAGAATGCCGGAGACACCGATCTTCTCACCCACGATATAGGCGGCAAAAGGCAGCAGCACCAGCAGCAGCACCATCTGCGTGGCTGCGACATCGCCCAGGCGGCGCGTGATGGTGCCGCGCGCATGGCTGAAACCCCAGCCTATCAGCGCACCCACACCCAGGCCGCCGACGGCCATCCAGGTGAATTCCTTGGCGACTTCGCCCCAGGAGAACATGCCGGTCAGCGTGGCTGCAATCGCAAATTTCAGCGCCACAAGGCCCGATGCGTCATTGAGCAGCGACTCGCCCTCCAGCACATGCATGGTCTTCTCGGGCATGCCCAGATTGCGCGTGATGGCCGAAACGGCCACGGCATCGGTGGGCGAGATCACGGCGGCCAGGGCAAAGGCCACGGTCAGCGGAATCTCGGGAATCATCCAGTGGATGAGATAGCCCAGGCCCAGCACGGTGAACAGAACCAGGCCCAGGGCCAGCAGCAAAATGGGTTTGGCCAGTGCGAAAAATTCACGCTTGGGGATGCGCCAGCCGTCGGCGAACAGCAGCGGCGGAATGAAGAGCAGCAGGAACAGCTCGGGGTCGAACGCGATGTGCAGGCCGGCTTGCGGCCAGGCAATCAGCGCACCCAGTGCGATTTGAATCAGAGGCAGGGGAATGGCCCGGATATAGCGGGCCACAATGCCTGTCAGCGCTCCCAGCAGCAAGACAAGCAGAACAGTTTCAACAGCGTGCATAAGGCATTTTCTTCAACTGCAGTGGCAGCGCTGTGTCTGAGCAAGAAAAAAACCAAGTTCCCGTATCGGGCAAAGTAATCAAGACAAGAGGCAAGCGATGAGCATTCTGGGCACACAACTGAATCCGCGTTCGGCAGATTTCCTGGCCAACGCTGCTGCCATGCAGGCGCTGGTCCATGAGCTGCATGCACGCTGCGATCAGAACGCGCTGGGCGGCAATGAAGCCGCGCGCGCCAAGCATGTGGCGCGCGGCAAGCTGTTGCCGCGCGAGCGCGTGCAGCGGCTGCTGGACCCCGGCACGCCGTTTCTGGAGCTGTCGCCGTTGGCCGCGCTCAATATGTATAACAACGATGCGCCGGGCGCTGGCGTGATTGTCGGCGTGGGTCGCGTCAGCGGCGTGGACTGCATGATCGTCTGCAACGACGCCACCGTGAAGGGCGGAACCTACTACCCGATGACGGTGAAAAAGCATCTGCGCGCGCAGGAAGTGGCCGCGCAGAACCGTCTGCCCTGCATCTATCTGGTCGATTCGGGCGGTGCCAATCTGCCCAATCAGGACGAGGTTTTCCCCGACCGCGAGCACTTCGGCCGCATCTTCTACAACCAGGCCAATATGAGCGCTCAGGGCATCGCCCAGATCGCCGTGGTCATGGGTTCGTGCACGGCAGGCGGCGCCTATGTGCCGGCCATGAGTGACGAGTCCATCATCGTCAAGAACCAGGGCACCATCTTCCTGGGCGGCCCTCCTCTGGTCAAGGCCGCCACCGGCGAGGTGGTCAGTGCCGAGGATCTGGGCGGCGGCGATGTGCACACGCGCCTGTCGGGTGTGGCCGACCATCTGGCCGAGAACGATCTGCACGCACTGGCGCTGGCACGCCAGGCGGTGGCAAACCTGAACAAGGACAAGCCCCCGTCGCAGACCGACCATGCGCCAGCCGCGCCCCTATTCGAGAGCGAAGAGCTGTATGGCGTGATTCCCGTCGATACGCGCAAGCCCTTCGATGTGCGCGAGATCATCGCCCGTATCGTGGACGGCAGCCAGTTCGACGAGTTCAAGGCCCGCTTCGGCAACACCCTGGTCTGCGGCTTTGCGCGCATCGAGGGCATGCAGGTCGGCATCATCGCCAACAACGGCATTCTGTTTTCCGAGTCGGCCGTCAAGGGGGCACACTTCATCGAGCTGTGCTGCCAGCGCAAGGTGCCACTGGTGTTCCTGCAGAACATCACGGGCTTTATGGTCGGCCGTAAATACGAAAACGAAGGCATTGCCCGTCATGGCGCCAAGCTGGTCACAGCCGTGGCCACGGCTGCGGTGCCCAAGTTCACCATCATCATCGGCGGCAGCTTTGGCGCGGGCAATTACGGCATGTGCGGCCGCGCCTATTCGCCCCGCTTCCTCTGGATGTGGCCCAACGCGCGCATCAGCGTCATGGGTGGCGAGCAGGCGGCCAGCGTGCTCGCCACCGTCAAGCGCGACGGCATCGAAGCCAAGGGCGGCAGCTGGAGTGCCGAAGAAGAGGAGCGCTTCAAGGCGCCCATCCGCCAGCAGTATGAAGACCAGGGCCATCCCTATTACGCCACGGCGCGTCTCTGGGACGACGGCGTGATCGATCCCGCCGACACGCGCCGCGTGCTGGCGCTGGGCCTGGCTGCGGCACGCAATGCGCCGATTGAGGACACGCGCTTCGGCGTATTCCGCATGTAAGCGGCTAGAGGCTGCCAATCATGTCGCGTCGCCATTTCCTCGCCTGCTTGCCGCCAGTCCTGCTGTCGGCTGCGCTGGCCATGCCCATGGTTGGCGCCGCCGAGCCTGCGGTGCAGCGCATGGACGCGCGCATTCCGGTCTGGGTGCCAGCGAGCGGCGATTCGCCCGCGCACAGCGCCGAGTTGGCAGGTCATGTCTATCGTCCTCATGGGCAGGGTCCTTGGGGATTGATCGTGCTCAACCATGGCACACCCAGCGGCAAAGAGGCGCGCGAAACCATGCGCGATCGCTACGGCCCGCAGGCGCGCGCTCTGGCCGAGCTGGGCTATGTGGTGGTGACGGGTTTGCGCCGCGGCTATGGCGCATCGGACGGTCCTCTGGCCGACCGCTACGGCAGCTGCGATGACCCCGACTACGCCCATGCGGCCCAGGAGGCAGCGCGCGATGTGGCGGCCATCATGACTTACGGGCAAAAGCTGCCTTATGTCGATGGCTCGCATGTGCTGCTGCTGGGCAAGTCTGCCGGCGGCTTTGCGTCGCTGGCGCTGGCGGCGCAGCAGCCCGTGGGCTTGCGCGGCGTCGTCAACTTTGCCGGCGGTCGCGGTTCGCAGCCGCAGATGCGTGAGAAAGCCGCGGTTTGCGGCGAGGCGCAACTGCTCAAGACCGTGGCCGGCTTTGCCGCCACCAGCCGTGTGCCCCAGCTGTGGATTTATGCCGAAAACGATAGCTACTTTCGCCCGCCGCTGGTGCGCAAGATGGCTGAAAGCTATCTGGCCGCAGGCCAGAACCTGAAACTGGTGTTTGCTCCATCCAGCGGCGCTGAGGGACACCAGTTCTTTGACCGTGCAGCCAATATCGGGCAATGGTTGCCGCAGGTCCGTGAATTCCTGATGCAGCAGCTGCCGGGTACGGCGGCTGCGCAACTGCAACGCCCTAACTCACTGGGAGACAAGCCATGACTGCTTTGACTTTGACCGTGGATGGCGGCATCGCCCGCGTCACGCTGGCTCAGCCCGCCATTCGCAACGCCTTCAGCGATGCGGCGATTGCCGAGATCACCGCCGCCTTCCTTCAGGTCGGCGAGCGTGCCGATGTGCGCGCCGTGGTGCTGGCCGCCGAAGGACCCGCATTCTGCGCGGGCGCGGACCTGAACTGGATGCGCCGCATGGCCGATTACTCGCGCGACGAAAACCGCGTTGATGCGGGTCTGCTGGCCGAGATGCTGCGCGTCATCTACGAATGCCCCAAACCCACGATTGCGCGTGTGCAGGGCGATGTCTATGCGGGGGGCATGGGCCTGGTGGCCTGCTGCGATATGGCAGTGGCGGCTGATACGGCGGGCTTTTGTCTCAGCGAGGTCAAGATCGGCCTGATTCCCGCCACCATCAGCCCCTATGTGATCCGCGCCATGGGTGCCAGGGCTGCGCACCGCTACTTTCTCACGGGCGAGCGCTTTTCGGCTCAGGAGGCGCATCGCATCGGCTATGTACATGAGGTGGTCGATGCCGACGGGCTGGACGCCGTGGTCGACGGCTGGCTCAAGCATTTGCTGAGCGCCGGCCCCGCAGCGGTGCGGGCCTGCAAGCGCCTGGTATTGGACATGGCCGAGCGCGAGATCAGCGAGCAGCTGATTGCGGCGACTGTGGAGTCGATTGCCACCATCCGCGCCAGTAGCGAAGGCAAGGAAGGCGTGCAGGCTTTTCTCAACAAGCGCAAACCCAACTGGCTGCCCGGATGAGATGACAAACCTTGTGTCCGGGGCGCTTTAGAGTCCGGGCGAGACATAAGGAATGAACACCATGGATATCTGGCAAACCATCATCGACTGGCTGCACCGCATCGGCCTGCATATCGACCCCGAAACGGCCAGGGCCGTGGGCGATGCTGCTGGTCAGGTCGGAGATGTGGCTGCCAGGGCCGGGCAAGCCGTGGGGCAGCTGGACATGGCCTCGATGCTTGCGCTGGCCGCGGCTCTGGGCTGGGCCAGCGGCTTTCGCCTCTATGCCGTGGTGTTTGTCGTGGGCCTGTTGGGTGCAAGTGGTTTGATGCCGCTGCCCGGCGGTCTGCATGTGCTGCAGCATCCCATGGTGCTGGTCATCAGCGGCGGTCTGCTGTTCGTGGAGTTCTTTGCCGACAAGATTCCCGTGGTCGATTCGGTCTGGGACCTGTTCCAGAGCGTGCTGCGCATTCCCGCCGGGGCGGCGCTGGCGGCCTCGGTCTTTGCTGCCGACAGCACCACCATGGCCATGGCTGCCGCCTTGATGGGCGGAACGCTGGCCGCGACCAGCCAGGCCGCCAAGACCACCACGCGTGCCCTCATCAACACCTCGCCCGAACCGTTCTCCAACCTGGGAGCCAGTCTGGCTGAAGACACGGTGTCGCTGGGCGCCATCTGGCTGGCGCTGACCAATCCGCTGGTGTTTGCCGCCGTGCTGCTGGTCGTGGTGATTGCGATGTGGCTGGTGATCTGGGCGCTTTGGCGCTTTCTCAAGGCGATTTTTCGACGCCTGCGCGGCACTGGCGATGCGCAGGAACCATTGCAAAAAACATAGCTGCTTGCGTTTGATGGATACGCGCTGAGTGGTGATTTGACCGATAACCGGAGACGATATGTTCAAGAAAATTCTGATTGCGAATAGAGGTGAAATCGCCTGCCGCGTAGCCGCCACCGCCCGTCGCATGGGTGTGAAGACCGTGGCCGTGTATTCGGATGCCGATGCCCGGGCCAAGCATGTCGAGGCCTGCGACGAGGCCGTGCACATCGGCGGCAGTGCGCCCAAGGACAGCTATCTGCGCTGGGAGCGCATTCTGGAGGCCGCTCAGGCCACGGGTGCCGAAGCCATTCACCCCGGCTATGGCTTTCTCTCCGAGAACGAAGACTTTGCCAATGCCTGCGCGGCGGCTGGTCTGGTCTTCATCGGCCCGCCCGCCAGCGCGATTCGCGCCATGGGTCTCAAGGCCGAGTCCAAGCAGCTGATGGAAAAGGCCGGCGTGCCGCTGGTGCCCGGCTATCACGGTCACGACCAGAACCCCGAGCTGCTGCAACGCGAGGCCGACCGCATCGGCTATCCCGTGCTCATCAAGGCCAGCGCGGGCGGTGGCGGCAAGGGCATGCGTCTGGTGGAAAAGAGCGAGGACTTTGCGGCTTCGCTGGAGTCCTGCAAGCGCGAGGCCATCAACAGCTTCGGCAACGATGCCGTGCTGATCGAGAAATACGTGCTGCGTCCGCGCCATATCGAGATTCAGGTGTTTGGCGATACACAGGGCAACTGCGTCTATCTGTTCGAGCGCGACTGCTCGGTGCAGCGCCGCCACCAGAAGGTGCTTGAGGAAGCGCCGGCGCCGGGCATGACTGCCGCGCTGCGCCAGAAGATGGGCGAGGCCGCCGTGGCCGCCGCCAAGGCCGTGAGCTATGTGGGCGCGGGCACGGTGGAGTTCATCGTCGAGCAGCCCGGAGGCTACGACCAGCCCGAAGCCATGAAGTTCTACTTCATGGAAATGAACACCCGGCTGCAGGTGGAGCACCCCGTGACCGAAGCGATCACGGGCGAGGACCTGGTGCGGTGGCAGCTGCTGGTGGCTTCGGGGCAGCCTTTGCCCAAGGCGCAGTCGGAGCTTCGTATCCAGGGTCATGCCATCGAGGCGCGCATCTGCGCCGAGAACCCCGAGAACAACTTCCTGCCCGCCACCGGCCATCTGGCCGTCTATCGCAAGCCCGTGTGCAGCAGCTTCGAGATCAGCGATGTGCGCGTGGACGACGGCGTGCGCGAGGGCGATGCGATCAGCCCCTTCTACGACTCCATGATCGCCAAGCTCATCGTCCATGGCGAGGACCGTGCCCAGGCGCTGGCGCGTCTGGACGCGGCGCTGGCCCAGACCCATATCGTGGGCCTGACGACCAATGTGCAGTTTCTGCGCCAGGTGGTGAAGAGCCAGGCTTTCTCCAATGCCTTGCTCGATACCGCGCTGATCGAGCGCGAGCGCGAGGCCTTGTTCGGCAAGGATTTCGTGGGCCGCGACTTGGCCGTCGCCGCTGCCATGGCCTGGCAACTGCAGGGCGAGCAGGCAGGCCAGGGCGCCGACCCCTTCAGCCGCCGCGACGGCTGGCGCATGTCGGGCCGCTATGTGCGCTCCTTCGGTTTTGCCTACCGCGGCGAGGACTTCACGGCCGGCTTGGCCTATGGCCGCGACACGCAGGCGGCGCAGACCTATCAGCTCGGCATTGGCGAGGGCGAGAGCCGCAGCGATGCCGCGCTGCAGTGGCGCGCGCTGGCCGACGGGCGGCTGGAGCTGGGCCTGGACGGCAAGCGCACGGTGGTCGTGGTCCATGCCCAGGGCGACCAGCTGTCCATCTTCACCGAGGCGGGTAGTACCCAGATCACCGTGGTCGACCAACTGGCCCACGCCGGCGATACCGGCCATGAAGGCGGTCGCCTGACGGCGCCCATGCCCGGCAAGGTGGTGTCTTTCACGGTCAAGGCCGGCGACAAGGTCAGCAAGGGCCAGCCGCTGGCCGTGATGGAGGCCATGAAGATGGAGCATACGATTGCCGCCCCTGGCGATGGCGTGGTGCTGGAGCTGCTGTATGTGCCTGGCGACCAGGTCAGCGAAGGCGCCGAGCTGCTGCGCATCGAGGTGGCCGCCTGATCCGCCCAGGGTTGAACTGTTTAACAAAAAGAGCAGCTTGTGCTGGACTATCCATGAATTCAGTCACTTTCAATGATGAAATCAATACAGGTAAAGCGCAGGATGCTTCTTTTTTGATAGCTGTCCATTGGCCATCCGCGTCTGCAGCAGGAATGCCAAAGCGTTAGGCTTCGCATCTATGAAAGTCTTATTTTGCTGTGACGATACGCGGCCGGAACCCTGGCTCAAAGGTTTGCATGACGCGCTGCCGGGCGCGGAGATTGCCATCTGGGAGCCGGGCGCGCCCCAGGCCGACTATGCACTGGTCTGGGCGCCGCCCCAGCAGTTTCTTGACGAGCAGGCGGCCGGCCTGAAGGCCATGTTCAACATCGGCGCGGGCGTGGATGCGCTGCTGCCGCTGCGCATTCCCGCCGAGCTGCCCGTCTACCGCCTCGAAGATGCGGGCATGGCCGTGCAGATGGCGGAGTATGTGGCCCAGGCCGTGATCCGCTTCTTTCGCGGCCTCGATCAGTACGAGGCCGATATGGCGCAAGGCCTGTGGCAGCATCAGCGCAACCCCAGGCGGGTGGACTATCCCGTGGGCGTGATGGGCCTGGGCAAGATGGGCGAGCGCGTGGCCAGGGCGCTGACGGTGTTCGATTTCAAGGTCAATGGCTGGAGCCGCTCGCCGCGCGAGCTGCAGGGCATTGAATGCTTCAGCGGCATGGACAGCCTGGACCGCTTTCTGTCCGAGACGCGCATTCTGGTCAATCTGCTGCCCCTGCACGACGAGACCCGCGACATCATCAATGCCCGCACGCTGGCGCTGCTGCAGCCCGGGGCCTATGTGATCAATGTGGGGCGCGGCGGCCATGTAGTCGATGCCGACCTGATTGCGCAGATCGAGTCCGGCCATGTCAGCGGCGCCATGCTGGACGTGTTCCGCGAGGAGCCGCTGCCCGAGAATCACCCGTTCTGGAAGCAGTCCAGAATCATCCTCACTCCCCATACCTCGGCCCGCACGCTGGCGGCGGACAGCATTGCCCAGATCGTGGGCAAGGTCGCTGCCATGAGCCGGGGCGAGCCCGTCACAGGTCGAGTCGATCTGAGAAAAGGGTATTAACCCCCTGAGCCGTTGCGCCTAGGCGGCTGCGCGGCTTCCCCCTTTCTCTGCGGAAGGGGGACGACGCCAACGCTGTGGGGCGGCGGGGCCGCCCAGGCCCTTGCTGGGCGTCTCTTGCGACGGGGGATTGTTCAGTGGTTCAGGTAAAGAAGCGATAGGAGAACGAAATGAAATACCCCGCACGCGTCAAGATCATCGATGTGGGCCCGCGCGACGGCCTGCAAAACGAAAAGCAGCCTGTGCCTGCCGGCGTCAAGATCGAGCTGGTGCAGCGCCTGCAGGACGCAGGTCTCAAGGAGATCGAGGTCACCAGCTATGTGTCGCCCAAATGGGTGCCGCAAATGGCGGACAACGCCGAAGTCATGGATGGCATAGCGCGCCGAGGCGGGGTGCGGTATTCGGTGCTCACGCCGAATCTCAAGGGCTTCGAGGCCGCGCTGGCCGGCAAGCCCGACGAGATCGTGGTGTTCGGTGCGGCCAGCGAGGCCTTCAGCCAGCGCAACATCAACTGCTCGATTGCCGAGAGCATAGAGCGCTTTGCGCCTGTGGTGCAGGCGGCCCTGGAGGCCGGCATTGCCGTGCGCGGCGCCATGAGCTGCACCGTGGGCTGCCCCTACGAGGGCGAGATCGCGCCCGAGAAGGTGGGCTATCTGGCCGGGCTCATGAAGAGCATCGGCGTGCAGCGCGTGGACGTGGCCGACACCATTGGCGTGGGCACGCCCGTCAAGGTGCAAAAAGCGCTGGAGGCCACGCTGGCGCACTTCGATATCGACCAGGTGTCCGGCCATTTCCACGATACCTATGGCCAGGCCCTGAGCAACACGCTGGCGGCGCTGGATCTGGGGGTCTGGAACTTCCAGTCTTCGGTCGCAGGCCTTGGCGGCTGTCCCTATGCCAAGGGCGCCACGGGCAATGTGGCCACCGAAGACGTGGTCTATCTGCTGCAGGGCATGGGCATAGAGACTGGCATCGACCTCGACAAGCTGATCGATGCGGGCCAGTTCATCAGCGAGCATCTGGGCCGCCCCACGCAGTCGCGCGTGGCCAAGGCCTTGCTGACCAAGCGCGCGGGTTGAGGCCAAGCCCGGCCCGGCCCGGCCCGGGCAGGCATGGGCGTTGTTACCATCGCCGCCATGCAAGCAAGATCACGTTTTTCACTGGCCCTTTGTCTGGCGGCAGCTGCCCTGCTGGGCGGCTGCGCCGGCATGGATGCCCAGGAGTGCAGGGACACGGACTGGGCCTATCTGGGCCAGCTCGATGCCATGGACGGCAGGCTCGACCTGTCCACCCGCGCCAGACGCCACTTCAAGGCCTGCAAGGACCAGGGCGTACAGATGGATGCGCGGGCCTATCAGCAGGGCTGGCTGCGCGGCCTGCAGGATTTCTGCACTCCCGACAGCGGCAAGGCCTATGCGGAAGCCGGCCGCAAGTTCCAGCCGGGCTATTGCCCGGCGCCGCTGGAGGCCGCGTTTTTGCAAGGCTATGCGCCGGCGCGCGAGCGCTATCAGGACAGGCAGTCGGTGCTTGAGCTGGAGCGCCGCATCGAGGCCAAGAAAAAAGAGCTGCGCGAGGCGCGTGACGCCAAGAACAGTGCCGGACATATCGCCTATGTCCAGAAAGACCTGCGTGATTTGCAGCTGGAGCTGGTGCAGCTCAGGCTCAAGCTGGCACAGTAGGGGCCGTGACGCTGCCGGATGGCGGCGCGATTTTCAGGAAAACATCATGTGTGGGTCAGAACTTCATGCGCTGCCGGAAGGCGTGCAGCGCGTCAGCCGCTTTTTGCAGGATGCCGGTCATCCGCATGCGCCGCAGATGCTGGACGGCGCGGCGCGTACCGCCCAGGAGGCAGCCGATCAGCTCAGCATTCTGGTCGGGCAGGTGGCCAAGAGCATCATCTTCAAGCGCAGGAGTGATGGCGCGGCTGTGCTGGTCGTGGCCTCGGGCGACAGGCGTGTCGATGAAAAGAAAGTGACGCAGCTGGTGGGCAAGGTCGGTCGCGCCGATGCGGATTTCGTCAAGTCCAGCACCGGCTTCTCGATTGGCGGCGTCAGCCCCGTGGCCCATGCCACCAAGGTCGTGACCTTGATGGATGCCGAGCTGCAGCGCTTCGAGACCGTGTGGGCTGCGGCAGGCCACCCGCACGGTGTGTTTCCCGCATCGCCTGCGCAACTGCAGGCGCTGACTGCAGCCCCCTGGTCGGATGTGGTGGAGCAGGCATGAGTACCGAACTTCTTCAGGAACAGCAGGCTCAGCAGGCTCAGCAACTGGCACAACTGGCCGCCAAGGCCGAGGTGGCCCTGGTCTGGGCCGAGGCCGATCAGCCCGTGGCTTCGCCCTGCATCAACATCTGCCGCATGACGGCGGACCGCAGCCATTGCCAGGGCTGCTTCAGAACCATTGACGAGATTCGCGCTTGGTCCAAGGGCGATGCCGAGCTGCGCCTGGAGATCTGGGGCCAACTGCTGCAGCGCGCCGGCCTCGAGGACCCTCGTTCAGCGCAGGCATAAAACAAGGGAGCGGGCATGAAGCACATTACTTTCTATCTGGACTTTGTCTCGCCCTATGCCTGGCTGGCGTTGGAACAGATGCCAAAGGTGCTGCAGGGCATCAGCCATCACATCGAATATCGACCGGTACTGCTGGGCGCGCTGCTGCAAAGTGATGCCAATCCCGGCCCCGCAGGAATTCCTGCCAAGCGTCTGTGGACTTATCGCCAGGTCACCTGGCTGGGGCAGTCATTGGGCATTCCTCTGCAGATGCCTGCACGGCATCCGTTCAAGCCCCTGCCTTTGCTCAGGCTGGCGCTGGCCCATGGTCAGGCGGGCAGCATCAACCGCTTTGTGGCGCAGAGCGTGATGCAGCATGTGTGGGATGGGGGTCATGAAGCAAATGCCCCGCAGCGTTTGATTGATCTGCGTAATTTGCTACAAAATCAGAAGCGATGCGAAGAAGGTAGCGACGAAGTCAAGCAATGGCTGCGCGCCAACACCGACCGCGCCAGACAAGCAGGCGTGTTTGGCGTACCAGCCTGGGAAGTCGATGGTCATGTGTTCTGGGGGCTGGATGCTTTGCCCATGCTGCGCAGCTATCTGAAAGGTGATGCGTGGTTTGAGTCGCAGTGGGATGCAGCCGCTCAAGTGGAAAACGGGCTGAACCCTGTCTGACCGATAACTTGCAATTGGTGTTGATCGATCCATGAAAAAGTAGCGCCCGTGCGCTCCTTTTCTTTTGGCGTTGCCGCTTCAGGCTGCAAATACTTCGGTAATGGGCTGACCCAGGCTGAGCAACTGCGCAGCCAGTTCTTCCTGGCGTACCTTGTCCTTGCCACCCGCCCATTTGGCGTTGATGGGGTGAGTCTCTGCGCTCCAGGCAGTCTTGAAGTCTGCCTTGAATTGATCCAGTGCGCCATACATGTCCAGCACGGTTGCCAGCACATTCAGATGATCCACGCGCGTGGAGAACTTGCCGGTCTTGATGCGGTTGCTCGGGCCGAAGAACAGTGTCGTGATCGGGTCGTGGCCGTACATATAGCTGGTCTTGCCGCCAAAGTAGGTGTCCATGCTGACGTTGGCCACACCGTTGCTGGAGTCTGTGACGCCGTCTTCATCGGTGGTGATGATGAGCAGGGCATCATTGGCTTTGGCCCAGTCGGCATAAGGCTTGATATGGGTTTGCAGCCAGTCGTCGGCGGCCTTGAAGGTGCCAGTGTGGATGTTTTCCATATTGTTGGGAACGACCAGCGATACGGTGGGCAGTTCGGTGAACGATGCGGCCTTGCCATCCTTGTCCACTGCGAAGCCAGGGTACTTGGTGCCGTCGGGATCCACCGTGTTGACCATGGCGAGATTGGCGCTCACGGGCAGGGTGAAGCGCAGCTTGTTGCTGGCCACGGTCTTGCCATAGACGGGGAAGTTGATCCAGTTGATGGCTGGGTTGTGGCGGCGCGCATATCCGTCTGGAACGCCTGTGGGGTTGAAGGCTTTTTCGTTATAGGAAGGGTAGGGCAGGGACGAGGAGAAAGTCGCAAACGTAAGGCCTTGGCCAACGATGGCTGCACCTAGGTTGGGTGTGGTGAAGGGCAGCGAGACGTTGGGATAGCTGGTGACCAGCTCATTGGACAAGCCAACTTCTGTCGTGAAGTTGGGAGCGGGCTTGCCGCTGGCATCCACCATCGTGTTGCCGTACTGATCCGAGTACGCCGCGGCTGCGGCGGGGCTGGTTGTACGGCCCGAGCCGGGAGATTCAAACCAGTCCGGCAGAAAGCCCTGGTTGTGGCCCGCGAACTGATAGAAGTAGTTGGTTTGGCTGCCGCGTGCGGGCAGTTCATGCACGAACTGCGAACCCATGGTCCAGCTGCTGCTGGCGAGGTTGCTGGGATCCGAGGCCCGGATGGCGCCACCCTGAGGAATGCGGCCATAAGGCGTGGGGGCCGCATATGAGGCAGTCAGCAGAGCGCCTGCAGCGGCCAGCTGGTTCAGATAAGGCATCTCGGCGTTATTGATCAGCTGCGAGAAGGACTTGTTCTCCAGAATCACGATGACGGTCTTCTTGGGAGTCCAACGGGTTTTGATGCCGCTTTCATTGCTATCGCCGCCGCCGCAGGCGCTCAGCAATGAGGCCCCTAAACCGCCTGCCAGACCTGCCGCCACTGCGCTTCTCAGAATGCTGCGGCGTGAGAGCTCGGTTCCGGTGTGAATGCTGTCGGGGGAAATCTGTGTGTTGTTATCGGACATGCTTTTCAGAGTCTTGCGGGAAATGGCAGATCGACTCTACAAAGCGGAGGTGACGGTGGCGTGACATGGATTTTTGCTTCCTTAATCATGCTGTCTTACGCATGTCATACCGTTGACAAGAATGCCGGCGAACAGGCTTGGAGGGCATCTCCTGGCACTGTCGCATCTCTTATTCATTCTTCAGTCAGTACGCATGAGAAATTTTCGTTTCCCCACACGCATCACCCTGTCGCTTGTGGCATTGGGGTGTGGCTTGTTACTGGGGGCTTGCAGCGAAGGCAATGAGACGCCCGCAAGCAAGGAAGTTGGCAAGGTGGACAAGACCACTGCCGCTCCCGCCTTGAGTGCTGTGGCACAGGTTGGGGAAAAACTGTTTTTTGATAAGGCCCTGTCGGCCTCTGGCGCGATGTCATGTGCAAGCTGCCATGACCCGGCGCATGCGTATGGCCCACCCAATGCCTTGGCGGTACAGCTTGGCGGAGCCCATCTGGACAAGCCGGGTCTGCGTGCCGTGCCTTCGCTGCGTTACAAACTGGTCACGCCGGCATATTCAAACGAGCTGTTTGACCCCGATGGAACGGAGCCCCCCGGCCCTGGCGGCGGTTTCAGCTGGGATGGGCGGGCCAACACGCTGGCTGAGCAGGCTGCGCAGCCTTTGCTCAGCGATTTCGAGATGGGCAATATCTCGCGTGAAGCCGTGGTGGAAAAGGTTCGCGCAGCCAGTTATGCGCCACTGTTCCTCGAAGTCTTCGGCAGCCGGGCTTTTGAAGATGGTGTGAAGGCCTTTGCCGGTATTACGCAGGCTTTGGAAGCCTTTCAGAAGGAGGATCCGGATTTCAGGCCGTACTCCAGCAAGTTCGATGCTTATGTCATGCGTGGCAAGGGCACGCTGACGGTGCCGGAGCAGCGGGGCAAGGCCGTGTTCTACGATCCGCGCCGAGGCAATTGCGCATCCTGCCATATTCCGGATCTGAATCAGTTCACCGACCAGATGTATGCCGCTATTGGTGTGCCGCGCAATCCCGCCATCTTGGCCAATGCGGCAGACAAGTTCTATGACCTGGGACTGTGCGGGCCGCTGCGCGAGGATATGAAGCCGGAGCGTTCTTTGTGCGGCATGTTCAAGACGCCCACGCTGCGCAATGTGGCAACGCGCAGCGTGTTTTTCCATAACGGAGTCATGACGTCGCTGGAGCAGGTCATCCGCTTCTACAACACGCGCGATACAAATCCCGAGATCTGGTATCCAACGAAAGGCGGGAAGCCACAGACGAAGCCTTCTTCGGACTTCCCAACGTATGGGTTGATTACCACGCAGTACGCGGGAGGCAAGGTACAGAAGTTCAATGATCTGCCCACGGCCTACCTGGAAAATATTGACCCGCAAATGCCACTGGATGGGCGCGCTGCAGCGTCAAAGCCGCCTATGAGCGAACAGGACATTGCCGATTTGATCTGTTTTCTCAAGACGCTGACAGATGGCTTTGATGAGGCTGCGGACAAGAAACAGCCTGCCTCGGGGGCTTGTGTGAATTGAAGGCAGTGATGGAAATAAAAAAAGGAGCGTCTGCCACGCTCCTTTTTGAAGTGAGTCCGGAGCCGAGACTCCGGATTCTTGCTTAGTGGCCGGATGCGCCTGCCGCACCCAGACCGGTTTCCGAGCGCACTTGCTGCGCAGGGAACACGGCGCGCTCCTTGGCAGCCTGAGCGCTCTTGTCGAGCACGGAGAACAGCCACACGCCGAAGAAGCCGATCGCCATGGAGAACAGTGCAGGCGAGGCGTAGGGGAACCAGGCCGAGCCGGCCGGGTTGCCCAAGGTGCCTTCCCATACCGAGGGCGAGACGATGGTCAGACCCACGGAGGAGACCAGGCCCATGAAGCCGCCGATGACGGCGCCCTTGGTGGTGCAGTCTTTCCACAGCACGGACAGCAGCAGCGGCGGGAAGTTGGCGGAAGCCGCCACGGCAAAGGCCAGCGAGACCATGAAGGCGATGTTCTGCTTCTCGAACACAATGCCCAGCAGCACGGCCACAAAGCCCAGGCACAGCGTGGTGATGCGCGAGACCTTGAGTTCGGAGGCGCTGTCGGCCTTGCCCTTCTTGATGACGGTGGCGTAGAGGTCGTGCGAGACGGCCGAGGCGCCGGACAGGGTCAGACCTGCGACCACGGCGAGAATCGTGGCAAAGGCCACGGCCGAGATGAAGCCGTAGAACACATCGCCGCCCACGGTCTTGGCCACCAGCACGGCCGCCATATTGGCCGTGCCTGCGCCGCCGTGGATCACGCCCTTGGCCGTGTCCGCCATTTCGGGGTTGGTGAGCACCAGGGTGATGGCGCCGAAGCCGATGATGAAGATCAGCACATAGAAGTAGCCGATCCAGGTCGTGGCCCAGAACACGCTCTTGCGTGCTTCCTTGGCGTCAGGCACGGTGAAGAAGCGCATCAGGATGTGGGGCAGGCCCAGGGTGCCGAACATCAGCGCCATGCCGAAGCTGATGGCGGAGATCGGGTCCTTGATGAAGCCGCCCGGACCCATGATGGCCAGACCGAGCTTTTCTGCCACGGATGGCTCTGCGCCGCCATTTGCGGCGATCTGGGTGCGAACCTTCACACCTTCGGCAAACAGTGCCTCGGGGCTGAAGCCGTACTTGGCCAGCACCATGAAGCCCATGAAGGTCACGCCGGCCAGCAGCAGGCAGGCCTTGATGATCTGCACCCAGGTGGTGGCCGTCATGCCGCCGAACAGCACATAGATCATCATCAGGCCGCCGACCAGCACCACGGCAATCCAGTAGTCCAGACCGAACAGCAGCTTGATCAGCTGGCCTGCGCCCACCATCTGGGCAATCAGATAGAAGGCCACCACGACCAGCGTGCCGCAGGAGGCAAAAATCCGGAAGGGCTTTTGCTCGAAACGGTAGCCGGCCACGTCGGCAAAAGTGAAGCGGCCCAGATTGCGCAGGCGTTCCGCCAGCAGAAAAGTCAGAATCGGCCAGCCGACCAGAAAGCCGATGGAGTAGATCAGGCCGTCATAGCCGCTGGCCATGACGGAGGCCGAGATGCCCAGGAAGGAGGCGGCGGACATATAGTCGCCCGCAATCGCCAGACCGTTCTGAAAGCCGGTGATGCCGCCGCCTGCGGTATAGAAATCGGACGCCGACTTGGTGCGGCCCGCCGCCCATTTGGTGATCCACAGGGTTGCCACCACAAAGGCGGTGAACATGATGATGGCCGTCCAGTTGGTGGCCTGCTTGGCGGCGTTGCCGACGTCGCCGCCGGCAGCCAGCACGGGAGCTGTCGCGACCAGCGCCGCAGCGCCCGCCAGCCATTGGGAAGAGATGCGCTGCTTCATTGCTTGATGCCTTTGAGAATGTCGCGGGTGAGCTGATCAAACTCGTTGTTGGCGCGGCGCACATAGAGGCCGGTAATGATCACGGAAAAAATGATGACGCCCATGCCGATGGGAATGCCCAACGTGGTCACTCCAGCGCCTATGGGTCGAGCCAGGAATTCCTTGTCGAATGCGATCAGCGCGACATAGCCGTAGTACACGATCAGCATCAGGACGGTCAGCGCCAGGCCGAGGCGATTGCGCTTGCGGCGCAGCTGCTGGTAGGCGGGGTTGCTTTGGATTGTCTCTATCACCGGGTCTCGCACAGCGTTGTCTCCTTTGAAGTTTTCCAGCCTGCCATCAGGTGCTCGGTGGCTTGCTTGCGATGCATTCTGAGAAGCCCGTCTGACCGTCTCCTTACTTACGATATCGGTGTTTGCCCCTGGTTTTTCACATCAAAAAAAAACCAATCCGGGTAAGTGCGGAGAGGGTCGGGTAATGCCCAGTCTTGAATTTTTGAGAAGCATTTTTTTGTAAGTTAGCGGTCAGTTGTCGCTTTGATATTGGGCAAACAGGTGAGTTGGCAGCGCCTGAAATTCCAAAACCTAGGAGACAAACATGGCCATCAATGCGACAGCACATATGGGAGGTAAATCGGCCCCAAGGCCGATGAGCCCGGAAGAGCGCAAAGTCATCTTTGCGTCTTCCCTCGGAACCGTTTTCGAGTGGTACGACTTCTATCTGTACGGATCTCTGGCAGCCATCATCGCCAAGCAGTTCTTCAGCGGTCTGGATGCAGGATCGGCCTTTATCTTCGCGTTGCTGGCCTTTGCGGCAGGCTTCATCGTGCGCCCCTTCGGCGCGCTGGTGTTCGGCCGTCTGGGCGACATGATCGGGCGCAAGTACACCTTCCTGGTGACGATTCTGATCATGGGCCTGTCCACCTTCATCGTCGGCATCTTGCCCAACTACGCCAGCATTGGCGTGGCTGCTCCCGTCATCCTGATCGCGCTGCGCATGCTGCAAGGTCTGGCCCTGGGTGGTGAGTACGGCGGCGCTGCCACCTATGTGGCCGAGCATGCACCGCACGGCAAGCGCGGTGCCTACACCTCGTGGATCCAGACAACGGCAACGCTGGGCCTGTTCCTGTCGCTGCTGGTGATCCTGGGCGTGCGCACCATGATGGGCGAAGAAGCGTTTGCCGACTGGGGTTGGCGCATTCCCTTCCTGGTGTCCATCCTGCTGCTGGCCATCTCGGTCTGGATTCGCATGACGCTGTCCGAGTCTCCTGCCTTCCAGAAGATGAAGGCCGAGGGCAAGGTCTCCAAGGCTCCGCTGAAGGAGTCCTTCGGGCAGTGGAAGAACCTGAAGATCGTGATTCTGGCCCTGGTTGGTCTGACCGCCGGCCAGGCTGTGGTCTGGTATACCGGCCAGTTCTATGCGCTGTTCTTTTTGACGCAGCAGCTCAAGGTCGATGCCGTGACGGCCAATCTGATGATTGCCGCCGCACTGCTGATCGGCACGCCTTTCTTTGTGATCTTCGGCACGCTGTCCGACAAGATCGGTCGCAAGCCCATCATCATGCTGGGCTGCATTCTGGCCGTGTTGACCTACTTCCCGGTCTTCAAGGCGCTGACCGAAGCCGCCAACCCCGACCTGGCTGCGGCTCAAGCCAAGAACAAGGTGGTCATCGTGGCCGATCCTGCGGAGTGCTCCTTCCAGTTCAACCCCACAGGCACGACCAAGTTCACCAGTTCCTGCGACGTGGCCAAGCAGGTGCTGGCTGCGGGTTCCGTGAGCTATGAAACCGAAGAGGCTGCTGCAGGCACGCAGGCCATGATCCGTATCGGTGCGACCGAGATTCCTTCGTTCTCGCTCAAGGGCCTGAGCCCTGAAGACGCCAAGGCCAAGGACGGTGCGTTCAAGAAGACTGTGGCTGCAGAACTGGCCAAGGATGGCTATCCCACCAAGGCCGACCCCGCCAAGATGAACAAGGTCATGATGGTCGTGATCCTGACCTATCTGGTGCTGCTGGTGACCATGGTCTACGGCCCCATCGCAGCCATGCTGGTGGAGCTGTTCCCGACACGCATCCGCTACACCTCGATGAGCTTGCCCTATCACATCGGCAACGGCTGGTTTGGCGGTCTGCTGCCCACCATGTCCTTCGCCATCGTGGCGCAGACCGGCAATATGTACAACGGTCTCTGGTACCCCATCATCATCGCTGGTGTGACGGCCGTGATCGGCACGCTGTTCGTGCCCGAAACCAAGGATCGCGACATCTACGCCGAAGACTGATGCCAGGCGCTGATGCTGCAATTTATGCAGCATCGCATCAAAGACCTGCAAGGCTTGTGCTTTGCAGGTCTTTTTTGTTTGCCTCAGCACTAGTGGGTTACAGCAGTGTGGCAACAAAGCATCATTGCGTTACTTTTTTGCGATGGAAATCATGCTTTTGAGAGGGGCCAACCTAGAATCACACCTAGCCGCGAGAGGGCCAACAACCTACAAGCCAATGCGGTGCAAAAAACACTATCCCAGGACATAGGAGCACTGAATGACCAAGATGACTCGCATCGCACTGGCCGCACTGGCTGTGATGGGCGCAACCACCGCAATGGCACAGAGCAGCGTGACGCTGTACGGCCGTATCAACACCACAGTCGAACGCCAGAAGGTGGGCGATGAGTCGGTGTCCGGCCTGTACAACAATGCTTCCCGCTGGGGCATTCGCGGTACCGAAGATCTGGGTGGCGGCCTGAAGGCTGGCTTCACCCTGGAGTCCGGCTTCAACTCCGACACCGGTACCGGTTCCGCCTGGACCCACCCCACCTCCGGCATGTCCTTTGCGCGTCAGAGCGAAGTGAACCTGTCCGGCGGCTTCGGCATGATCCGTCTGGGCAACTTCGTCCCCGAGTCCTACTACGCAACTGCTGACTACATCAGCATGCACAACCACGACACCGGTTCTTCTTCCGATGCGCTGTACTACGATCCCGTCTGGTTCGGCGGTCTGAGCACCAAGAACAAGATCGGCTATCGCACCCCCAACATGGGCGGCCTGACGGTGGATGCCTCCGTGTCTATGCACGAGAAGGACCCCACTGTCGGTCCTCGCAAGAACGGCTACGACCTGGCTGCCAACTACGCCACCGGTCCTCTGCACCTGGGCGCAGGCTTCAGCAAGGTGGGTGACAACTGGCAAGCTGCTCTGCGCGGCCTGTACACATTCGGTCAAGTGACTCTGGGTGCCTACTACCAGCGTAACAAGGACGACAACAAGATCACCGCCACTGGCGCTGGTTCGCGCAACAACTTCCGTCTGTCGGCCATGTACACCATGGGCGCTTCGGAATTCCATGCCAACGTGGGTCACGCCAACAAGTGGAGCCATATTGCTGACTCCGCCGCCACTCAGTGGACTCTGGGCTACAACTACAACCTGAGCAAGCGCACCAAGGTGTATGGCTACTACACCAAGGTGAACAACAGCAAGGGTGCGAACTATGTGACCGGTACTGCCGGCGCGGACTTCAGCTCCTTCGCTCTGGGCGTGCGCCACAACTTCTAATTTGTGCACCGCGCAAGCGGTGTCTCCAGCAGCTGCAGCTGATAATGCAGACCATTACTCCAAGTTCATACCCCATGTCGCAAGGCATGGGGTTTTTTCTTATGTGCAGCCTGTCTGGCAGTAAGCCACGCGCAAACTCGCTCAGGCTCAATGGTCGTGCTGACTGGCGTGGCACGAGTAGCTGCACCAGCTGCTTATTCATAACACTCTGGAGACTGATATGTGGAAGCTGGCGATTGGTTTTGTGGTGTTTGCTGCCGTGGCGCTGTTTGTCATCATGAAGGCGGGCGACAAGGTGGATATGAGTGGAGAAAAGCATGGTGCGGATGCGATTCATGCGCCGGCAGAGTCCAAATGAAGGCAGCAGCAATCGATCAAAGTCCCGCCAGCCGGGGCTTTTTTGCGGCGGCCCTGGCTGCACGCTGAAACGGTAATGCACATGCGCACCCAAGGCTCATGCCAGGACTGCCTAGAATGTTTGGCCTCCATAGAAAAGACCGCAGAACATGACGCAGGGCCTGATCCGTATCCGTGGTGCTCGCCAGCACAATCTTCGCAATCTGGACATCGATATCCGTACCGGTGAGCTGACCGTAGTCACCGGCCCCAGCGGCTCGGGCAAGTCCAGTCTGGTGTTCGACACGCTGTACGCCGAAGGTCAGCGCCGCTATGTCGAGACCTTCTCCGCCTATGCGCGCCAGTTCCTCGATCGCATGGACAAGCCGGCCGTTGACAAGGTCGAGGGTGTGCCACCCGCGATTGCCATCGACCAGACCAATCCGGTGCGCAACTCGCGCTCCACCGTGGGCACGATGACGGAGATCAACGATCACCTCAAGCTGCTGTTTGCGCGCGCGGCCCAGTTGTTCGACAGCAGGACGGCCCTGCCGGTGCGCCACGATACGGCGGACAGCATTTATGCCGAACTGGCCCAGCGCTGCGAGGCCGCGGGCGATCCGCGCATTGCCATTACCTTCCCGGTGGAGCTGCCGGCCAATACCTCGGCCGAAGAGGTGGAGCAATGGCTGTCTGCCAGCGGTTTCACCAAGGTGCAGGCCGAGCGCGAAGTGGAGCGCGCTCACCCGGCAGCTGATGAGGTCGCCAAGGGCAAGAAAAAGGCCAAGCCAGCCCCCGAGAAGATCAAGGTGCTGGATGTGATTGCCGACCGCTTTCGCCTCGGTAAGGCCGAGCGGTCCCGCGCCATGGAGGCGATCGAGGTGGGCCTCAAGCGCGGCAGCGGCAGGCTTGCGGTCTATGTGTTGCCTGAAAGCGGTGTTGAGGCGGCCGAGCCCGAGCTGTGGAAGTTCTCGCTGGGTCTGCATTGTCCCGAGAGCAATCTGACCTATCAGGAGCCGATTCCCTCGCTGTTTTCCTTCAACTCCGCGGTGGGCGCCTGCGATGCCTGCCGTGGTTTCGGTCGCGTCATCGGGGTCGATTGGGGACTGGTGATTCCCAATGAAAAGCTCACCTTGCGCACCGGTGTCATCAAGCCGATCCAGACGCCGGCCTGGAAGGAGATTCAGGACGATTTGATGCGCCATTCCGAGGCCGAGGGCATTCCACGCGATACGGCCTGGTCCAAGCTGACCCAGGCGCAGAAGGACTGGGTGATCGAAGGCTCGCCCAACTGGAACGGCAAGTGGAGCCAGACCTGGTATGGCATTCGCCGCTTCTTCGAGTATCTCGAAAGCAAGGCCTACAAGATGCATATCCGGGTGCTGCTGTCCAAGTACCGCAGCTATACCGAATGCCCGACATGCGGAGGTGCGCGTCTCAAGACCGAAAGCCTGCTCTGGCGCATAGGCGGCAAGCAGGCTGCGGATGCCGTGCTGCCGCCCGGTGACGAGAGCGGCAGATACCAGCGCTTCATGCCGCAGGCGGTGGGCTGGAGCCGAGAGCAGCTGGAAAGCCTGCCTGGCCTGTGTCTGCATGACCTGATGCGCCTGCCGATCACGCGCCTGCGTGACTTCTTTGCGCAGCTGGCGCCAGACAACAACGCCGCTAAAAATGATGGTGAAGCCCAGGCATTGAGGATGCTGCATGCAGAAGTCATGACGCGGCTGCAGTATCTGTGCGATGTGGGCATTGGCTATCTCACGCTGGACCGCCAGAGCCGCACGCTGAGCGGCGGCGAGGTGCAGCGTATCAATCTGACCACCGCTTTAGGCACGTCGCTGGTCAACACCTTGTTTGTGCTCGACGAGCCATCGATAGGTCTGCACCCGCGCGATATGGAACGCATCACCGAGGCCATGCAGCGCCTGCGCGATGCGGGCAATACGCTGGTTGTGGTGGAGCATGACCCCGCCGTGATGTTTGCCGCCGACCGCATGATAGACATGGGGCCGGGCCCCGGTGCGCGCGGCGGCCAGATCGTGTTCGACGGCACGCCCGAGGATTTGCGCCAGGCCGATACCCTCACCGGTGCCTATCTGGGCGGGCGCAAGCAGGTGGGTTTCGGGCTCAAGCGCATGGTGACCGAGAGCACGCCGCGCCTGATTCTCGAAGGTGCGCGCGAACACAATCTGCGTGACATCAGCGTGGACTTTCCGCTGCAGCGCCTGGTCACCATCACCGGCGTTTCGGGCTCGGGCAAATCCACGCTGATCCAGGATGTGCTGGTGCCAGCGCTGATGCGTCACTTCGGCAAGCCCACCGATGCGGCGGGCGCGTTCGAGCGCCTGCTGGGTGCGGACCATCTGGCCGATGTGATGTTCGTGGACCAGTCGCCGATCGGCAAGACGGCGCGCTCCAACCCGGTCAGCTATGTGGGCGCCTGGGATGCGATCCGCGAGCTGTTCGCCGTGGCGCCGCTGTCGCGTCAGCGCGGCTACACCGCTGCCAAGTTCAGCTTCAACAGCGGCGACGGCCGCTGCCCGACCTGCGGCGGCTCGGGCTTCGAGCATGTGGAGATGCAGTTCCTCTCGGACGTCTATCTGCGCTGCCCGGACTGCAACGGCACGCGTTATCGTCCCGAAATTCTGGAAGTGAAAATCGAGCGCAACGGCCAGCCGCTGAATGTGGCCGATGTGCTGGAACTCACGGTGGCTGAAGCCGCGCTGCTGTTTGCGCAGGACCGCGACGTGATCCGCGCGCTGCAGCCCATCGTCGATGTGGGTCTGGAATATGTGAAGCTGGGCCAGCCCGTGCCCACGCTGTCGGGCGGCGAGGCCCAGCGCTTGAAACTGGCAGGCTTCCTCGCGGAAGCGGCTCGCGCGCAAAGCAAGTCCAGGCAGTCGCTGGCCAAGAAAGGCACGCTGTTCCTGTTCGACGAGCCCACGACCGGCCTGCATTTCGAAGATATCGCCAAGCTCATGCGCGCATTGCGCAAGCTGCTGGAAGCAGGCCACTCGCTGATCGTCATCGAGCACAATCTGGACGTGATTCGCGCCAGCGACTGGCTGATCGATCTGGGCCCTGAAGGCGGTGATGGCGGCGGTCTGATCGTCGCCGAGGGCACGCCCGAGGAGGTGCGCCATGTGAAGGAGTCGCACACGGCCCAGGCCCTGCGCGAATACGACCTGGCCATGGGCGTGGGCGGCGAGGCGGTGCGCGAAGTCGCTCCCATGCTCTACAAGCCCCAGCGCAAGGCCCAGGCCGAAAAGGCACCGCAGGCCAAGAACGCGATCGAGATCGTCAATGCCAAGGAACACAACCTCAAGTCCCTGAGCGTGGATGTGCCACGCGGCAAGTTCAATGTGGTGACCGGGGTGTCGGGTTCGGGCAAGTCCACGCTGGCTTTCGACATTCTGTTCAACGAAGGCCAGCGCCGCTATCTCGAATCGCTCAATGCCTATGCGCGTTCCATCGTGCAGCCTGCGGGACGTCCCGAGGTCGATGCGGTCTATGGCATACCGCCCACGGTGGCCATCGAGCAGCGCCTGTCGCGCGGCGGTCGCAAGTCCACGGTGGGCACGACCACCGAGGTTTGGCACTTTCTGCGCCTGCTCTATGTGAAGCTGGGCGTGCAGCACTGCATCCACGACGATGCCATCGTGCAGCCGCAGACGGAGGAAAGCATTGCCGCGCAGCTGATGACGAATTTCCGCGGCCAGACCATCGGCCTCTTGAGTCCGCTGGTCGTCAACCGCAAGGGCGTCTATACCGAGCTGGCCGACTGGGCCAGACCCAAGGGCTACACGCATCTGCGCGTGGACGGCGAGTTTCTGCCAACCGCGGGCTTTCCGCGCATAGATCGCTTCAAGGAACACACCATCGAGCTGCCCGTGGCCAGTGTGACGGTGACCGCGGCCAATGAGAAGGAGCTGCGCGGCCATCTGCGCCTGGCACTGGAAATCGGCAAGGGCGTGCTGCATGTGCTGTCCGGCATCGAGAACCTGGCCGACGCCATGCAGGGCGGCCGGAGCACGGCCGGCATCGGCGCGCTGCAGGTGTTCTCCACCCAGCGTGCCTGCCCGATCTGCGCCACCAGCTATGCCGAGCTGGACCCGCGTCTGTTCTCCTACAACAGCAAGCATGGCTGGTGCCCCGATTGCGTGGGTACGGGCGTGAAGCTGACCAAGGACCAGCGCAAGGTCTATGACGACACCTTGCTGGCCGACGACAACCGGGGCCGTGAGGTGAAGTTCGAAGGCCAGGAAGTAGAAGACCTGGCTGAAGTCGTTTGTCCCAAATGCCATGGCACACGTCTGAACCCCGTGGCGCGAGCCGTGAAGTTTCACGACGAGGCGATTACCGATATCGCCCAGCTGTCGGTCAGCGATGTGCGCCACTGGATACAGAGCCTGGAGCTCACGGGCCGCGAAGCCGATATTGCGCGCGACCTGATCCCCGAGATCCAGAGCCGTCTCGAATTCCTGGAAGAAGTCGGTCTCAACTATCTGACGCTGGATCGCGGCGCACCTACCCTGAGCGGGGGCGAGGCCCAGCGCATCCGACTGGCCGCACAGCTGGGCAGCAATCTGCAAGGCGTCTGCTATGTGCTGGACGAACCCACCATCGGCCTGCATGCGCGCGACAACCAGATCCTGCTCAATGCCCTGCACAAGCTCGGCGACAAGGGCAACACGCTGGTGGTAGTGGAGCATGACGAAGACACGATTCGCCGCGCCGACCATGTGATCGATATCGGCCCCAGCGCCGGCATTCGCGGCGGCCGTCTGGTGGCCGAGGGCACGGTGGATGACATCATGGCGGCCAAGGACTCGGTCACGGGGCGCTATCTGCTGCATGCCATGCGCCATCCCTTCAAGCCACGTCTGTGGGTGGGAGAAGGCGAGCCTCCGGTACAGCCAGCTGCTATCAATGCAGAAGCTTCTGACGCTGGTGATATGGAGGTTTCAGATAAAAAGCCATCGAGAACCAAGAAAAAGAAAGCGGTAGCTGCTACTGAAAATGTGGTGCAGCAAGACAGCGACGCCTTGCACTGGTTGGCGGTGCTGGGCGCGAATCTGCACAATCTGCAGAATGTGGACGCGCGCGTTCCGCTCAAGCGCCTGGTGGCCGTGACCGGGGTTTCGGGCTCGGGCAAGTCCACGCTGGCGCGCGATGTGCTGCTGAGCAATGTGGCGGCCTGGGTGCAGCAGCGCTCGACCAAGGCCGGACGCGATGCCATGGATGCCGGCAAGTCGCCGGCGCTCGTGGGCTGCAAGGGACTCAAGGGTTTCGAGACGATTGATCGCGTGCTCGAAGTCGACCAGACGCCGATCGGCAAGACGCCGCGCTCCTGCCCGGCGACCTATATCGGCTTCTGGGACACGATTCGCAAGCTGTTCGCCGAGACCCTGGAGGCCAAGGCCCGCGGCTATGCGGCCGGCCGCTTCTCGTTCAACACGGGCGAAGGCCGTTGCCCGGCCTGCGAAGGCCAGGGCGTGCGCACCATCGAGATGAGTTTTCTACCCGATGTGAAAGTGCCTTGCGAAGTCTGCCACGGTGCACGCTTCAACCCCGAGACGCTGGCCGTGAGCTGGCGCGGCAAGAGCATTGGCGATGTGCTGCAGATGGAGGTCGACGAGGCCGTGGAGTTCTTCGCCTCCATGCCTTCGATTGCCCATCCGCTGCAGTTGCTCAAAGACGTGGGCCTGGGCTATCTGACCCTGGGCCAGCCATCGCCCACGCTGTCGGGCGGCGAGGCCCAGCGAATCAAGCTGGTGACCGAGCTGACCAAGGTGCGCGACGATATCGGCCGGCGCGGACAGAAGGCTCCGCACACGCTGTATGTGCTGGACGAGCCCACCGTGGGCCTGCACATGGCCGACGTGGACAAGCTCATCCATGTGCTGCACCGCCTTGTCGACGGCGGCCACAGCGTGGTGGTCATCGAGCATGACCTCGACGTGATTGCCGAGGCGGACTGGATCATCGATCTGGGCCCCGAGGGCGGCAAGGACGGTGGGCGCATCGTGGCCACGGGAACCCCCGAGGAGCTGGTGAAGATCGGCACCCACACCGGCAAGGCACTGGCGCCGGTGCTGGCGCGGTAAGAGGCGGCGCGCACCATGTTCTTTTCGAGCGGCAATTTTCCTGCACCGGCGGAGCTGGCAGCCTCGCGTGTCGCGTGGATGGCGCAGATCGCGCGCCCATCGCTGCCGCCTGCGGTGCAGGCCTGGATGACCTGGGCGCGTGGCTGGAAGGATGCGCTGCCGTGGTTGCAGCTTCCTGCATGGCGTGAAGGCGCGGGCAACTGGCTCGCGATGCAGCGTGCCACCGATGCGGCAGGGCTGTGGTCTCAGACTGGTGAGTACCGCTTCGGTCTGGACCTCAAGGCCAGCACGCCCGGTGATCTGCGCTGGATCGATGGTGCGGTGGCGGATGGCTGGAGCCCGCACTGGCTGGTGCTGAGCCATGGCCTGGATGGCGACCCGCTGATCGGTGACATGAGTCGGCCCGAAGTGCCTGTGCTGTGGAAGTGGCATGACGAGCCGCACCGCGCGGCCAGGCCATTGTTTGCCTCGCTCGAGGAGTTGATGGCGCATGTGCAGCCCAAGGCAGCCAAAGCGCCACTTGTGCCGCTTGAAACGCGCTCTTCCACCATCTTCTACACCGTGCGCCTGCTGGAGCTGGGGCCCGACCCGGCCAGGGTCATGCTGGCGCTCAGGAAAATCTTCACGACGCTGTCTGTGCAGGAGCTGCTGAAACTCAAGACCCGGCTGCCGCTGACGCTGCTGGACGATAGCGTCAGCGCCTTGCAAAAGGACCGCCTGGTGCAGCATTTCGGGGGGCTGGGCGCGCGCATGGAAGTGAGCGAACGTCGCTTGTAGCGCGCACGCAAAGGCGTGCCGATACGGCGCATGCAGCGCGTCCTTCCACAACACACCTCTCCATCATCACGCATCACCAGTGCCATTTCTGCCAAGGCAGGTGCATGGTGTTCATGGGGTCGCGGCACCGATTTTTGATCGAAAAAAGGCCTCCGTGATGCACGCAGGCCTTGTGGTCCAGCACAGTCCGCTTTACTGGAAGCCCAGCGTGTGCGGCAGCCAGGTGGACAGTGCCGGGATGAAGGTCAGCAGGCACAGCACGACGAAGTGGGCCAGCAGGAACAGCGGCATCTCGCGCGTCAGCTCGGTGATGGACACGCGCGTGGACACGGCCGTCACGAACAGCAGGCCGCCGACCGGCGGCGTGATCATGCCCAGCGTGAGGTTGACGATCACCACCATGGCGAAGTGCGTGGGATCGATGCCCAGGCTGAAGGCGATGGGCGCGAGAATGGGCACCAGAATCATCACGCCGGGCAGCGGCTCCATGAAGATGCCGAAGACCAGCAGCAGAATGTTCACGGCAATCAGGAACATCACGGGCGAGAGCTCCCAGCTCACGATCAGCTCGGACAGGTACTGCGGAATGCCTTCCACCGTGAGCACCCAGGCAAAGGCGGCCGAGGTTGCCATCACCAGCAGCACCGAGGCCGTGAGCATGGCCGAGCGCGCCAGAATGCCGGGCAGGGCCGACCACCTGAGCGTGCGGTAAACCCATTTGCCGCAGACCAGGGCATAGAACACGGCCACGACGGAGGCTTCCGTGGGCGTGAAGATGCCGAAGCGAATGCCAACCACGATGAGCACGATGAGCATCAGCGCGGGGATGGCCTTGAAGCTGGTGCTCCACATCTCGCGGGCCGAGGGGCGCGGCTCGGTGCTGCGGTAGTTGCGCTTCTTGCAGACCCACCAGTTGACGGCCGCCATGGCCAGCGCGATCAGAATGCCGGGAATGAAGCCGGCCATGAACAGGCCGCCCACGGACACGTTCTCATCCTGCAGCGCATAGATGATCATGCTGACCGAGGGCGGAATGATGGGGCCGACGATGGCGGTGCTGGCCGTCAGCGCGGCCGCATAGGGGCGGCTGTAGCCGGCCTTGTCCATCATCTTGACCATCATGGAGCCGGGTCCGGCCGCATCGGCCAGGGCCGAGCCCGAGATGCCCGAGAACATGGTCAGCGACAGCACATTGGCATAGCCCAGGCCGCCGCGCAGATGACCGACGAACTGGGCGGCAAAGCGCAGCAGCACGGCAGTCAGCGCACCGCCCGACATCAGTTCTGCGGCCAGGATGAAGAAGGGCACGGCCATCAGCGGAAAGCTGTCGATGCCCGTGAACATTTCTTTGAAGACGATCAGCTGTGGATAACGTCCGCCGACAAAGACCGCCAGGGCGGCCGAGATGGCCAGCGCAAACGCCACCGGAAAGCCCAGCGTGAGCAGGACGATGATGGCAACAAATAAAGTGATACCCATGATGTTTCAATCGATCAGTGATTCATGGCGCAACGCATAAAACTGGCCTGACCCACGCCAGGGACAGCGAGCAAGGGCCTGTGCCGGCCGCGCCGCCCCGCGGCGAGGCTGTCGTCCCCCTTCCAGGGGGAAGGCGCGCAGCGACTCAGGGGGTGTTTCATATAGACGCTGCGGCATCCGCATCCATTTCATCGGACTCGGCGAAGCTGCCAGCGGTGATGTAGCCGCGTGCGATGAACAGCAGATGGATCAGCATCAGCACAAAGCCCACGGGCATGGCGCCGTAGATATAGGAGATCGGGATGTCCGTGGCCGCCGTGGTCTGAAAGCGCGTGGCGTACACATACTGCGAGGAGGTCACGGTCATCACGGCAAAGAAGACCGCCAGTATGAGCACGACAAAGCCGCGCATGGCCTGTGCCTTGCGGGTGCTCACGCTGCGGTGCAGATTGTCGATGGCCACATGGCCGCCAAAGCGCAGCACCAGGCCTGCGCCCAGGAAAGTGACCCAGATCATCATGTGGCGGGCGACTTCTTCGGCCCAGACGATGGAGTCGCCCGTGGTGTAGCGCAGCACCACATTGGCAAAAACGATGCAGGCCATGGCCAGCAGCAGCAAGATCAGCAGCCAGCGATTGCCGGCCACGAGAATGCGTTCGATACGATCAAGCATAGGAGTGGAGGTGAGCAGGCGCAGCGGCACGGAACGCCGCAGGAGCTGGCTGCATCACAAAGTTGAGAGCTGCTTCATCATCGGCAGGAATTGGCGCAAGTCCATTCGTGCTGACCGCAGCCGGGCAAGGACCTGCCTTGCCCAGGAGGGAGAAAAATGCACGGGCCCGTCTCCGCGGAGGCAGGCCCATGTTGCCGGTTGCTTACTTGACGGCGGTGATGGAGTCCAGCGTCTTCTGGCCGAACTTCTTGGCGTATTCCTTGTACGCGGGCTCCAGCGCGGTGCGGAACGCGTTCTGGTCGACCTTCTCCACGACCTTCATGCCGTTGGCCTTGGCTTCTTCCACGCCCTTCTTCTCCACGTTGTCCACGAAGGCGCGCGAAGCCAGTGCGCCCTTCTTGGCGGCTTCGGTGAAGGCGGTCTTCTGGGCGGCGTTCAGCGAACCCCAGAACGAGGGCGACACGATCAGGGCCATGGGAGCGTAGACGTGCGAGGTCAGGGTCAGGTGCTTTTGCACCTGCCACAGCTTGGCGGACACCAGCACGGAGATGGGGTTCTCCTGGCCGTCGATCGTGCCCTGCTGCAGTGCACCGATGACTTCGGGCCAGGACATGGGGGTGGGCGAGGCACCCAGGGTACGGAAGGCCGTGATGTGCACGGGGTTCTCGGTCACGCGGATCTTCAGGCCCTTGAGGTCGGCCACGCCATTGACGGCATGCTTGTTGTTGCTCAGATGGCGAAAGCCCTGCTCGCCCCAGGCCAGCGCGATCAGACCGCGCTTCTGGAATTTGGCCAGCAGCTCCTGACCGAAGGCACCGTCCATCACGGCACGTGCGTGCTGGGTGTCGCGGAACAGGAAGGGGATGTCCACCACGCCCACATCGGGCACGAAGTTGCTCAGCGCTCCTGTGGAGACGATGGCGGCTTCCACGGTGCCCAGCTGCAGACCTTCGATCAGCTCACGCTCGCCGCCCAGGGCGGAGGCGGGGAACTGCTTGAACTTGTAGGCACCGTTGGTGCCTTTTTCCACGC
Organism: Comamonas sp. NyZ500; assembly: GCF_016772095.1. Lineage (NCBI taxonomy): Bacteria > Pseudomonadati > Pseudomonadota > Betaproteobacteria > Burkholderiales > Comamonadaceae > Comamonas > Comamonas sp. NyZ500. Next base: position 352,963 of record NZ_JAEIJE010000004.1, on the reverse strand, counting down.
CTTCGGCCCAGGCGTTGGCGGCAGCGCCGTAATGGGAGTTGACGGCCAGCGCATAGCCGATCTTGACTTCCTTGCCCTGGGCAAATGCAGTGCCTGCGGTCAGGGCGGCTGTTGCTGCCACGGCCGTGGCGACGAAGGTGCGGCGAATCATGCGCATGGTGTTGGTCTCTCAGAAATGTTTTGAAATGAATCAAAAATTGTAGTGAGTGCCAACCGTGGGTTTTTACGCACCCGGGGGTCGTCTTGTACGGGTGGGTGCATCGTGTTTGGCGATGGATGGGCATCAAAAAAGGCCTCTGTGCCGGCAAGCACGGAGGCCTTTGAAAATGAGAGCTGCTTGCGCTTGTTTTCAAACGATTTCAGATTGTTTTGATAGTGAAATCGTTAAGCAAAGAGCGGTTGCAGCTACTATTTTTGCTGAGTCAGCAACTGATCGGCAAGCTGCACAAAGCCGTCGCCGCGCTCGGCCGAGGTCACATGGCGCGGCAGATGCCTGAGCTGGGGCACGAAGCGCGCGATATTGGCCACGCCCACGCTGTGGGGCATATGCTCGAACATCTGCTGGTCGTTGGTCGAGTCGCCGATATACACCCAGCGCGCCAGCGTGGCGTCCAGATCGATGTCGAACAGCTCGCGTGTGATCCAGCGCGCGCCTTCGAGCTTGTTGTGCTCGCCGAACCAGCCGTTGATGTGGATGGAGCTGACGGTGGCGTTCATGCCGGCCGCCTTCATGATGGCCACGCATTCATCGATCTGTGCCTGGGGCATGTTCGTGAATTCGCTGTGGTCCACGGCGATATCGCATTCGCGGCCGGCCGAGTCCGTGGCGCGTCTGGCGCCGGGCACGGTGGCCTCGATCTGCTCCAGCACCTGCTGCATACGGGCAAAGTTGCGGGCGCGCTCGTCGGCGGATTGCTGGTAGAGCTTGTCCAGGCCGCCCTGGGCATTGCGGCGCAGGGCCACGGCACCGTTTTCGGCCACGATGGCGTCCACGGGCCAGGCCGATGCAAAGGGCACGCTCCAGCCCACGGGGCGGCCGGTGATGGGCACGACCTTCAGGCCCGCATCCTTGAGGCGCGCAATCGCGGCCACCACATGCTCGGGCACCACGCCGTCGGTGGTCAGCGTGTCGTCGATATCGGTCAGCACGCCCAGCAGCTTGGCAGGCGTCTGCAGCTCAGACAAAGGACGCAGAAATTCTTGGCTCACAACAAACTCTCTCGATGTTGATCCTCGCCTGAAGCTAGCGCGGTCCAACTCAGAGACATCGAGCAAGAGCCGCCTCGCAGCGAGGATGTCGTCCCCCTCCGGCGAAGCCAGAGAGGGGGAAGGCGCGAAGCGCCTCAGGGGGTGATCACGCTCAATTCGCCGAGCCCAGTGCCAGGCCCGCATGCTCGCGCAGCGGGTGGAAGTGGATCTTGGGGAAACGCTCCTGCGCCAGGCGCACGTCATAGGGGCTGGTGCACAGATAGGCCAGGGTGTCGGCCGCATCATGCGCCAGACGCATGGGGTAGGCGTTCTCGAACTCGCGCAGCTCGGCGGGCGAGTCGGCCGTGATCCAGCGCGCCCCGGTGTACTGGCAGCCTTCCAGGCGCACGTCGCAGTCGTACTCGGTCTTCAGGCGGTGCTGCACCACTTCGAACTGCAGCTGGCCCACGGCGCCCAGCAGCATATTGCCGCCGACATCGGGCTTGAAGACCTGGATCGCGCCTTCCTCGCCCAGTTGCATCAGGCCTTGCTGCAGCTGCTTGGTACGCAGCGGGTTCTTGAGCACCACGGTCATGAACATTTCGGGGGCGAAGAAGGGCAGGCCGGTGAACTGCAGGCTGGGGCCGTCGGTGATGGAGTCGCCCAGCTGCACGCCGCCGTGAATCGTGAAGCCGATGATGTCGCCCGCATAGGCTTCGTCGACGGCCTCGCGGCGCTGGCTCATGAAGGTCACCACGGATGTGGGGCGCAGTTCCTTGCCGGTGCGCTGCACCTTCATCTTCATGCCAGGCGTGTACTTGCCGCTGGCCACGCGCACAAAGGCGATGCGGTCGCGGTGGTTGCTGTCCATATTGGCCTGGACCTTGAAAACCACCCCCGAGAAGCCTTTGTCTTCAGGGCGAATGATCTTTTCTTCGCGTACGCGGTTCACCTCGGTGAAAGCCACGCGTGGGCCGGGCGGAGGCGACATGTCGACCACGGCGTCCAGCACTTCCATCACACCGAAGTTGTTCACACCGGAGCCGAAGAACACGGGGGTCAGCTTGCCTGCCAGGAAGGCCTCATGGTTCCATTCGGCCGAGGCGCCAACGGCCAGTTCCATGGATTCCAGGGCATCGTCGAAAGCCTTGCCAAAGCGCGCGCGCAGCTTGTCGCCTTCGCTGAGAGGGATGACTTCGAAGTCCTTGGGGCCGCGATCGCTGCCGGGGGTGAACACCGTCATGCTCTGCGTGCGCAGATTGATGATGCCGCCGAAGCTCTTGCCCTGGCCCACGGGCCAGGTGATGGGGCAGCAGGGCATGCCCAGCTCGCGCTCGACTTCGTCCATGATGTCCAGCGGGTCGCGCACTTCACGGTCGAACTTGTTGATGAAGGAGATGATGGGCGTGTCGCGCTGGCGGCAGACCTCGATCAGGCGGCGGGTCTGCGATTCCACGCCGTTGGCCGCATCGATCACCATCAGCGCCGAGTCCACGGCCGTCAGCACGCGGTAGGTATCTTCCGAGAAGTCCTTGTGGCCGGGAGTGTCGAGCAGGTTGATCACATGGTCGCGGTAGCTCATCTGCATCACCGACGAGGCCACCGAGATGCCGCGCTGCTTTTCGATTTCCATCCAGTCGGAGGTGGCGTGGCGCGAGGCCTTGCGGCCCTTGACGGCGCCGGCAATCTGGATCGCGCCCGAGAACAGCAGCAGCTTTTCGGTCAGCGTGGTCTTACCCGCGTCCGGGTGGGAAATGATGGCGAACGTACGACGGCGCCGGGTTTCTGGGGCGTATGACACAGTATTGAGAGCTGTAAATACAGCCGGAGAACGCCGGCTGTGACAACAAAAGGTGCGGCGGTCCGTTTGCCGCACCAGGCCCGCACCCATGCAGGGCAGACCTGTGAATAAGTCTTGAGGGCGCTTATTTTAACGGCAGGGCCAATTCATGGAGATGCTCCGGCAAATGCGGGACGGGCGACGCCATTGCCCGGGGCCGCTGGCTCCGGCCGCGGGCAGATGCGGAGCACAATAGCGGCCTAGTCTCCGGTCCTTATTTGCCCCTCATGAACAGCGCCCCGCAGGATGTGAACACCTCCTGGCCCATCCAGTCTCCAGCCTCTGCCGCTCCGGTATGGATCAAGCGCGGCACGCCCGAGTACCGGCGGGTCAGCGTGGCACTGTTCCTGGCGGGGTTTGCCACCTTCTCCCTGCTGTACTGCGTGCAGCCGCTGCTGCCCGAGCTGGTCCACAGCTTTGCCGTCAGTCCGGCACAGAGCGCGCTGGCGCTGTCGGTTTCCACGGCCTGCCTGGCCGGCTCCATCGTGCTGGCGGGGGCCTTGTCCGAGGGGCTGGGGCGGCGCAAGCTGATGTTCATCTCCATGGCACTGGCGGCGCTGTGCAATCTGCTGGCTTCGTTCATGCCGCAGTGGCATGCGCTGCTGGCCGCACGCGCGCTGGAAGGCTTGTTGCTGGGCGGCGTGCCTGCCGTGGCCATGGCCTATCTGTCCGAGGAGATCGATCCGCCCGGCCTGGGCTTTGCCATGGGCCTGTATGTGGGTGGCACGGCGCTGGGCGGCATGCTGGGCCGGGTCGGCATGAGCGCGATGACCGAGTTCTGGGGCTGGCGCCACGCCATGGCTGCGCTTTCGGTGCTTGACCTGCTGGCAGCCCTGGGCTTTGTCTGGCTGCTGCCCAACTCGCGCAACTTCGTCAAGAAGACCGGGCTGGGTGCCCGGTATCACCTGCAGGCCTGGGGCCGGCATCTGCGCCACCCGGGCCTGCCGCTGCTGTTCCTGATCGCCTTCGGCCTGATGGGCGTGTTTGTCAGCATTTACAACTATGCCGGCTTTCTGCTCAGCGCATCGCCCTATCAGTTGAGCCAGCTGCAGATCAGCCATATCTTCTACGCCTATCTGCTGGGTACGGCGGCGTCGCCGATTGCCGGGGGGCTGGCCGACAGGCTGGGTCGCGGCCCGGTGCTGGTTGCTGGCACTTTGCTGATGGCCGCGGGCGTGGTTTTGACCCTGTTGCAGCCGCTGGCCGTCATCGTGCTCGGCATCGTCCTGCTGACGGCAGGGTTCTTCATCGCGCATTCGGTGGCCAGCGGCTGGGTGGGGCGACTGGCCACGCAGTCCAAGGGGCACGCATCATCGCTATACCTCTGGGGCTATTACATGGGCTCCAGCGTGCTGGGGGCCGGGGCGGGCTGGTTCTGGTCGCGCTGGGGCTGGACGGGCGTGGGCTCCGTGGCCTTGGTTGTGCTGGCGCTGGTCATCGTGCTGGCCTTGCGCGTTCAGTGGCTGGCCGGGGTTGCGGCCGCGAATCGAGCTGCTTCTTGATACCGTCTTGATATCGGCACGCCCAATCTCTACCCGTTCTTGACGGGCGAATTCCTACAGTTCCTCCATCGCAATCAAGCCGCGTGAACGGCTTGCGGGAGGAATGAAATGACCATCACCTGGATTGAAGCCCTGGCCGCCCTGACGGCGCTGGGGCTGTTTGCCTATTTGGGCTATGCGCTGCTGCGCCCCGAGAAATTCTGAAGGGGCCGCCATGCAAGTGCTGCAAGACCTGATTTTTGTGAGCCTGACGGTGGTCTGCTTTGTCGGACTGCTGGGCTTTGTGCGCGCCCTGGCGCGTCTGTGAAAGGGGTGGATCATGTGGTTACCCTGGATGGAATTTGCCGCCGTGCTGACTGCGGCAACCTTGCTGACCATACCCATGGGCCAATGGCTGGCACGCTGCTTTACCAGCGAGCGTCATGGCTGGCTGGAGCGCCTGAGCTACCGGGTCATGGGCGTGAACCCGCAGGAGCGCATGGGCTGGCAGCGCTATGGCACCGCTCTGGTTCTGAGCAATGCGCTGATGATGCTGCTGGGTTATCTGCTGCTGCGCCTGCAGGGCGCACTGCCGCTGAACCCGCTGGAGATCGCGGCGCAGGCGCCCGACCTGGCCTTCAACACCGCAGCCTCCTTCATCACCAACACCAACTGGCAGGCCTACTCGGGTGAGAACAGCCTGAGCAATGCAACGCAGATGGTGGTCATCACCTTTCTGATGTTTGCCGGTGCCACCACGGGTGTTGCTGCCGGTGCCGGCTTTGTGCGCGGCCTGGCGCGATCCAGTAGCAAGGATGTCGGCAACTTCTGGGTCGACTTCGTGCGTGTGTTCTGGCGCGTGCTGCTGCCGCTTTCCTTCATCATGGCCCTGGTCTATGTCTGGCAGGGCATTCCGCAGACTCTGCACACCGACGCGGTGGCGACGACGCTCGAAGGTGGCCGTCAGCAGCTGCTGATGGGGCCGGTGGCCAGCCTGGAAAGCATCAAGCATCTGGGCACGAATGGCGGCGGCTTCTTCGGCATGAATGCAGCCCATCCCTTCGAGAACCCGACGCCGCTGACCAATCTGCTGCACATCCTCTCGATGCTGCTGATCCCGGCCGGCATGACCTACGCCTTCGGCTCCATGCTGCTGCGCCGCAAGCAGGGCTGGGTGCTGTTTGCTGCCTGCATGGTGATGTTCGTCGGCTTTCTGAGCCTGGTGTTTGTGGCCGAGCAAAACGGCAGCCAGCTGCTGGCGCGCGCCGGAGCCGATCAGCAATACAGCCTGACCCAGAGCGGCGGCAATATGGAGGGCAAGGAGCTGCGCTTCGGCATTGCCGATACGGCCTTGTTCGTGGCTACCACCACCGCGGCCACCACGGGCTCGGTCAATGCCATGCATGATTCGCTGACCCCGCTGGGCGGCATCACGCCGCTGGCGCAGATGATGCTCAACTGCGTCTTCGGCGGCGACGGCGTGGGACTGATCAACCTGATTCAGTACGCCATCCTCACGGTGTTTCTGGCCGGCATGATGATTGGTCGTACCCCTGAATTCCTGGGCAAGAAGATCGAGGTGCGCGAGATCAAGCTGGTCATGCTTGCGGTGCTGGTGCCGCCGGCCTGCGTTCTGGGCTTCACGGCGCTGGCCGTGCTCTGGCCGGATGCCGCAGCCAGCCTCAACAACCGCGGCCCGCATGGCTTCTCGGAGATTCTCTACGCCTATGCCTCGGCCACGGCCAACAACGGCTCGGCTTTTGCAGGGCTGAATGCCAATACGCCGTTCTTCAACACCACCACGGGCCTGGCCATGCTGGCGGGGCGCTTTCTGACGCTTGTGCCCATGCTGGCCGTGGCCGGCAGCCTGGCGGCCAAGGCCACCGTGCCTCCAGGCCCGGGCACTTTCCCCACGGCCACGCCGTTGTTCATGGGCCTGCTGGTGTTTGTGGTGCTGGTGGTGGGCGGTCTGACCTTTCTGCCGGCGCTGGCTCTGGGGCCCGTGATCGAGCACCTGCAAATGCTTGTGGCTCAGCTGTACGCCTGACGCCTTCTTCCAATTGATGCCAATGGTCTGCAGTCCATGCAAGGCTGCAGACCAGGGAGCAAATCATGAAAACATCGACTCAAACTCTTTGCGCTTCAGTGCTGCCAAGCCATGCTCAAGCGCAGCCCGAGGCGCAATCCGCCTCCTGGCCACATCTGCTGGGCAGCAGCGTGCGCGCCGCCCTGCTGGTGATGGCGATCTCCGGCATTGCCTATCCCTTGCTGACCACGGGTGTGGCGCAGGCACTGTTCCCACATGCAGCCAATGGCAGCCTGATCGAACGCCAGGGCCGGATCGTGGGCTCGGCCCTGATCGGTCAGCAATTCACCGGGCCGCAGTACTTCCATGGCCGTCCCAGCGCCACAGTCGCTCCCGATCCGAGTCAGGAAGGGGCAAATATTGCGGCTCCCTACAACGCCGGCCTGTCCGGTGCCAGCAACCAGGGGGCCACGCACAAGGACTTGTCCGAAGCCGTGGCGCAGCGTGTCGCACAGTACCGCGCCGATAACGGTCTGGCCGCAGACCTGGCGGTGCCGGTGGATGCGGTCACGGCGTCGGCATCGGGCCTGGACCCGCATATCTCTATGGCCAATGCGCTGCTGCAACTGCCGCGTGTGGCGAGGGCGCGAGGGATCTCGCCAGACCAGGTGCAGCCATTGCTGGCGCAGAAAACAGAGCAGCGCACGCTGGGCTTGCTAGGCGAGCCGCGCGTGAATGTGCTGCAACTCAATCTGGCGCTGGATGCCTTGCAGCCCGCCACCAGCGCAGTGAAGGAGTAAGCCATGAGCACCAAGAAAATGACGGCAGGCCGCAGCCTGCTCGATGCCAAGCTGGCGAAATCGGCTCTGTGGGATGCGCTGCGCAAACTCTCGCCGCGTACGCAGTGGGCCAACCCTGTGATGTTTGTGGTGTATCTGGGTGCGATCCTGAGCAGTCTGTTGTGGTGGCAGAGCCTGATGGAGCCGGGCAGCGAGAACAGCGGCTTTGTTCTGGCGATTGCGCTGTGGCTGTGGTTCACCGTGCTGTTTGCCAACTTTGCCGAAGCATTGGCCGAGGGCCGCAGCCGCGCCCAGGCCGCCAGCCTGCGCGGCATGAAGCGCGATACGGTGGCCAAGCTGCTGCAACAACCGCATTTCGGCAGCTCATGGATTCCCATGCGCGCCAGCGAGCTGCGCAAGGGCGTGGTCATCTTCGTGGAAGCCGGCGACACGATTGCGCTTGACGGCACGGTGATAGAAGGCGTTGCTTCGGTGGACGAAAGCGCGATCACCGGCGAATCAGCACCCGTGATCCGCGAGGCCGGAGGCGACTTCTCGTCGGTGACCGGCGGCACGCGCGTGCTGTCGGACTGGCTGGTGGTGGAAGTCACGGTCAACCCCGGCGAGTCGTTTCTGGATCGCATGATCTCCATGGTCGAATCGGCCAAGCGCCAGAAGACTCCCAACGAGATGGCTTTGACGATTTTGCTCGTGGGGCTGACGCTGGTCTTCCTGCTGGTCATCGTCACGCTGTGGCCCTTCTCGGCCTTTGCGGTGTCACAGGCCGGAACGGGCTCGGTGGTCGGTGTTGCCGTGCTGATTGCGCTGCTGGTCTGCCTGATTCCGACCACGATTGGCGGCCTGCTGTCGGCCATCGGTGTGGCCGGCATGAGCCGCATGATGCAGGCCAATGTCATCGCGACTTCGGGCCGGGCCGTGGAGGCTGCCGGTGATGTGGACGTGCTGCTGCTGGACAAGACCGGCACCATCACCCTGGGCAACCGCCAGGCCAGCGATTTTCTGCCGGCCCCCGGAACGAGCGCCGCGCAGCTGGCCGAAGCCGCACAGCTGTCGTCTCTGGCAGACGAAACACCTGAAGGCCGTAGCGTGGTGGCTCTGGCCAGGGAGCGCCATGGCCTGCCCGATCGCAGCAGTGCGGATTTCCCGGGTGAGTTCGTGCCCTTTACCGCTCAGACGCGTATGAGTGGGGTGGATCTGCAGAGCCCGCAAGGCTTGCGCAGCTTGCGCAAGGGCGCCGCCGATGCCGTGCGCAGGCATGTCGAGGCGCTGGGCGGCAGCTTCCCGGCTCAGGTGCAACTGTCCGTGGACAACGTCTCGCGCAAGGGCAGCACGCCTTTGGTGGTGGCCGATGGCGCCAAGGTGCTGGGCGTGATCGAGCTCAAGGACATCGTCAAGCCGGGCATGCGCGAGCGCTTCGCCGAACTGCGCCGCATGGGCATAAAGACGGTGATGGTGACGGGCGACAACCCGCTGACGGCTGCCGCCATTGCCGCCGAGGCAGGGGTGGATGATTACCTGGCCGAAGCCAGGCCCGAGGACAAGCTGCAGCTGATCCGCTCGCACCAGGCGGCGGGCCGCCTGGTGGCCATGACGGGGGACGGCACCAACGATGCTCCTGCCCTGGCCCAGGCCGATGTGGCCGTGGCCATGAACAGCGGCACCCAGGCTGCCAAAGAGGCCGGCAATATGGTGGATCTGGACAGCAACCCCACCAAGCTGATCGAGGTGGTGGAAACCGGCAAGCAGATGCTGATGACGCGCGGGGCCTTGACCACCTTCAGCATTGCCAATGATGTGGCCAAGTATTTCGCCATCATTCCGGCTGCCTTTGTGGGCACTTATCCGCAACTGGCCTCGCTCAACGTGATGCAGCTGCACAGCGCCGATTCCGCCATCCTGAGCGCCGTGATCTTCAATGCACTGATCATCATCGCCCTGGTGCCGCTGGCCTTGCGTGGCGTGCAGTATCGCGCCGTGGGTGCGGCCCTGCTGCTGCGCCGAAACCTGCTGATCTATGGCCTGGGCGGGCTGATCGTGCCGTTTTTTGGCATCAAGCTCATCGACATGCTGCTGACCGTTCTGGGCCTCGTCTAAGTCATATCCAGGCCTTGCTTTTTCGTTTCTCTGGCTTGTCCGCGTCCCAGCGGGCGCGGCAAGTCTGATCTGTTTGCTTCACCATCATGCGTCTCTCCCATCCCCAAAAACCATTTCACGCCTCGCGCTCCTGGGTCATCGGCTCTGCGTTGCTGATGATTGCCTTGAGCTGTGCAAAGCCCTCTGCTGCCGAGGAAACAAAAGCGCAATCTGCTTCTGAAAGCTCAGCTCCTGCGCAGGCCGACAGCAGGTCTTCCCTGACCGGCTCGCTGAGCCTGATCAGTGACTACCGCTTTCGCGGCATCTCGCAGACCTGGCAAGGTGCGGCCGTGCAGGGCGCAGTGGAACTGGCCTTGCCCAAGGGCTTTTATCTGGGCACGTCGCTGTCCAATGTCTCTACCAACAGCTACGGCCGGGGCCAGGGGCTGGAGCACGATATCTATGGTGGCTGGCGCGGCGAGCTCGTGCCTGACTGGTTGCTGGATGCCGGGCTTTTGCAGTACCGCTATCCCGGCGCACGCCTGGGCGCAAGCGATGGCAGCAGCAAACGCTTTGACACCACCGAGCTCTATCTGGGGGCGACTCATGGTGGTCTGAGCATCAAATGGTCCGTGGCACTGACGCCTTATTTCGGCCTGGGCGAGAGTACCGCCGGCTCGGCGTTCGCCACTGCGCTGCAGCCGGCAGGCAGCAGCCGCGGCAGCCAGTATCTGGATCTGAACTATCAGCATCCGCTGGGCGATCTCGCCACCTTGGGCCTGCATGGCGGCTACACCTGGGTGCGCAATTACAGCGATGTTTCCTATGCCGACTGGCGCATTTCGCTATCCAGAGCCTGGGGGCCGTGGACTGCATCGCTTGCGTACGCGGGTACCTCGGCCGATGCCCGCTACTACAGCGCCGTCAACAGTCGTGGCCAATGGCGTGATCTGGCACGCAGCGGCTGGCTGCTGGGCCTGAGTGCCGGGTTCTGACCGGACTTGAGTGATACGCTGATCGCCTGATGCCTTCATCCACATCATCATCCGCCGCGCAGCGCCCCGACCCCGACGCGCTGGTCGCTCAACTGCAGGCAGATCGGCAGCGCGCCCATCTCGGCAAGCTGCGCATCTACTTTGGCTCCAATGCCGGAGTGGGCAAGACCTATTCCATGCTGGCGGCTGCGCAGCGCGAGCGGCAGGCAGGACGCAAGGTTCTGGTGGGGCTGGTGGAGACGCATGGCCGCGCCGAGACCGAGCAGCAGCTGCACGACCTGGAGCTGTTGCCTCGGCGCACGCTGGTCTACCAGGGCAGGCAGCTGGACGAGTTCGATCTGGATGCAGCTCTGGCACGCCGCCCGGAGGTGCTGCTGCTCGACGAGCTGGCGCACAGCAATGTGAGCGGCTCGCGCCATCCCAAGCGCTGGCAGGATGTGCAGGAGCTGCTGGAGGCGGGTATCGAGGTGTGGACCACGCTCAACGTTCAGCATCTGGAAAGCCTGAACGATGTGGTGGGCGGCATTGTGGGCATACAGGTCCATGAGACCGTGCCCGACCATATCTTTGACGATGCCGACGAGGTCATCGTGGTCGACATCCCGCCCGAGGAGCTGCTCAAGCGCCTCAAGTCGGGCAAGGTCTACCCGCTGGAGCAGGCCGAGCGGGCCTCGCGCAATTTCTTTCGCCAGGGCAATTTGCTGGCGCTGCGCGAGCTGGCCTTGCGCCGTACGGCCGATCGTGTCGATGAGGACATGCGTGACTACCGCCGCGAGCGCTCCATCGGCGATGTCTGGCCCACGCGCGAGCGCCTGCTGGTGGGCGTGGGCGGCCGCGCCGGTGACGACGCCCTGGTGCGCCAGGTGGCGCGCCTGGCCAGGCGGCTGGAGGCCGACTGGGTGGTGGTCTATGTGGATGCGCCGGAGCGCCAGCATAGGCCTCGGGCAGCGCAGGAGGCCGTGCTCAAGACCTTGGCGCTGGCGGCGCGTCTGGGCGCGGAAACGGCCACCATCCCCGGTGCCCATGTGGCCCAGGCTCTGGTGGACTTTGCGCGTGAGCGCAATGCCAGTCATCTGGTGCTGGCGCGTGTGCATGAACCTTTGAGCCGCTGGCTGCGCTGGCGTGCCTCCAGCCTGTCCGAGCAGATTGCGGCGCTGGATCCCGGCCTGGACGTGCTGCTGCTGTCCGTCAAGCAAAGCAAGAACGAGAGCACCTTGCGATTGCCGGCGGCGCGTGAAAAAACCATTCCGTGGAAGGGCTATGCGGGCGTGACCCTGGCTTGTCTGGCCGCTACAGCGGTGGCGGAGCTGCTGCTGCGAGTGTTCGATCCGGCCAATGTGGTCATGCTTTTCCTGCTGGTGGTGGTGCTGTCCGCCGTGCGCTGGGGACGCGGCCCCGGAGCATGGGCGGCCCTGCTGTCAGTGCTGCTGTTCGATTTCTACTTTGTGCCGCCGCGCAACTCCTTCAGCGTCAACGATACGCAATACCTGTTCACCTTCAGCCTGATGCTGGGTGTGGCCCTGGTCTGCGGCCAGCTCACGGCGCGGCTGCGCCACGAGGCGCGCGTGGCCGCAGAGCGCGAAAGGCGGGCCGGTGCGCTGGCCAGGCTGGCGCGTGACCTGTCGGGTGCGCTGACGCAGGAGCAGGTCACGCAGATCGCGCTGACCACGATTTCAGGCGTTTTTGATGCCCAGACCGGGCTGCTGGTGCCCGATGCCGATGAGCGCCTGCAGCTGGCGCTTGGCAGCGAAGCTCAGATCGACACCAGCGTGGGCCGCTGGAGCATGGAGCATGGCCAGATGGCCGGCCATGGAACCGATACCCTGGCAGCTGCGCCGGCACTTTATGTGCCGCTGATGGCGCCCGTGCGTTCGCGTGGCGTGCTGGTACTGCAGTTGCGTGCACCGCAACGATTGCGAGTGCCCGAGGAGCGCCGTCTGCTTGAAGCCTGTGCCAGCCAGATCGCCCTGGCATTGGAGCGTGTGCATTTTGTGGAGGTGGCGCAGCAGACCCAGATCGCCATGGAGGGCGAGCGCATGCGCAACACCTTGCTCTCAGCCGTCTCGCATGATCTGCGCACGCCGCTGACGGGCATCCTGGGCGCGGCCCAGGCGGCCTTGCCACATGCGCCGCAGGGGCCGGCGCATCACATGCTGGTGCAGATTCGCAATCAGGCACAGGCGCTGCAGCAACTGGTGGACAACCTGCTGGCCATGGCGCGCCTGCAGCAAGGCGGCGTGCAGCTCAAGCGTGAATGGCTGCCGGTGGACGAACTGGTGGGCAGCGCGCTGGCGCAGATGCGCGAGCGACTGGCCGCTCATGCGCTGCAGACCTCGCTGCCGGCCGATCTGCCCTTGCTGCAGCTCGATGCCGTGCTGATGGAGCGTGTGCTGGTCAATCTGCTGGACAACGCCATCAAGTACACGCCCGAAGGCACGACGATCACCGTGGCAGCGAGCGTGGCCGATGGCGACTGCGTGCTGAGCGTGCAGGACGCGGGGCCGGGTCTGCCCGTGCATCTGTCGGCTGAGCAACTGTTCGAGCCGTTCACGCGTGGGCAGGCGGAGAGTGCCGTGTTCGGCATGGGGCTCGGCCTGGCGCTGGCTCAGCGGATTGTGCAAGCCCATGGCGGCAGATTGCGGGTGGCGGCGGCAGACCCCGGGCTGGGCACCATTTTCAGCGTGCACCTGCCCGTGCCGGAGCAGCCGGTCATGGACGAATGAGCCGACAATCCCGTGCATCACATGCAAATCCGAACATGACAAGCGCCGCACCCCGCATCTTGCTGATTGAAGACGACGCCAGCATCCGCCGCTTTGTGCGCCTGGCACTGGAGGACGAAGGCTGGCAGGTGTTCGAGTCAGAAACCGCCAGGCGCGGCCTGATCGAGGCCGCCAGCCGCCAGCCCGACGCCGTGGTGCTGGACCTGGGTCTGCCCGATGCCGATGGCAAGACCGTGATTGCCGAGCTGCGCGGCTGGAGCCAGCTGCCGATTCTGATCCTGTCCGCGCGCGAGCGGGAGGAGGACAAGGTGGCGGCGCTGGACGCCGGGGCCGATGACTACCTGACCAAGCCCTTCGGCGTGCCCGAGCTGCTGGCCAGGCTGCGCGTGATGCTGCGCCGCCGCCAGCAGGCGTCGGCGTCAGACAAGCCCGGCAGCTGTGCGCGTTTCGGCACGGTGGTGGTGGATCTGGCGGCGCACGATGTCAGGCGCGACGGAGTGGCCGTGCACCTGACGCCCATAGAGTTCCGCCTGCTGGCGGCCCTGATTGCCGGCCATGGCAAGGTGCTGACCCACCGCCAGTTGCTGCTGCAGGTCTGGGGCGCTGAATATCTGGACCGCCCCCACTATCTGCGCGTGCACATGGCCAACCTGCGCCAGAAGATAGAGCTCGATCCGGCCCAGCCCCGGCATCTGGTAACCGAGTTGCAAGTCGGTTATCGCTTGGTGGGCCTGGAAGGCTGATTCCTTTATAATCGCCGTCCATCCGAGGAGCGTTGCAGCGTTCCCCAGCCAGCCATGAGCTGGTCTGCGCGGGGCGTGAGGCTCGGATTTCATCCCGCAACGACGCTCGCCCACGCTTTCTGTGCGGTGAGCCGGTTTATTCCCCCTCTGCTGCAGAACGTGGTTTTTCATTCAAGATTTGGAGAAAACCATGAACGCTGCCGTGCGCTTCAACCCCGCTGATTCGGCCATTACCGATATTTCCCTGGCTGCCTGGGGCCGCAAGGAAATCAGGATCGCCGAAACCGAAATGCCCGGTCTGATGGCCGTGCGCGAGGAGTTCGCCGCTGCCCAGCCCCTGAAGGGCGCGCGCATCACGGGCTCGCTGCACATGACCATCCAGACCGCCGTGCTGATCGAGACGCTGACGGCTCTGGGCGCACAAGTGCGCTGGGCTTCGTGCAACATCTTCTCGACCCAGGACCACGCAGCTGCTGCCATCGCCGAAACCGGCGTGCCTGTCTATGCCATCAAGGGCGAGTCGCTGGAAGACTACTGGAACTACACCCACTCCATCTTTGAATTCGGTGCCGCCGGTACCGAAGGCGAAGGCCCCAACATGATCCTGGACGACGGCGGCGACGCCACCATGCTCATGCATCTGGGCAAGCGTGCCGAGAAGGATCTGTCCGTGCTGGCCAACCCTGGCTCGGAAGAAGAGCGCATCGTCTTCGCCGCCATCAAGGCCAAGCTGGCCGTGGATCCCACCTGGTACAGCCGCAAGTCGGCCCAGATCATGGGCGTGACCGAAGAGACCACCACCGGCGTGCACCGCCTCAATGAAATGTCGGCCAAGGGCACGCTGCTGTTCCGCGCCATCAACGTCAACGACTCGGTGACCAAGTCCAAGTTCGACAACCTCTACGGCTGCCGCGAATCGCTGGTGGACGGCATCAAGCGCGCCACCGACGTGATGATCGCCGGCAAGGTGGCTTGCGTGGCCGGCTATGGCGACGTGGGCAAGGGCTCCGCCCAGGCTCTGCGCGCGCTGTCGGCCCAGGTCTGGGTGACCGAGATCGACCCCATCAACGCCCTGCAGGCCGCCATGGAAGGCTATCGTGTAGTGACCATGGAATACGCTGCCGACAAGGCCGATATCTTCGTGACCACCACCGGCAACAAGGACATCATCCGCCACGAGCACATGGTTGCCATGAAGGATCAGGCCATCGTCTGCAACATCGGTCACTTCGACAACGAAATCGATGTGGCTTCGATCGAAAAGTACAAGTGGGAAGAAGTGAAGCCCCAGGTGGACCAGATCGAGTTCCCCGACGGCAAGAAGATCACCCTGCTGGCCAAGGGCCGTCTGGTGAACCTGGGTTGCGCCACCGGCCACCCCAGCTTTGTGATGTCCAACTCCTTTGCCAACCAGACCCTGGCGCAGATCGAGCTGTTCACCCGCCCCGACGCCTATGAAGTGGGCAAGGTCTATGTGCTGCCCAAGATCCTGGACGAGAAGGTCGCTCGCCTGCACCTGAAGAAGGTCGGCGCCATGCTGACCGAACTCAGCGACGAGCAGGCCGCTTATATCGGCGTGAGCAAGCAAGGCCCTTACAAGCCTGAAACATACCGCTACTAAGCACCCCCTGAGCGGCCCCGCCGCTTCCCCCTCTCTCGCTTTGCTTCGCAATGCGGGAGGGGGACGACAGCCTCGCTGCGCGGCGGCGCTTGCTCGCTGTTACTGGTGTGGATAGCGCCAGTATCGAGGTCGTCGTGGTTTTATTTGATAGCTGCTTGCGCACGTTATGTATTGATTTCAGATGGATATTTATCTGAAATCAAGCGGTATCAAGCGAAAGCAGCTATCTAAAAAGATTTCTTTTTGCCCGCTGCATCTTTGTGCAGCGCCTGGCGCCGGTTTATTTCAAAGGAAGCGACGCTATGCGCGCAGATGTTTTTTTGGTTGAAGCAGGTCATGCTGCCACCCGTTCCCAGGCCCAGCGCCTGATTGCCTCGGGTGTGGAGTGGCGCCTGACGCCGCTGGCGCCATGGAAGAAAGTGGCCAAGAACGGCGACGAGATTCCTGCCGGTGCCGAGCTGCAGCTGCTGGACGCCGCCGAGGCCAAATACATCTCGCGCGGCGGGCTCAAGCTCGAAGGCGCGCTGGCCGCGACCGGCCTCAGCGTCAAGGGCTTGCGCTGCCTGGATGTGGGCCAGAGCACGGGCGGCTTCACCGATTGCCTGCTGCAGGCCGGTGCGACCCAGGTCATCGGCATTGACGTGGGCCATGGCCAGTTGCACGAGCGCCTTAAGAATGATGAGCGCGTGGTCTGCGTCGAGGGCTTCAACGCCCGCGCGCTGACGCCCGAGCTGCTGGAGAAGGCCTGTGATGAGGCGCTGTGCGAAGTCATCGAGGAAGAAGAGGACAACGACACCCAGCCCGTCGCTCCCTATGCCTGGATGCGCAACGGCGGTCAGGTCGATGAGGACTATGACGACAGCGACGATGCCAAGGAGCAGGATGTCGAGAGCTTCAAAGCCGAGCGCGCCGCCAAGGCCAAGGCCCGGGCCGAAGGTCTGGCTCCGGTGGAGTTGCGCCGCAAGCCCGGTACCGAAAATATCGACATCAGCCCGGCCTTTGATTTCGTGACCGGCGATCTGTCCTTTATCTCGCTGACTCTGGTGCTGCCTGCCGTGGTGCAGCTGCTCAAGCCCCATGGCCAGCTGCTGATGCTGGTCAAGCCGCAGTTCGAGCTGCAGCCCGGCCAGATCGGCAAGGGCGGCATTGTGCGCGACACGGCCTTGTACGCCGAGGTCGAAAAGCGCATTCGCGACTGCCTCGGCGATCTGGGGCTGAGCGTCAAGCAGTGGCTGGACTCGCCCATAGAGGGCGGCGACGGCAATCACGAATTCTTTGTCTGGGCCCAGCAGGGTGCTGAAGTCAAGGCTCCGGCCCCCGTCGTTGCAGACGAAGCGGCTGCGGCCAAGCCGGCCGTCAAGGCGGTCGCCAAGCGCCCTTCGCGTGCCGACATCAAGGCCCAGCGCGCCAAGCAGGAGCTGTATGAAGACCCCGAGGTGGCCAGCTTCGGCCAGCCCGGCCCGGCCCGCAGCAAGCAGAAAAAGCGCAACGAACGTTGAGCGTTGAGTAAAAAGCGTGGCGGGTGCCGAGCCTTCGACGCCCGCACATGATCCAGGATTCAGAGACATAGACCGCCATGAGCTTTCCCGTCAGCTTCGAGTTTTTCCCCACCAAGACGCCCGAAGGCGCTGCCAAGCATGTGGGCGTGCGCCAGGCCCTGTATGCGCGCAAGCCCGAGTTCTGCTCCGTGACCTATGGCGCGGGCGGCTCCACCCAGGCAGGCACCTTCACCATGGTTCGCGACATTCAGAGCGAGGGTGTGGGCGCGGCCTCGCACTTCTCCTGCATCGGCGCCACGCATGAGAAAGTGCGCGCCGAGCTGAACGAACTCAAGGCTATGGGCGTCAAGCGCATCGTCGCCTTGCGTGGCGACCTGCCCAGCGGCTACGGCCTGGGCGGCGAGTTCCAGTACGCCAGCGATCTGGTGGCTTTCGTGCGCCAGGAGTTCGGCGACTGGTTTCACATCGAAGTTGCCGCCTATCCTGAAACTCACCCCCAAGCAAAGTCCCCTCGCAGCGATCTGGACGCATTTGTTGCTAAAGTGCGCGCTGGTGCAGATTCCGCCATCACGCAATACTTCTACAATGCCGACGCATACATGCGCTTTGTCGATGAGGTGAGGGCTCTGGGGCTCGACGTGCCGGTCGTGCCAGGAATCATGCCGATTACCAGCTCTACACAGCTGATGCGCTTCTCGGATGCATGTGGTGCCGAGATTCCGCGCTGGATTCGTCTGCGTCTGCAGGCGTTCGGAGATGACACCGCTTCCATTCGTGCGTTCGGTCTGGATGTCGTGACTCATCTATGCGAGCAGTTGCGCAGCCAGGGTGCTCCCGGGCTGCACTTCTATACGATGAACCAGAGCGTCGCCACTCTGGAGATCTGCGACCGTCTGGGTCTGTAAGCCAAAAGCTTGCCGGCCGCGAGGCGGCCGGTCTTGGGCGGCTCTCACTTGAGCTTTCAAGGAGATTGCGCCCGTGCAACCGAAATTTTGGCGCTTGCGTTGTTGTCAGTGGATAGGTCTTGCCGTCGTCACCGCGACCATGGCCGGCTGTGCTCCGCTGCAGGAAAAGCCCGAGGAACAGCCCCCCGTCGCTCAGAGCCAGCCCCGAAAAAAGGGTGCGCAGCCCACGGTCTCCGCTCCCCTGCTGCCCGACGCCTATGCGCGCAGCAACTATCGCGACAAAGGCCTGGGCGTCAAGGCCAACAAGCCTGCGGATGCCGACAAGGCAGACCTGCCCGAAGACAGCAACAAGTACGAGCTGAGCCCTCCGCGTGAAAGCGACCAGGCGGGCCTGGCCTCCTGGTATGGCGAGCAGTTCCACGGCCGCAAGACGGCCAGCGGCGAGCGCTTTGACAGCATGGACATGACGGCAGCGCACAAGACCCTGCCTTTCGGGACGCGTGTCTGCGTGCGCAGCTCCGTGACCGGCAAGAGCGTGGTGGTGCGTATCAATGACCGCGGCCCCTTCGCGCCCGGTCGCGTCATCGACCTGAGCAAGGCCGCGGCCCAGGAGCTGGGCATGCTGGGTCTGGGCATCAAGCCCGTGGAGCTGTGGCAGCTGGACGCCGATGAGGACGAGTGCCCGGCCACGCTCAATGCTTCGGGCAAGAAGCGCCATCCCAGTGTGGCGCAGGGAGTCTCCGCCTCCAAGACGCGCGCGGCATCCGCGAATCAGCCCGCGCGCAAGGTCTCCCAGACCGCCAAGCGCAAGCGCTGAACCATTATTGCTGTTGAAGGGGGGCTGCCAGTGAAGCTGGCGCGCCCGGACTGCAGAGGGCCGGCAAGGGCCGGCCTACAGCCTCCAATCAGCCGCCAGACTCCAGCGTAAAGCCTGCATTGCTGTCCTGACCCAGCAGCTTGACCAGCTGCGGCATGGCGGGCTTGAGCTGATCCTTGAGATTGAACGGCGGGTTGATCAGAAACATGCCGCTGGCAGGCAGGCCGCCGCGTTCGGAGGTCTTGTTGCTCTTGACCGTGAGCGTTGCATGCAGCCAGCTCTTGCCAGCCTTGGTGGCCATGGTCTTGAGCCGCTTGGGCAGATCATGGGCTTCGGGGCGCGGGATGATGGGGTACCAGACGGCGTAAGTGCCTGTGGGAAAGCGCTTGAGACCGTCCGCCGCCATGTCCAGCACACGGCCGTAGTCGGTCTTCAATTCGTAGCTCGGATCGCAGAGCAGCAAGGCGCGGCGTGATGGCGGAGGCAGGAATTTCTTCACGCCTTCAAAGCCATCCTCATGCAGGATGGTGACCTGGCGCCTGACTTCCAGCTGGGCCATGTTGCCGGTCAGAGAGCGCATGTCCGTGGGGTGCAGCTCAAAGGCCTTGAGACGGTCATGACCGCGCAGCAGCGCCTGGGTGATGAAGGGCGAGCCGGGATAGTTGCGGATGGCATTGCCCTGGTTGAAGCGACGCACCATCTGCAGATAGTCCTGCAACACAGGGGCCAGTTCGGCCTCCTTGGCGGCAGCCAGGCGCAGCACGCCTTCCTCGGCCTCGCCGCTCTTGCTGGCGTAGTCGCCGTCCAGGCGGTACAGGCCGGCGCCGCCGTGGGTGTCGAGCACCGTCAGCGCAGCCTCTTTTTGCGTGAGGTATTGCACGGTGGCAATCAGAACGGTGTGCTTGAGCACATCGGCATGATTGCCTGCATGGAAGGCGTGGCGGTAACTGAACATAGAAATGGATGGTAACCAGCAGGGCAAGAGGGGAACAGCACTTTTTACCCTGTGGTCTTTAAAGGCTGTCGGCGCCTGGGTGCAGAGGGAGAAACAGGCACTAGGGGCTGTTTCACAACAGGCTGCTGCACGAAAACACGCAGATTCTGGCGTTTTTGTATAATGGCGGGCTTCGCAGCGATTTTATGGTTCCCGCGGCGAAGGCTTGGGCCAAGTTTAAATTGGTCCGAGTAACCCCGCCTAAGAGGCTTCCTTTAAAAGACCTGTCTTTTTCAAGAAGAAGCACCGACCGCGGAAAAGGGACCGCCAAACCCTCTTGAAAGAGAAAACTCATGTCTACATTCAGCGCAAAGCCCGCTGAGGTGCAACACGAGTGGTTTGTGATTGACGCCACCGATAAGGTGCTCGGACGTGTCGCCAGCGAAGTGGCACTCCGTCTGCGCGGCAAGCACAAGGCCATTTACACACCTCACGTTGACACCGGTGACTACATCGTCATCATCAACGCCTCCAAGCTCAAGGTCACTGGTACCAAGAACCTGGACAAGGTGTACTACCGTCACTCCGGTTTCCCCGGCGGCATCACTGCCACCAACTTCCGCGACCTGCAAGCCAAGTTCCCTGGCCGTGCTCTCGAGAAGGCCGTCAAGGGCATGCTGCCCAAGGGTCCTCTGGGCTACGCCATGATCAAGAAGCTGAAGGTTTACGGCGGTGCTGAGCACCCCCATACCGCACAGCAGCCTAAGGCTCTGGAAATCTAAGGAGACCTAGATGATTGGTGATTGGAACAATGGCACAGGCCGTCGCAAGTCCAGCGTCGCTCGCGTGTTTCTGAAGAAGGGCTCCGGCAAGATTACTGTGAATGGCAAGGACATTCAGCAGTACTTCGGTCGCGAAACCTCCATCATGATCGCAAAGCAACCCCTGGTTCTGACTGAGAACCTGGAGACTTTCGACATTCAAGTGAACGTCCATGGCGGCGGCGAATCCGGTCAAGCCGGTGCAACCCGTCACGGCATCACCCGTGCCCTGATCGACTATGACGCAGCTCTGAAGCCTGCACTGAGCCAAGCCGGCTTCGTGACTCGCGATGCTCGTGAAGTCGAACGTAAGAAGGTCGGTCTGCACTCCGCACGCCGCGCCAAGCAGTTCTCGAAGCGTTAATCCGTTTCCCCTGCAGGAAAGACTCTGCGGAGTCTTTTCAAGAAAAGCCGCCTCGAATGCAAATTCCTGGCGGTTTTTTCATGGGCGGCCGCAGCCTTGTCCAGCGCTTGCGCAAAGCCCCCACTTGCACTGGCGACAAAGAGATACGGCCGGTATTCCCGAGCCCCTTGCTGTACCATTTCAGGCAATCAAGAAACTACGGAGTAATGCCATGAGCGCCGTTGCTGAAACCACGACCACCGAAATGCCTTCCCCCATCGTCTTCACCGACAGCGCTGCTGCCAAGGTGGCCGATCTGATTGCCGAAGAAGGCAATCCCGATCTGAAGCTGCGCGTTTTTGTGCAAGGTGGTGGCTGCTCCGGTTTCCAGTACGGTTTCACCTTCGACGAGATCACCAACGACGACGACACCACCATGACCAAGAACGGTGTCTCGCTGCTGATCGACTCCATGAGCTATCAGTATCTGGTGGGCGCCGAGATCGACTACAAGGAAGATCTGCAGGGCGCTCAGTTCGTGATCAAGAACCCCAATGCCTCGACCACCTGCGGTTGCGGCTCCAGCTTCTCGGTCTGAGTCGAATGATTGTCTGCGCGCCGGCCGCTCTGGTCTGGCGTTCGCATATTGCTTAAGCCGCTGCGAGTCAGCGGCTTTTTTGTTGCCTTGCCGCCTCGTTCCGGAGCTGCCCATGGGTGAGATGCCCGCCGCGCACCATAGTGCCCCCCATAAAGAAAGACTGCTGTGGCTGGTGGCCATAGGCTTTTTCATGCAGTCGCTGGACGCGACCATTCTCAACACGGCGTTGCCGGCCATGGCGACCGAGTTGGGCGAGAGCCCGATGAAGATGCAGTCCGTCATCGTGGCCTATGCGCTGACCACGGCCATGCTGATTCCGGCCACGGGCTGGGTGGCCGACCGCTTTGGCACGCGGCGCGTCTACGGCTGGGCGATAGGCCTGTTTGTGCTGGGCTCGGTGCTGTGCGCGCTCTCGCCCAGCCTGCCGTTTCTGATCGCGGCACGCGTGGTGCAGGGCGTGGGCGGCGCCATGATGCTGCCCGTGGGGCGGCTGGCCGTGCTGCGCACCTATCCGCGTGGCGAGTTCATTCGCGCCATGAGCTTCATCGCCATTCCGGGCCAGGTCGGGCCGTTGCTGGGGCCTACCCTGGGCGGCTGGATGGTGGAGTACGCCAGTTGGCACTGGATCTTCTGGATCAATGTGCCCGTGGGCCTGATCGGACTGTGGGCGACCTGGCGCTGGTTCCCGCGCAGCGCGCCGGTGCCCGTGCACCGCTTTGACGGCAAGGGCTATGCCATGCTGGCCTTCGGCATGGTGGCCATCTCTATTGCGCTGGACGGCCTGTCCGGCATGGGGCTGGGCATGGCGCTGGTGGTGGTGCTCATGGTGTTCGGTCTGGCCAGTCTGGCCAGCTACTGGATGCATGCGCTGCGCGTGGACGAGCCGTTGTTTGCGCCGGGCCTGTTCAAGGTGCGCTCGCTGCGCGTGGGCCTGCTGGGCAATCTGTTCACCCGTTTCGGCAGCGGTGCTGCGCCGTTCCTGATCCCGCTGATGCTGCAGGTCGGCCTCAAGATGTCGCCCATGAACGCGGGTCTGATGATGCTGGCCACCGTCACCGGCAGCATGCTGGTCAAGCGCATTGCCGTGCGCACGGTGCAGCGCTTTGGCTACAAGCGCGTGCTGCAGGTCAATTCGGTGATGCTGGCAGTGATGCTGGCCTCCTTCGGGCTGGTTGTGCCGGGAACGCCGGTCTGGCTGCTGCTGGTGCAGCTGTTCATCTTCGGCGGCTTCAACTCCATGCAGTTCTCGGCCATGAATTCGGTCACGCTCAAGGACATGGAGGGCGAGTCTGCGAGCAGCGGCAACAGCCTGCTGTCCATGGTGCAGATGCTGGCCATGAGCATGGGCGTGGCACTGGCCGGAGCCCTGCTGACGGGCTTCAGCGATATGTGGCCGGCGCACAGCGATGAGCGCATGCAGGCCATTCGCGCCACCTTTGTGACGGTGGCCTTGATGACGCTGGCGGCGACGCTGGTGTTCAGCCAGCTCGATGCCGACGAGCCTGTGCGCCCGGCTCCGGATGGTGGCGATGCCTGAAAATTTGATAGCTTATAGCGCTTGTCAATAAAAGATTTCGGATTGTTTTCAATTTGAAGTTGTTTATTGGAAAGCGCTATTAGCTATTGATAAGGGAGTGTTGCCATGCTCCCGCTTCCTGGGACTTACCCGTAGGCAGCCGGGTTTTGTACGGGTTCACCCTTGATTTTGGTCACGGATATATGACGCGCTACATAGCCCCTATGAGCGCGTCTGTATGAGAAGCTGCCCCTGCAGGCGTAGCCTTCGATCTTGACGAATGCTGCGTTTGGAATGCATCTTGCATGCAGGCATTCAATCTCACCCTGTCCCACGATCATGAGCACCAGTCAGAACTCTCAACCGATACGCTTCTTCCACCGCGGCGAGGTGGTGGAAGTGCAAGGCCCGCACCCCACACGCTCCGTGCTCCAATGGCTGCGCGAGGATGCCCATTGCACCGGCACCAAGGAAGGCTGCAACGAAGGCGACTGCGGTGCCTGCACGGTAGTCATCGGCGAGCTGGCCGAAGCCGGCGATACCGGGGCCGTCAACGGCCTGCGCCTGCAGACCGTCAATGCCTGCATTCAATTCCTGCCCAGCCTGCATGGCAAGGCCTTGTTCACGGTGGAAGACCTCAAGAGCCAGTGCGCGGGCAAGTCTGCCTGCGCCGGCAAGCCCGCAGGCCCGCAAAGCCTGCATCCGGTACAGCAGGCCATGGTGGAGTGCCATGGTTCGCAATGTGGCTTCTGCACGCCCGGCATCGTGATGACGCTGTGGTCGGCCTATGAGCATCATCAGCAGCAGGGCAGCGAGCCCACGCGTCAGCAACTGGCCGACGAACTCTCGGGCAATCTGTGCCGCTGCACGGGCTACCGCCCGATTCTCGATGCCGGTCAGCGCATGTTCGATCTGCCTGCCGTGCGTCTGGATACGGCGCCCGTGGTGGCTGCGCTGCAAGGCCTGCAGGCCGGCAACGCGGGTCTGAACTATGCGGCGCCCCAGGGCCTGCGCACGGACTTCTTCCATGCTCCGCGCACGCTGGCGGATCTGGCCAGCCTGTGCGAGGCCAAGCCCAAGGCCCGCATCGTGGCAGGCTCCACCGATGTGGGGCTCTGGGTCAACAAGCAGTTCCGCGATCTGGGCGACATGATTTATGTCGGCGACGTGGCCGAGATGAAGCGCATCGAGGTGCGGCCCGATGCCGAGGGCGGCGAGCTGTACATCGGCGCCGGGGCTTCGCTGGAATCGGCCTGGAGTGCGCTGGTGCAGCGCTGGCCCAGCTTGACCGATGTCTGGCTGCGCTTTGCCTCCACGCCCATCCGCCATGCAGGAACCATGGGTGGCAATGTGGCCAATGGTTCGCCTATCGGCGATTCGCCGCCGGTGCTGATGGCGCTGGATGCGCAGATCGAGCTGCGCAAGGGCGAGCGCGTGCGCCGCATGCCTCTGACGGATTTCTATCTGGACTATATGAAGAACCAGCTGGAGCCTGGCGAGTTCGTGCAGGCCCTGGCGGTGCCGCTGGCGGCCATGCAGCGCCAGGTGCGCGGCTACAAGATCAGCAAGCGCTTCGACTGCGATATCTCGGCCCTTTGCGCCGGCTTTGCCATCGAGCTTGATGGCGAGAGCGTGCAATCCATCAGGCTGGCATTCGGCGGCATGGCCGCCACGGTCAAAAGAGCGGCGGCAGCCGAAGCGGCCCTGCTGGGCAAGCCCTGGAGCCTTGAAAACGTGAAGGCCGCGCAGGCCGCGCTGGCCCAGGATTTCAAGCCCATGAGCGATATGCGCGCCAGCGCCGATTACCGCCTCAAGGTGGCGCAGAACCTGATCCAGCGTCTGTGGCTGGAAACGCGCGCCGATCAGCCGCAGGGCACTGATGCGACCAGTGTCTGGAGCGTGATGCCCCACGTCGTTCCCGCCGCCGTGGAGCAAGGAGTCTGAAATGAACAACCCCCTTGAATTGACGAATGAACTGGTGGCGGAAGCCTTTGCCGATTACCGCAAGAATCAGGCCTATCGCATTGACGAAGTGACCGAAGCCAAGGCCCATGATCAGGGCGCGCGCGTGGGCGTCAGCCGCAAGCACGAGTCCGCACACCTGCATGTGGCCGGCGAGGCCGCCTATATCGACGACCTGCCCGAGCTGGAAGGCACGCTGCACTGCGCGCTGGGGCTCTCGCCCGTGGCCCACGGCCGTCTGACGGCGCTGGCGCTGGAGGCCGTGCGCGCCATGCCCGAAGTGGTGGAGGTGATCACGGCTGCCGACATCCCCGGTGTCAACGACTGCGGCTCCATCATTCATGACGACCCGATTCTGTGCGATGGCGAAATCCGCTACGTGGGCCAGCCCCTGTTCGCCGTGATTGCCCGCTCGCGCGATGCGGCAAGACGTGCGGCCGCCCTGGCCAAGGCTGCGGCCACCATCAGCGAGCTGCCGCCCGTGCTGACACCGCGCAAGGCCCATGAGCTGGGCCAGTACGTGATGCCGCCCATGCACCTGGAGCGCAGCACCCACGAAGGCGGCGCGCGCGCCGCCATGGATGCCGCGCCGCACCGCCTCAAGGGTTCCTTCGATGTGGGCGGGCAGGAGCAGTTCTATCTGGAAGGACAGATCAGCTACGCCACGCCCAAGGAAGACGGAGCCGTGCATATTCATTGCTCCACCCAGCATCCCAGCGAAATGCAGCATCTGGTGGCTCATGCTCTGGGCGTGGCTTCGCACAGCGTGCATGTGGAATGCCGGCGCATGGGTGGCGGCTTCGGCGGCAAGGAGTCGCAGTCGGCGCTGTTCGCCTGCGTGGCGGCCGTGGCGGCAATCAGGCTGCAGAAACCGGTCAAGCTGCGCCTGGACCGCGACGACGACTTCATGATCACCGGTCGCCGTCACTGCTTCTGGTATGAGTACGAAGTGGGCTATGACGATGAAGGCCGCGTGCTGGGAGCCGAGATATCCATGGTCTCGCGCGCCGGTCACTCTGCCGATCTGTCGGCGCCGGTGATGACGCGTGCGCTCTGCCATTTCGACAATACCTACTGGCTGCCCGATGTGCTCATGCATGGCTATATGGGCAAGACCAACACCCAGAGCAATACGGCTTTCCGTGGCTTTGGCGGACCTCAGGGCGCGATTGCCATCGAGAACATTCTGGATACGGTGGCGCGCAGCCTGGGGCGCGATCCGCTCGATGTGCGGCGCGTCAACTTCTACGGCAAGGGCGAGCGCAACATCACGCCTTACGAGCAGGTCGTGACCGACAACGTGATTCACGAGCTGGTGGCCGAGCTGGAGGAGTCCAGCGACTATCGTGCGCGCCGTGCGGCCGTGAATGCCTTCAACGCCGGCAGTGCCGTGCTCAAGCGCGGCCTGGCGCTGACACCGCTGAAGTTCGGTATCTCCTTCAATGTGGCCCACTTCAACCAGGCCGGCGCGCTGGTCCACATCTATACCGATGGCTCGATTCTCGTGAACCATGGCGGCACCGAAATGGGCCAGGGCCTGAACACCAAGGTGGCGCAGGTGGTGGCACATGAGCTGGGCGTGGCATTCGAGAATGTGCGTGTGACGGCCACCGATACCAGCAAGGTGGCCAACACCTCGGCCACGGCTGCCTCGACGGGAGCCGACCTCAACGGCAAGGCCGCACAGGATGCCGCACGCCAGCTGCGCGAGCGTCTGGCCGAATGCGCCGCACGCCTGCATGGCGGCGATGCCCATGACGTGCGCTTTGCCAACAATGCGGTGCAGGTCAATGGCCAGAATGTGCCGTTTGCCGAGCTGGTGCGCGCCGCCTATCTGCAGCGTGTGCAGCTGTGGTCGGATGGCTTCTATGCGACGCCCGGGCTGCACTGGGACGGCAAGCGCATGAAGGGCCACCCCTTCTTCTACTTTGCCTATGGCGCGGCCGTCAGCGAAGTGGTCATCGATACGCTGACGGGCGAATGGAAGCTGCTGCGTGCCGATGTGCTGCATGACGTGGGCCGCTCGCTGAACCCGGCCGTCGATGTGGGCCAGGTGGAGGGTGCCTTCATTCAGGGCATGGGCTGGCTGACCACCGAGGAGCTGGTCTGGCATCCGCAAACCGGTAAGCTCACGACCCACGCGCCCAGCACCTACAAGATTCCTACGGCCAATGACTGCCCGCCGGTCTTCAATGTGCGCCTGTTCGAGGGTGACAACTATGAAGACTCCATCCACCGCAGCAAGGCCGTGGGCGAGCCGCCGCTGCTGCTGCCGTTCTCGGTGTTCTTCGCGATTCGCGATGCGGTGTCGGCCGCCGGCGAGCACCGCGTGAACCCTCCACTGCAGGCGCCTGCCACGTCAGAAGCCATCCTGCGCGCAGTGGAAGCCGTTCAAGGGCACACTGGCTAGTTTTTCCTCACAGGTGTTGTCGCCTTGCGGGGCGGCAGCCATTCTGAGTCATGGCTGTTTGCCGCGGGGCAAGGCCATGTGCTGCGCCGTCCATTTGGCGGCGCAGGACCGGGCGCGTTCCTCGCGTTGCGCCTCGCATGCAAAACAACACGGAGACTATGCAATGAACTGGACAGAGCGGATATTCAAACTCAGGGAGCACAACACCAATGTGCGCACGGAACTGGTCGCAGGGCTGACGACCTTTCTTTCAATGGCCTACATCATGTTCGTCAACCCCTCCATTCTGGGGGATGCGGGCATGCCCAAGGGCTCGGTCTTTGTCGCCACCTGCCTGATCGCAGCGCTGGGGTCGACCATCATGGCGCTGTATGCCAACTACCCGATTGCGCTGGCGCCGGGCATGGGGCTGAATGCCTATTTCGCCTACGTGGTGGTGCTCAAGATGGGCTATACATGGGAGGCTGCCCTGGGGGCGGTGTTCGTCTCGGGATGTCTGTTCCTGATCTGCACCATGCTGGGACTGCGTGAGCTCATCATCAAGGGCATACCGCAGTCCATACGCGTTTCCATCACCGTGGGTCTGGGTCTTTTCCTGGCGCTGATCGCGCTCAAGACCGCCGGTGTGGTTGCGGCCGACCAGAACACCTATGTGACGCTGGGCGATCTGCACAAGCCCGAGGTCATCATGGCGCTGCTGGGCTTTTTGCTGATCGTGGTGCTGGACCGCCTCAAGGTGCCGGGCGCCTTGCTGATCGGCATCCTGGCCGTGACAGTGGCCTCGTTCTTCTTCGGCGGCAACACCTTCCACGGCATCTTCTCGGCACCTCCCTCCATCGAGCCCACCTTCATGAAGCTCGACATTAAGACGGCGCTGACCACGGGCTTCCTCAATGTGGTGCTGGTGTTCTTTCTGGTGGAGCTGTTCGATGCCACCGGCACGCTGATGGGCGTGGCGCGCCGCGCCGGCCTGCTGGTGCCCGAGCGCATGGGGCGTTTCAACCGCTCGCTGCTGGCCGATTCAGGCGCGATCTTTGTGGGCTCCATCCTGGGTACTTCCAGCACCACCGCCTATGTGGAGAGCGCTGCCGGTGTGCAGGCCGGCGGCCGTACTGGTCTGACGGCTCTCACGGTTGCCATGCTCTTCCTGGCCTGCCTGTTCATCGCGCCGCTGGCCGGTGTCGTGCCCGGCTATGCCACTGCGCCTGCTCTGCTGTTCGTGGCCTGCCTGATGCTGCGTGACCTGACGGAAGTGCAGTGGGATGAAACCACCGAAGCCATACCTGCAGTCGTCACCGCGCTGATGATGCCTTTCACCTACTCCATCGCCAACGGCCTGGCCTTCGGCTTCATCACCTATGCCGTACTCAAGCTGTGCACGGGCAAGGTCAAGGAGGTGCACTGGATCATGTGGGTGATTGCTGCCCTGTTCCTGTTCAAGTTCATCTACGTCGGCGGTCACTGAGTCTTCAGGCGCTGATCGAACCCGGCATGGCTCGAAGGAGCCAGCCGGGCAGGACATCCAAGATGCGAGAAGCAGTCCGGCTACTGGTGGGTCGGGCTGCTTTTTGCATTGTGAGGGTCAGGCCTGCCGATGGCCTGTGCCTTGATAGGCAGACGCCCGGATGGTCAGTCATTTCCCCGGGCCTCAACAACATTGATTTCATGAGCATATTGCCGAATCAAAGCTTGTTGTGCGTTCGTGCGCCTGGCCTCGATGGGCGCCTGCCGCCTTAAGTGCCTGACAGCACAGCGAAATCCATGCGCGTCCGCTGGACCGACACCGGCGCTCGGATGAGTTGGTTGTTTCCAAATTTGAAATCAATATTTTTTGATCTGTCGACTGCTCCCTAGCATCCGTCCCATTGCATACATGGGAGAAGAAAGTGGACAAGCGTCGATTTCTGCTGGCCGGGCCTTCATGGCTGGTAATGGCGGCAGCCGGCATCACCGGTGCTGCGCATGCTGCGGTGGACGCCAAGACCAGGCTGGTCGTCGCTGACCAGAGCGAGCTGATTCGCCATCTGCTGGATGCCAGCGGCGAACGCAAGAAGACCGGCTTTCAGCTGGAGCTGCCCAATTTTGCCGGCGGTCCGGCCATTTTCGAGGCCATCCGCGCCGGGGCACTCGACATGGCCTATGTGGGAGACACGCCTCCCATCCAGGCGCGCGCAGCAGGCGTGAACCTGCCCATCATCGCGACCTTCACCCGAGCCAGGGCTGAATATCGTTTGCTCCAGCATGCCGGTGCCGGGGTGGAGCGCCTGAGCGATCTGCGCGGCAAGCGCGTGAGCTATGTCGAAGGCTCGGGTCGACAGGTGTTCCTCATCGAGGCGCTGAACCGGGCGGGCCTGACGCTCAAGGATGTCACGCTGGTGCATCTGCGCGTGGCCGAGCTCAACGATGCCTTGCGCGCCCGTGCCGTTGATGTCGCCACCATTGCCGAGCCGCATGTCACGCGGCTGTCCAGGCAGATTGGTGCGCGTGTGGTGCCCGATCCACTGGAGCGTCAGCTGCTGCCTTCCACCTCCTATATCTATGCCCGCCCGGAGGTGCTGGCCGATCCGCAGAAGGCCGAGGCCATCCGCGAATTCCTGGCCTCCTTCGTGCGCGCGGGGCGCTGGAGCAATGTCCATCGCAAGGAATGGGAGCAGCATTACCTGCGCAATTTCCAGCGCCTCGATGCCGAGAGCGCTGCGGCCATACAGGCGGCGCAGGCTCCACTCGAGTTCCAGACCGCCGCACAGGCCCAGCCCCATCATCAGAAGCTCATCGACATCCTGCACAGCGCTGGCAGTTTGCCCCGGCGCCTGGATGCCAGGGACTCCTTTGTGGCGAGCTATGACGGCGTGATCGTCGCCAATCGCTGAGGAGTTGCCGTGATGACTCCGATTCCTCTGGAAGCGCGCGTGGCCGGCTGGCAGTCTCAGACCGGAGCGCCGCTTGCCGTGCCAGACCGCAAGGCCCCGGCACTGGTGCCGGCCCGCCTGTCGCCGGGCATGCTGCTGGCCGGGCCGGCCCTGCTGCTGCTGGTATGGGAGGCCGCATCGCGCCTGGGATATCTTTCGTCCGAGACGCTGACGGCACCGTCGCAGGCATTGCGTACAGGCTATGAAATGGCCCTTGATGGAAGCCTGCTGCCGCATCTGCTGGCTTCGGCCGGGCGAGCCTACACAGGGCTGTTTCTGGGCATTGTGGTAGGCGTGCTGCTGGCGCTGGTCGCCGGACTGAGCCGCAGCGGCGAGGCCCTGATCGATGGTCTGGTGCAGATCAAGCGGGCCGTTCCCACGCTGGCGCTGATTCCATTGGCCATCATCTGGCTGGGCATAGGCGAGGCGATGAAGGTCTTCCTCATCTTCACCGCCGTGCTGATTCCCATCTATATCAACACCCATGCAGCGCTGAGCAGCATAGACATCGGCCATGTGGAGCTGGCGCAGACGCTGGGACTGTCGCGTGCCGAATTCATCCGCAAGGTGGCCCTGCCGGGTGCCTTGCCAGGCTTTTTTGTCGGCCTGCGCATGGCGGTCTCGCTGTGCTGGACGGCGCTGGTAGTGCTGGAGCTGATCAACACGCAGACCGGCATCGGTTACTTGATGAACCGTGCGCGCGATTGGGGGCAGACCGATGTGATCGTGGTGGGAATCCTGATCTACGCGCTGCTGGGTCTGCTGTCCGATGCCGCAGTGCGGCGCCTGGAGGCACATGTGCTGTCCTATCGGAGGTCGCTGGGATCATGAGCCATCCATCATTGACCGGTACCGTGCAACTGCACGGCTTCAGTCGCAGCTTCCATGGCAAGCAGGTGCTCGACGACCTCCATCTCGATATCGCCTCCGGGCAGTTCGTGGCATTGCTGGGGGAGTCGGGCTCGGGCAAGACCACGCTGTTGCGGGCCCTGGCCGGCCTCGATGCCGAGGCCCGGAGTTCGGGGGCGGCGCTGGCCCATGGCAATGTCTCAGTGCTGTTCCAGGACTCGCGCCTGCTGCCCTGGCTGACGGTGCTGGACAACCTGACGCTGGGCCTGGATGCGCAGGCGGCCCGGCCCGCCGCAGTGCAATTACTGCGCGAGGTGGGCCTGGAAGACAAGGTCGGGGCCTGGCCCGCCACCCTGTCCGGTGGGCAAAAGCAAAGAGCGGCACTGGCTCGCTCCTTGCTGCGCGAGCCGCATGTGCTGCTGGCCGACGAGCCTTTTGGCGCCCTGGATGCGCTGACCCGCATGCGCATGCAAGGCCTCTTGCGGCGCATGGTGGAGCGCATACGCCCGACGGTGATTCTGGTGACCCACGATGTGGACGAATCCCTGCTGCTGGCAGACCGGATTCTGGTGCTCAGGGACGGAAAGATCGCCGAAGACCATGCGCTGGATCTGGCCCATCCGCGGCGACCGGATCACCCCGCTTTCATGCAGCTGCGCACGACCTTGCTGCGCAGCCTGGGTGTGGAAGCCGAATTTTCCTGAAAGAAGCCCTGCCATGACACGACAACTACACCTGAACCTGTTTCTGATGACACGAGGCCACCACGAAGGTGCCTGGCGTCACCCCGGAGCCAATCGCAAGGCACTGACCGATCTGGAGCTCTATGTGGATGCGGCCCGCATCGCCGAGGCCGCCAAGTTCGATGCCGTGTTTCTGGCCGACGGGCTGGTCGGGCCCGACAACGGGCAGATGGCTTCTTCAGGCCAGCTGGAGCCGCTGCTGCTGCTGGCGGCGCTGGCGCAGCATACCGAGCGCATCGGGCTGATCGGCACGGCTTCCACCACCTACAGCCTGCCCTATACGCTGGCGCGGCAGTTCGCCACGCTGGACCATCTCTCCAAGGGCCGGGCAGGCTGGAATATCGTGACCTCCTGGCTGCCCCGGGCCGGCGAGAACTACGGGCTGCAGCAGAACGTGGAGCATGCCGAGCGCTACCGCATCGCCGACGAGTTCGTGGCCGCAGTGGATGCGCTATGGCGCAGCTTTCCGGGCGGGGCAGTGGTGGACGATGCCGAATCGGGCCAGTTCCTGGACATAGGCCAGGTGCGCCCCGTCAACTATGCGGGAACGCATATCCGTACGCGCGGACCGCTGAATGTGCCGGGCAGCCCCCAGGGCCGTCCGGTGCTGGTGCAGGCCGGGCAGTCCGAAACGGGCCGGGCCTTTGCCGCGCAATGGGCCGAGGCCATTTTCACGGCGCATGGCAGCAAGGAGTCGGCACAAGGCTTTTATGCCGATATCAAGGGGCAGGCGAAGGCTCTGGGGCGCAGGGCCGAGGATATTGTGATTTTGCCGGGCATCAGCGCCGCGATCGGATCCACGGAGTACGAAGCCCGCCAGGTGTGGGAGGAGCCCGACAGCCTGACCAGCATCGACGTGGGGCTGGGGCGCCTGTCGGCCCGCTTTGGCGGCCATGACTTCAGCAGTCTGCCGCTGAACCGCCGCTTGACGCGCGACGATTTTCCCGACCCCGCGCTGGTGGAGGCTTCCAGGAGTCGCGCCATGGGCTATGTGGAGACCACGCTGCGCGATGGACTCACGCTGCGTCAGCTGCTCAAGCGACTGGCAGGGGCGCGCGGGCATCTGGAAATTGCCGGCACGCCCGAGCAGGTGGCGGACACGATTGAAGACTGGTTCCGCACGGGCGCCGCCGATGGTTTCAATGTGATGCCACCGGTCATCACCCAGCAGCTGGAGCTGTTTGCCAGCGAGGTCGTGCCCATTTTGCGCAAGCGCGGGTTGTTTCGCAGCGACTACCAGAGCAGCACGCTGCGCGGCCATTTCGGCTTGCCCGATCTGCCTGTGGTGCAGCACAAGGCGCAGGCGGATGCCGCAGTAGCGGCCTGAGCCTGCAGGCGGGCCGGCGGCCGCGCGGTCAAGCGGGGTGGATGGCGCCCAGAATGCGCGGGCCGCTGGCGCCTGTCACGCTGGCCAGATTGCCGGGCAGGCCCAGCAGGCATTGACGTGCCAGCCAGGCAAAGGCGGCTGCTTCCACTTCGAGCGGGGGCAGGCCGCACTCTGCCGTGGAGGCCACCTTCACGCCCGGCAGCAGGGCGGCAAGACGCTGCATCAGATAGGTGTTCAGTGCGCCGCCGCCGCAGACCAGCAGTTCGGTGCCGCCCCTGCCGAAACGCTGGACGGCATGGGCGCAGCTGGCGGCCGTGAATTCGGCCAGGGTCGCCTGTACATCGACTGCGGCGGCCTGGGCCGCATGCTGCTGCAGATGCCGCTCCAGCCACTCGGCGTGAAACAGATCGCGCCCCGTGCTCTTGGGCGGCTGCTGGGCCAGATAGGGGTCGCCCAGCATGGCGGCCAGCAGCTCGGGCAGGACCTTGCCGCTGGCGGCCCACCGGCCGCTCTCGTCATAGCTCCTGCCGGTATGGCGCAGGCACCAGCCGTCCATCAGCGCATTGCCGGTGCCGGTGTCGAAGCCGAGCACCGAGCCGTCGGCACCCAGCACGCTGAGATTGGCAATGCCGCCGATATTGAGTACCAGCGCGGTTTCAGCGGGCCTGCCGAACACGCTTTGGTGAAAGGCCGGTACCAGCGGCGCGCCCTGGCCGCCTGCCGCCACATCGCGGCTGCGCAGGTCCGCGACGACGCTGATGCCGGTCAGCTCGGCCAGCAGGGCGGGGTTGTTGAGCTGCAGCGTATAGCCCGTGCCATCGAACATTTGCGGACGGTGGCGCACGGTCTGCCCATGGGCGCCTATGGCTGCGATCTGCCCGGCCCGGACGCCGGCTGCAGTCAGCAGTTGCTGCACCACCTGTGCATAGTGGCGCACCAGTGCGTTGGCGGCCAGGGCGGCGCGATGCAGCTCGTCCTGGCCACCAGCGGTGTTGAGGGCCAGCAACTCGGCGCGCAATGCCGCGTCGAAGCCGCAACTGGCATGTTGCAGCACTCGCGTGCCCTGGCTGAAGTCCACGAGAACCCCGTCGACGCCGTCCAGCGATGTACCGGACATCAGGCCGATATAGAGGTTGCTTTGAGCGGCTTGTTCAATGGCATTGGGCATGGCAGATCAGAGGGTTGGCGTGCGGTTTACTATCTTAGCTGTAGCGTTTGCGGCTTTCCTGGCGGTCGCTGCAAACGATTCTGATGCGGAAATGAAAAAGGGCTGCAATTTGCAGCCCTCAGGTTGAGTCGCAGCGGTGGATCAGCGTGTGCTGGCCAAGGCGAACGACTGCGTGCCGGCGTTAAGTTCGATGCGCATCTGCGCTGCCTGCTGCTCGAAGGCCGGGCGGGCAGCCTTGGAGATGGGCTGGGCGGCGTCGGTGATCTGGGCAATGGTCAGCGGGTCGCGCTGCTCGCCCTTGTCGCGGAACTCGAAGTGCAGATGAGGGCCGGTGGCCCAGCCCGTGGAGCCCACGGCTCCGATGATGTCGCCCTGGTCCACGCGCTGGCCGCGCTTGACGTCGATGCGGCTCAGGTGGGCGTAGACGGTGGTGTGCTGGTTGGCGTGATCGACAAAGATCACATTGCCGTAACCGTTCTGCACGCCGGCAAAGGACACGACGCCGTCGCCCACGGTGCGCACCTTGGTGCCCGTGGGGGCTGCGAAGTCGGTGCCCAGATGAGCGCGCCAGGTTTTCTGGATGGGGTGGACGCGCATGGAAAAACCGCTGCTGATGCGCGAGAACTCCACGGGATAGTTCAGATAGGCCTGGCGCAGGCTCTTGCCGTCCAGCGTGTAGTAGGCGCCCTTCTTGCCTGCTTCCTGGAACCACATGGCCTGATGCGACTTGCCATTGTTGTAGAACTCGGTGCTCAGCACGCGGCCGGCGCGCAGTGGCTCTCCATCTGCTTCCAGCGATTCATAGACCACGGCAAAGCGGTCACCCTTGCGCAGGCCGCGGCGGAAGTCCAGTTCACCCTGGAAGATGTCTGCCATCTGCATGGAGATGCTGTCGGGAATGTCGGAGGCATCCGTGGCGGCAAAGAAGGAAGAGCGAATCACGCCGCCCGCGAGGCGGGGGCTGGCTGTGAGTTTGCCGGTCTCGATCTTGGATTGCAGCTTGCCGTCAACACGTTCCACCGTCAGGCGCTGAAAGCTGCCGTCTTCGCTGGGAGCCCAGCGAACGGTCAGCTGGCTCAGTTGCTGGTCGGGTGTGGTCTCTGCTGACACCAGGCGGCCGGCGCGGCCCAGCACGTTCTGGCGCACGGCTTCGTTGCTGCGCATGAAGGCTGCGGCCTGCGGGTCGGCAATGCCAAGGCGCTGCAGCAGCGACTCGGTGGTGTCGTTGCTGCGGGTGTATTCGGAGCGATAGAGGGAGAAGGACTGCAGATCCGTCAGATCGGCCAGATCCTGGCCGGCGGCCAGGGAGGTGACGGGTTCGGTCAGTGTACGTACGGGAAGGTCGGCGGGGTCGGGGCCCAGGCTGGCCACTGCGAAGGCGCCGCTGCCACCGGTCAGCAAAACCGTCGCCAGCGCCGCCGTGGCGCGCTTGGGGTGTTTTTGCAGAGCCGATGTCAGCCGCGCAAGCAGAGCACCGCCGGCATTTTTCAAGCCAGTCATCAAAACATCAAATCCTTGGGAAAGCGTGTCGGTGGAGTTGGTATTTGTTACGACTGACACGTCTCCAGCAGCTCTACCGTGCCATAAGTCCATCCAAAGAGGTCTTTATGAGGGAGCAGTCTAGAATTGACCGTA
Source organism: Comamonas sp. NyZ500 (assembly GCF_016772095.1). Classification (NCBI taxonomy): domain Bacteria; kingdom Pseudomonadati; phylum Pseudomonadota; class Betaproteobacteria; order Burkholderiales; family Comamonadaceae; genus Comamonas; species Comamonas sp. NyZ500. Next base: position 317,037 of record NZ_JAEIJE010000004.1, on the reverse strand, counting down.
ACACCAAACCTCCAAGTATATCGGCCGCGTCCTACTTCGCCTGCCGAAAAACCCTTATGAATCAATCTGCTGTTACAAGTTTTCCCGTGACCGACAGAGTGAACCAGGCGCTGGAAGTCACTCTGCGTGGAGTCGATGAGCTGCTGCCCAAGGACGAGTGGGTCCAGAAACTGGCCAGGTCCGAAGCCACCGGCGTGCCCCTGCGCATCAAGCTGGGTCTGGACCCGACAGCCCCCGACATTCACCTGGGCCATACCGTGGTGCTCAACAAGATGCGCCAGCTGCAGGATCTGGGCCATCAGGTGATCTTCCTGATCGGCGACTTCACGACGCTGATCGGCGACCCTTCGGGCCGCAACTCCACGCGTCCGCCGCTGACGGCCGAGCAGATCAAGGTCAATGCCGAGACCTATTACACCCAGGCCGCCAAGGTGCTGGACCCGGCCAGGACCGAGGTGCGCTACAACAGCGAATGGTGCGACCAACTGGGCGCGCGCGGCATGATCCAGCTGTCGGCCAAGTACACGGTGGCGCGCATGATGGAGCGCAACGACTTCCATACGCGCTTCACCGACGGCAGCTCCATCAGCCTGCACGAGTTTCTCTACCCGCTGCTGCAGGGCTATGACTCGGTGGCGCTCAAGTCCGATCTGGAGCTGGGCGGCACCGATCAGAAGTTCAATCTGATGATGGGCAGGCATCTGCAGGCCGAGTATGGTCAGGAGCAGCAGTGCGTGCTCACAATGCCGCTGCTGGTGGGCCTGGACGGCGTGCACAAGATGTCCAAGTCCAAGAACAACTACATCGGCATCACCGAGGACGCCAACACCATGTTCGCCAAGGTGCTGTCGATCTCGGACGAGCTGATGTGGGACTGGTACACCCTGCTGTCCTTCAAGAGCCTGGCCGAGATTGCCGCGCTCAAGGCCGAGATCGAGGCCGGCGGCAACCCCAAGCATGCCAAGGTGGCTCTGGCCAAGGAGATCACCGCGCGCTTCCACAGCGCCGAAGCCGCCGATGCGGCCGAGCAGGATTTCATCAACCGCTCCAAGGGCGGCATTCCCGACGACATCCCTGAAATCAGCCTGTCCGGCGCTCCGCTGGGCATTGGTGCGCTGGTCAAGCAGGCCAATCTGGCTGCATCGACCGGCGAAGCCAACCGCCTGATCGATGGCGGCGGTGTGCGTGTCGACGGCAACGTCATCAGCGATCGCGCACTGAAGCTGGATGCCGGCACCTTTGTGCTGCAGGTGGGCAAGCGCAAGTTTGCGCGTGTCACGCTGAGCTGAGCGCCCTGGGGCGCTTCGCCCCGTTCGCCTCTTTGCGCTTGGCGCCACAAGGCAAGGCCTTTGCCGCTGTGGCGCGGCCTAAAGAGGTGACAGTAAAAATGAGAGCTGTTTACGCTTGATACATATACGTTTCAAATCAATTTGTATTTGAAACCGTTACAGGTCATGCGCAAGTAGCTCTCTTTTTTATTGGGTTGGCTCGCTCGCGCCTTGCATGGCGTCGCGCGTCTGGCGGGCTTGTTCCATCAGCCACTGACAGAAGGCCTGCACTTCGGGCCGCTCGCTGCTGCGCGGGCCTTGCAGCAGCCAGTACGACAGAGGCGAGGCCAGGCGATGCTCGGGCAATACCTCGATCAGGGTGCCGGCCGCCAGCGCATCGGCTACCAGCGGCAGGCGCGCGATGGCCAGACCCTGGCCCGCCAGCGCGGCCTGCACGATCTGGTGGGCGTAGTTGAAGTACAGCCAGCGCGGCGGCTGCAGCTGGTCGCAGCCGTTGGCGGCAAACCAGCGCTGCCAGCTCAGCCACTCCAGCTGGGGCATGCGGTGCACGTCGCCGGTTTCAATCAAGGTGTAGCGGGCCGCATCGGCGGGGCTGTGCACGGCGGGGCCGCTCCTGAGCAGGGCTGGGCTTGCGACCAGCACCAGCTCTTCGCCGAACAAAGCCTTTGCCGAAGCATCGGCGACGCCGGCGCTGTAGCGTATGGCCAGGTCCACATCGGTGGTCTCCAGATCCACCACGGCGTCGCCCGTGTCTATGCGAATGTCGATATCGGGATAGGCGCGCTGGAAAGCCTCCAGACGCGGAATCAGCCACATGGCAGCAAAGCTGGCCCAGGTGGTGATGGCCACGCTCTTGCGGCCCACGGTCTGGCGGATCTGGCGCACGGTGGCGTCGATCGACTCCAATGCAGGCTGAACGGCATGCAGCAGCTGGGCGCCGGCACCCGTGAGTTCCACGGCTCGCGAATGGCGCAGGAACAGCGGGATGCCCACCTCGTCTTCCAGCGACTGGATCTGGCGGCTGACGGCAGACTGGGTCAGTGCCAGCTCGTCCGCCGCGGCTCGAAAGTTCAGGTGTCGGGCCACGGCCAGAAAGGCGCGCAGATGGCCGGCGCCGACGGCGCGGGTGCGAAGCAGCGGAGTGGGGCTGGTGGTTGCATGAGGCATGGCAGGGCAAGCATAAGGTGTTTGCGGCGACTGTTGCCTGCGCTTGCAGTTGCCGAGCACGGCTATGGGTCGATAATCAGGCGGTTTTCATCCTATAAATCAATATGACTGCACCTCTGGACATCGTCGTCATGGCTGCCGGCAAAGGCACCCGCATGAAAAGCCGCCATCCCAAGGTGCTGCAAAAGCTGGCCGGACGTGCCCTGTTGCAGCATGTGCTGGATACTGCTGCGCAGCTCAAGGCGCGCTCGGCTGTAGTGGTGACGGGTCATGGCGCAGCGGAAGTGGAAGCGGCCATCGCCGCTGCCAATGGCGCAGATGGCGCCCATGGTGCAATGGACCTGAAGTTTGTACGCCAGGAGCCTCAGCTGGGCACCGGCCATGCCGTGCAGCAGGCCGTGCCTGCGCTCAAGGACGATGGCCTGGTCGTGGTGCTGTCGGGTGATGTGCCGCTGACCCGGGCCGACACGCTGCAGGGTCTGCTCGATGCCGCCGGCAGCGACAAGATGGCGCTGCTCACCGTGACCATGGCCGATCCCACGGGCTATGGCCGCATCGTGCGAAACGATGCAGGCACGGTGCAGCGCATCGTCGAGCAGAAAGATGCCAGCGAGGCCGAGCGCGCGATCACCGAGATCTACAGCGGCATCATGGCCGTGCCAGCCAGGCATCTGACGGCCTGGCTTGCCAAGCTCGACAACAACAATGCCCAGGGCGAGTACTACCTGACCGATATCGTCGCCATGGCCGTGGCCGACGGCGTGCCCGTGGTGGGCCACCGCATTGCCGATGCGCTGCAGGTGGCGGGCGTCAACAGCCCGCTGCAACTGGCAGAGCTGGAGCGCGCCCACCAGCTGCGCCAGGCGCGCGAGCTGATGGAGCAGGGCGTGCGCATGGCCGATCCTGCGCGCTTCGACTTGCGTGACGATGCGCGCGGCGCCAAGGCCAGCCTGAGCTGCGGTCAGGATGTGGAAATCGACGTGAACTGCATCTTTGCCGGCAAGGTGACGATTGGCGCCGGCGCCAGGATCGGGGCCAACTGCCATCTCAGCAATGTGAGCATTGCCGACGATGCCGTGATCCACCCCTTCACGCACATCGATGGCGAGAAGGCCGGCGTGGAAGTGGGCCAGGGCGCGCTGGTCGGCCCGTTTGCCCGCCTGCGCCCCGGCGCCAGGCTGGGCCGCGAAGTGCATATCGGCAACTTCGTGGAAGTGAAGAACTCCAGCCTGGCCGACGGCGCCAAGGCCAATCACCTGGCCTATCTGGGCGATGCCACGGTAGGTGAGCGCGTGAACTACGGCGCAGGCAGCATCACTGCCAACTATGACGGCGTGAACAAGCACCGTACCGTGATCGAGGCCGATGTGCATATCGGCAGCAACTGCGTGCTGGTGGCTCCGGTGACGATTGCCGCCGGCGGCACCGTGGGCGGTGGCTCCACCGTGACCAAGAACACCGAGGCTGGTGCCTTGACGGTAGGACGTGGCAGGCAGGTCAGCATCCGCAACTGGAAGCGCCCCGAAAAGCTGCCCAAAGCCTGATGGAACAAGCGCAGCAAACTTTGGAGAGCATGGCGCCTCAGTCCCTGGACGAAGCGCTGGCGCTGCTGGACAGGCGCGAGGCCGAACTGGCCGCCTTGCGCACGGCCCAGCAGGAGTGGATGCATGCCGTCTCGCATGATTTGCGGGCGCCGCTGCGCCATCTGCTGGCTTTCAATCCGCTGGTTGCCGAGCTGCTGCAGTCCGCCAGCCCCGGTGCCGAAGACCTGGAGGAAGCGCGCAGCTTCCTCCAGACCATGGATCAGTCCGCCCAGCGCATGGCGGCCATGTTCGACGGCTTGCTGCAGCTGAATCGGGCTCAGAGCCATGTGCTGCAGCCGCAGCCTGTGGACTTGCTGGCCTTGCTGGGCAGTCTGCGCCAGCGTCTGCAGGCAGGCGCGCAAGGCCGACGCATAGAGTGGTGTCTGCCCGCTGTCGCCCCCATGTTGCAGGCAGATCCGCGTCTGCTGGAGCAGGCTTTGGACGCAGCTCTCGCCAATGCCGTCAAGTTCACGCGGGCCGTGCCGCTGGCGCGCATTCAGGTCGATGTGCAGCGCGATGGGCAGGGGGGCTGCTTCATCACCGTGGCCGACAACGGAGCCGGCTTCGAGCAGGCGCGGTCAGGCAAGCTGTTTGGCGTCTTTCAGCGCATGCATCGCGAGGCCGAGTTCGAGGGCCTCGGCATCGGCCTGGCGCTGGTGCGCGATATCTGCCGCCGCCATGGCGGCGAGGCGGAAATCCAGGCCCAGCTCAATGCGGGATGCCAGTTGCAGATGCATTGGCCCACCTGCCTGCCCTGAGTGGTCAGACCACGTCGCGGTCCAGGCTTTCCTGCTCTGCGCTCGCCGGGCTGATTCGCGTGGATTCCGGTCGCATGGGCATGGTCGAGGGACTGTGCTGCCGCTCGGGTTGCTGCGTGGCATCCATCACCTGGTCGCGCCCGCCGCTCTTGGCGCTGTAAAGCGCACTGTCGGCCGCTTTTATCCACTCGGTCACCGAGCCAAAACCTTCATCGGCTGCCGCAACGCCGATACTCGCACTGATGTGCAGCTGTGGATATTCGCGAATGCGTATCTGAGCAATTTTCTCGCAAATACGCATGGCGACCGAATATGCCTCCTTGGCCGTGGTGTGCTTGCAAAGCACGGTGAATTCATCGCCGCCGTAGCGCCCAGCAATATCGTTGCTGCGCAGGCTGTTTCTAATCGCCAGCCCGATCATTTTCAAAACATCGTCGCCCACAATATGGCCGTACAGATCATTCACGCTTTTGAAACGGTCAATGTCAATCACCAGCAGGCAGGTCTGCTCCTTGGCGGTGCGGTGCTGATGCAGCGCGGCACGGGCTTTTTTCCACCAGTAATCGCGGCTGTATACCGTGGTCAGAGGATCAATGCGCCCCAGCAACTTGAGCTGCAGGTTCTGCCTGGCCAGAGTCTTGAGCATTCGGCTGTTGGACCAGCTTGCATAGGCGCTGTGCAGGATGATCAGCGGCAGCAGGCTGAGCTGTACCGCCAGTGGTGCGGGCCATTGCGGGGTGGGCCTTATGGCGATACTCATGAAAAGCATGCCGCACAGCAGCGCGATCAGGGAGGGCAGCCAGCGGCGCTTCAAACCGGTATAGAAGCGGTCGGCCACGCCGATGGCCAGAATGCAGATGCTGGGCAGCAGGCTCCAGTGCATCAGAGAAATCCAGCAGCCGACGATCAGCGCATCTATCAGAGAATTGAAATACTCCGCATGGAACTGATCCTGTTGCCGGCTTGAATGCAAAAAAGCAATATGCGGCCATACCAGTGCACTGACCGTCGTGAATGCCCACCAGGCGAGATTGGTCGGGAGATATGACAGGCTCGCAGCCACCACCGCTCCGCCCAGTGCCATATAAGAGGCGCGCAGAGGGTAGGTCCGGCGGTGAATATCTCGATGCAAGGGCATCTGGTGGAGTTGGCTTAAGTCAAGGTTGCGAGAATAATCTAATTAATACAATTTGTATCAAATATTGAGGGGCTTGCGCGGCATCCGCACCACACATGGCGGTTCAAAAATAAAGGCGTGCAAGTCCCTAATGATTGGGGGCTGGCAAGGGCAGTTCGGTACTGAATTTGGCGCGCTTGATGCTGAAGAAGGCTTTGACATTGCGCACATTGGCATCCTGAGTGAACAGCTTCTGGCTCAATGCCAGGTAGGCAGGCATATCGATGGTGGCAATGACGAGGATGAAGTCGGGGCCGGGAGAGACGCGCCAGCATTGCTGCACGCCGGGTTCGGCCACGGCTTTGTGCTCGAATTGCAGCAGTGAGCTGCTGTCCTGCCGGTCCAGCGAGACTTCCACAATGGCCTGCAGGCCATGACCGGTGAGGCGGGCGATGTGTTCGCTGCTCAGGATGGCGACTTGTTTCTCGATCAGACCCAGTTCCTGCAGGCGTTTGACCCGGCGTAGGCAGGTAGGGGCAGACAGCTCGAGATGCCGGGCCAGGGCCTGGTTGCTCAGGCTGGAATCCAGCTGCAATTGCTGCAGCAGTTGCAAGTCGGTGTCGTCCAGATTGATGGAATTTTCATTCATTTATCTAAATTTTATTGAATAAATAATCAATATTCCGATTTGATGAAATTTTCAATCATTTCGTTGTTTTTATTGATTGAAAATTTTTTATTGCAACCGTTAGCATGCTCGCTCAAACAACCTAAGGTGTACCTCTATGTGTGGCATTGTTGCTGCGGTGTCTCATCGCAATATCGTTCCGGTTCTGGTCCAGGGTCTGCAGCGGCTGGAGTATCGCGGCTATGACTCCTGTGGTGTGGCTGTACAGGCCGCGGATGCCAGCGGCTTGAGCCTGGGCTTGCAGCGTGCGCGCTCTACAGCCCGCGTGGCCGAGTTGATGGAGCAGGTCAAGACCGAGCATGTGGAAGGTTTCACCGGCATTGCCCATACCCGCTGGGCCACTCACGGCGAGCCTGCCGTACGCAATGCCCATCCCCACTTCAGCCATGGCCCCGGCATCTCGCCCGTGGCCGATGCCGATGCGCCGGCCCGCGTGGCCCTGGTGCACAACGGCATCATCGAGAACTACGAAGCCCTGCGTACCGAACTGCAGGCCAAGGGCTATGTATTTGCCAGCCAGACCGACACCGAGGTCATTGCTCACCTGGTGGACAGCCTCTACAACGGCGATCTTTTCGAAGCCGTGCAAGCCGCAACGGCTCGCCTGCATGGCGCCTACGCGATTGGCGTGATGCACCGGGATGAACCCCGCCGTGTGGTGGGCGCTCGTGCCGGCTCGCCGCTGATTCTGGGTGTGGGCAAGGACGGCGCGGAACATTTCCTGGCCAGCGATGCAATGGCGCTGGCGGGTGTGACCGACCAGATCGTGTACCTGGAAGAGGGCGATCTGATCGATCTGCAGCCGGGACGCTACTGGGTCATCAGCAAGAGCGGCGAGCGCCTGACAGAGCAGCAACGCCCGGTCAGGACCGTGATGGCGCACAGCGGCGCAGCCGAACTGGGCCCTTATCGCCACTACATGCAAAAGGAAATCTTCGAGCAGCCGCGCGCTTTGGGCGATACGCTGGAAGGCCTGAAGAACATTGCCCCCGAGCTGTTTGACGGGGTCACTTCGGAAGGCAAGACCGGCGCGGCGGCCTGGCGAGTATTCAAGGAGATCGACCGGGTCCTGATCCTGGCCTGCGGCACCAGCTATTACAGCGGCTGCACGGCCAAGTACTGGATAGAGGCGATTGCCGGCATCCCCTGCAATGTGGAGGTGGCCAGCGAGTACCGTTACCGCACCAGCGTGCCCGATCCCAAGACACTGATCGTGACCATCAGCCAGTCGGGCGAGACGGCCGATACATTGGCGGCCCTGCGCCATGCCCAGAGCCTGGGCATGAAGCACAGCCTGACCATCTGCAATGTGGCCACCAGCGCCATGGTGCGCGAGTGCGAGCTGGCCTATATCACGCGCGCCGGCGTGGAAATCGGCGTGGCATCGACCAAGGCCTTCACGACGCAGCTTGCAGGTCTGTTCCTGCTGACGCTGGCGCTGGCCCAGTCCAAGGGACGTCTGACGGAAGAGAAGGAGCAGCAGTATCTGACGGCCATGCGCCACCTTCCCGTGGCCCTGCAATCCGTGCTGGCGCTGGAGCCGCAGATCATCAGCTGGGCCGAAGACTTTGCGAAGAAGGAAAACGCGCTGTTCCTGGGTCGCGGCATTCACTACCCCATCGCTCTGGAAGGCGCGCTCAAGCTCAAGGAAATCAGCTATATCCACGCCGAAGCCTATCCTGCCGGCGAGCTCAAGCATGGCCCGCTGGCACTGGTGGACAGCCAGATGCCTGTGGTCACCGTGGCACCCAACGACGAACTGCTGGAAAAGCTCAAGAGCAATATGCAGGAAGTGCGTGCCCGCGGCGGTGTTCTCTATGTGCTGGCCGATGCCAAGACCAATATCGAAAGCAGCGAAGGCATGCATGTGATTCGCATGCCCGAGAACTATGGTGCCCTGAGCCCCATTCTGCACGTGGTGCCGCTGCAGCTGCTGGCCTATCACACGGCGGTGGCACGCGGCACCGATGTGGACAAGCCGCGCAACCTGGCCAAGTCGGTCACGGTGGAATAAGCCGGTTGCTTCGTGCCACGAAAAAGCGCTCCCATGGAGCGCTTTTTCGTTTTTGGCATGACAGGTGGATGGCTGGCTTCAGCGCTGGCTAGACTCCTGCCGCTTTGAAGACCCGGCGCAGTACCTGCATGGGCAGAAACTTTACGCGGCGGCGTTTGAGTTCATGTCGGTAGAGGCGCTCCCTCTCAATGAAGTTGATTTTTTCTTTCATTGCGATGTGTCTGGATGGCTAACCCAACTAATCTAACAGCGTAGTGAGCATTTTTCGTAACACCCTGTCAGATGGATGCGGCATCAACATCCCGGCGCTGAAGCCCGCATGTCCTGGCATGCATGCGGCCATCTTGGCTCGCCTATGAAAAACGCCCCTTGCGGGGCGTTCATGCAGAGCGATTTTGCTTACATATTATTGGGCAGCACGGTCACGATCTGCGGGAAGAACCACAGTATGACCAGTGCCAGCACCATCAGCAGGAAGTACGGTGCGCAGACGCGGGCCAGATAGGTGATCTGCTTGCCCGTCATGCCCTGCAGCACGAACAGGTTGAAGCCCACCGGTGGCGTGATCTGAGCGGTCTCCACCGTGATCACGAGGAAGATGCCGAACCACAGGGGGTCTATGCCTGCGGCCTGGATGATGGGCAGAACCACGCCGGAGGTCAGCACAATGGTGGAGATGCCGTCCAGAAAACAGCCGATGAGAATGTAGAACAGGCCCAGTACCGCAATCAGCATGGCAGGCGACAGGTTCAGGCTGCCCACGTATTCGGCCAGCTGGCGTGGCAGTCCGATATAGCCCATGGACAAGGTCATAAAGGCTGCACCGGCGAGGATCAGCGCAATCATGCAGTACAGCCGGGTGGCTCCGAACAGCGATTCCTTGAAGTTCTTCCAGCTCAGTGCACCTTGCAGGGCCGACAGAATCAGCGCTCCCATCACGCCTATGCCGGCAGCTTCGGTCGCCGTGGCAATGCCGCTGTAGATGCTGGCAATCACGCCCGAGATCAGCAGCACGACGGGGATCAGGTGGCGCGACTCGTAGACTTTCTGCTTGAAGCTCATGGTGCTGTCGGCCTTGGGCACCTTGTCCGGGTTCATCAGGGCCCAGACCACGATCCAGCCGCTGAACATCAGTGCCAGCATGATGCCTGGCAGCACGCCTGCCATGAAGAGCTTGGAGATCGACAGCTCGGCCGATACGCCGTAGACGATCAAGATGATGGAGGGCGGGATCAGGAGACCCAGTGTGGCGGGGCCGCCCAGCGAGCCGATCACCATGTTCTCGGGATAGCCGCGTTTGCGCAGCTCGGGTACATTCATCTTGCCCACGGTGGCGCAGGTGGCGGCCGAGGAGCCGGACACTGCCGCAAAAATCGTGCAGCCAATGACATTGGTGTGCAGCAGGCGGCCCGGCAGCGCATTGACCCAGGGCGCCAGACCTCGAAACATGCTCTCGGACAGATTGGTGCGGTAGAGAATCTCGCCCATCCAGACAAACAGGGGCAAGGCCGTCAAGGTCCAGCTGCTGGCAGAGCCCCAGATGGTCATGGCCATGGCATCGCCCGCAGCGCGCGCGGTGAAGAATTCCATGCCGAACCAGGCAACGCCTGCCAGCGTCAGTCCGACCCAGACACCGCCGCCAAGCAGGGCCAGCAGCACCACGATCAGTGCAATGCTTGCGGTGATTTCATTCATGAGGGGTTCCCTCCTTCTCTACCGCCTTGCGTTTGCCCAGCAGCTCCAGCACCAGTTCGTCGCAGAACGCGATGAAGAAAACAATCGTGCCCAGAGCCATGAAGATCTGGGGAATCCACAGCGGTGTGGCGTCTATGCCCACGGAGATGTCTTCGATCTCCCAGGACTGCCAGACCAGGCGCGTGGAATAGAAAGCCAGAAAGGCCGAAAGAATGGTGGCGATGCCCAGGGCGGTCAGTTCCAGCGCCTTGTAGGCCTTGCCCTTGAGCGCACCCAGCAGCAGGGTGACGCGGATATGTTCACCCTTCTTCAAGGTGCTGGCCAGGGCCATGAAGCCGGCGCCCGCCATGGCATAGCCTGCGTAGGCATCGGTGCCCGGGGCGCTGAAGCCAAAGAGTCGGCTGGTGATGGTCAGCAGCACCATCGCCAGCACGCCGATCATGGCGATGCCGGCAAGCCAGGCACTGCCGTCATAGAGGCCGTTGAGTAACTTGCGCATGCTTGTCTTCCTGAGAGGATGAGGTCATCGGCCGCCCGCCCCGGATGACGGGGTCGGGGGAGCCGATGCAATCTGCGCCTTACTTGCCAGCCTTGTAGCCGTCGAGAATGGCCTGGCCGTCAGCGCCGGCCTTGTCCGTCCATTCCTTGATCACGGTCGCGCCGATCTTGCCCAGGTCTGCCTTGAGCTGGGCGGAGGGTTGCTCGACCTGCATGCCACCTTGCTTGAGGGCGGCAATCGAGCGTGCATCCACTTCCCTGGACTCTTTCCAGCCGCGCTGCTCGGCAGCGGCAGCGGCCTTGAGCACGGCCTCCTGCGTGCTCTTGTCCAGTGCGCCAAAGGCCTTCTTGCTCACGGTCACGGCATTCTTGGGAATCCAGGCCTGCACGTTGTAGTAGTACTTCAGGCTTTCAAACAGCTTGTTGTCGGCACCGGTTGCGCTGGAGGTGATCAGTCCATCCACCACGCCGGTCGCCAGAGCCTGGGACAGCTCGGCCTCCTGCACGGTCACGGGCTGGGCGCCAATCAGTTCGCCAATGCGGGCGGTAGTGGGGGAGTACACGCGCCACTTCATGCCCTTGAGATCGGCCGCGGAGTTGACGGGCTTTTTGGTGTAGATCCCCTGGGGAGGCCAGGCCACGGAATACAGCAGCACCTGTCCCTGCTTGTCCAGCAGCTTTTGCAGCGCGGGTTTCTGAGCCTGATAGAGCTTGTAGGCCTCGTCATAGTTGCTCACCAGGAACGGGAGTCCGTCGGCGCCGAAGATCTGCGACTCATTCTGAAAGCTCACCAGAAAGAATTCGCCCATCTGTGCATTGCCGGTCTGCACGGCACGCTTGATTTCGGGCATCTTGAACAGCGACGCACCAAAGTGCGGCGTGATCTTGAGCTTGCCGCCCGTGGCAGCATCCACATCCTTCACAAACAGTTCGTTGTTCTTGGAGTGAAAGTTTCCAGGCCCGTATGCGGTGGCGAAATCCCACTTGGTTTGTGCCATGGCATGACCGGCAATGCCGATGCCGGCGAGCAAGGTTGCGGTGGCGCAGAAAATGCGACGCTTCATGAGAACTCCTCGGATAAGAGATGCAGACGAATGAACTCAGGCAAGAGTTGTGCCAAAAGTAGCATTTGTCTCAACAAACATCCATGAGGGATTTCAACGAGTTTCAAAGAAACGTAGGGTGTTTTATTGCTTTACCTCTATTGAAAATGGCATTTTGTTGAACAAGATCCCTCAAGGGGCCTTGATCCCCGCCTCTGCCAGACGCCGGGCATAGGCGGCCAGAATGATGCGTTCGGAATGCACCAGATAGGCACTGAGCTCCTGTGCCGCCTCCGCGGGCCTGCCGGCTTCGAAGATCTGCAGAATCTTCAGGTTCATGCTCACATAAGGTGCATGCAGAAAATGCGGGTCGCGCAGCAGGCCGAAGGCCAGGCGCAGCTCCGCCAGCAGATGCGAGAACATCTCGTTGAGGCGTTCGCTGTCGGCCAGGGCCACGATGGCTTTGTGAAACGCCATATTGGCTGTGCCCACCTCGGACCAGTCCTCGGCCTCGCTGTGCCGCTGGCCGCTTTCCACGGCCTCGCGCATCCGCGTCAGCGCCGGGTGCATGGGGTAAGCCTGTGCAAGGGCCTGACACTCGATCATGCGCCGCACGCGATAGATGTCGATGATGGACGCCATGCTGGGCACGGCCACCGATACGCCCTTGTTGGGCTCGTGTACCAGCAGACCTTCCTTGGTCAGCATGCGGAACACCTCGCGCAAGGTGTTGCGCGAAATATCCAGCGCTTCGCTGAGTGCCGCTTCGGACAGTCGCTGGCCCGGGCTCAGCACGCCCTTGACCAGCTGGCTGCGTATTTCTTCGGCGATGCGTTCGGTCAGGTTCTGGACCTCTGCTGCGACTTTCATGACGTTCCCTTTTGGCTGTCGCCAGAGTGTAGCCATCGTTCTGTTGACTCAGAGAAGTCCCAAAGAGTGGTGCAACCTAGGGTTTGCTCTATTACAAAGTCTATTTGTTCTGCAAACAATTTCATTTGTGGAATCAATCTAAATAGATTGTTCAACAATATGAGGGGTGAAGCAGGTCTGAAGCAGAGCTGCCCGGCCTTCCTCAAAAGAGCTGGGCGGGGTTGCCGATAGCGTTCCCGTCTTTGGTAGAGCCCGCCGCGCAGCGGATCAGGGCGTGATTTCCGGAGGCTTCCATGCCTGTAGACGTAAACCTGTGGCCGCTGATCGGCGTGCTCATCATCATTGCCGGCTTCGCGCTGCGCTTTAACCCCATGCTGGTGGTCATCGTGACCGCCATCGGCACCGCCTTTGCAGCGGGCTTTCCGCTGGACAAGGTTCTGGCCGCCATCGGGACCGGCTTCATCAAGACCCGCAATCTGCCGCTCATCATCTTGCTGCCGCTGGCCGTGATCGGCCTGCTGGAGCGCCATGGCCTGCGTCAGCATGCGCAGAACTGGATCAGCTCCATCAAGTCGGCCACAGCCGGCCGTCTGCTGATCGTCTATCTGGCAGCGCGCCAGCTCACGGCAGCCATCGGCCTGACCAGCCTTGGCGGGCATCCCCAGATGGTGCGTCCGCTGCTGGCTCCCATGGCCGAAGGCGCGACGGAAAACCGCTATGGCAAGCTGTCGGGCAAGGTGCGCGAGAAGCTGCGCGCCATGTCGGCTGCCACGGACAACGTGGGCCTGTTCTTTGGTGAAGACATCTTTGTGGCCTTCGGCGCGATCGTGCTGATGACCACCTTCCTCAAGGAGGCCGGTATCGAGGTCGAGCCGATTCATGTCGCGCTGTGGGGCATTCCCACGGCCATCTCGGCCTTTGCAATCCATGCCTTCCGCCTGCATCGCCTGGACAAGCAGCTGGCGCGTGAAATTGCTGCGGAAAAGAAAGTTGCCCAGGGAGAGTCGGCATGACCATCACCATTCAATACCTGTACTACCTCGTCGGCCTGGTGCTGGCGGTGACGGCCGTGATGACGCTGCGCGATGGCAGCAACCCGCGCCGTTTCTCGGCGGGCCTGTTCTGGGCGCTGTATGCGCTGGTGTTCCTCGTCGGTGATCTGCTGCCGCCCGTATGGGTGGGGGCGGTCGCGGTCGTCATGGCCCTGATTGCGGGCTTCGGCGGCGTGATGGGTGGCAAGCATCAGCCGCGCACCGATGCGCAATACCTGGAAAGCGCCAAGCGCCTGGGCAACAAGCTGTTCGTGCCGGCGCTGGCCATCCCGCTGATCACCATGGTGGGCACGCTGTCGGCCAAGCATCTGGTCTTTGGCGGCACTCCTCTGATCGACCCCAAGAACAGCACGCTGGTCAGTCTGGGCATAGGCTGCGTGATTGCGCTGGTGCTGGCCTGCAAGATGACACGCGAGACCCCGGTGCAGGGCCTGCGCGAGTCGCACCGCCTGATCGACGCGCTGGGCTGGGCCCTGGTGCTGCCGCAGATGCTGGGCATGCTGGGTCTGGTGTTCTCGGATGCCGGCGTGGGCAAGGCCGTGGCCTATGTGACCACCACCTACATCAACATGGATGTGCGCTTTGTGGCCGTGGCCGTGTACGTGATCGGCATGGCGCTGTTCACCGTCATCATGGGCAATGGCTTTGCAGCCTTTCCGGTGATGACGGGCGGTGTGGGCGTGCCTGTGCTGGTTGGCGTCTACCATGGTGACCCGGCCGTGATGGCGGCAGTCGGCATGTTGTCGGGCTACTGCGGCACCTTGCTCACACCCATGGCGGCCAACTTCAACCTGGTGCCCGCAGCACTGCTGGAAATTGACAAAAATGCCGTCATCCGTGCGCAGGTTCCCACGGCCATCACCTTGCTGATCGTCAATGTGTTCCTGCTCAACTTCCTGATGTTCCGTTAAGAGAGAGTTGCCATGACTGAGGCTGCCCACCGAATCCTGCTGACCGGCTTCGAGCCCTTCGACAAAGACAGCGTCAACCCCTCGTGGGAAGTGGCGCGCGCGCTGGACGGCGAGCTGATTGCTGATGGCGTGGTGCATGCCGTGCAACTGCCCTGCGTGTTCGGCGCGGCCATGGCGGCGCTCGACGAGGCGCTGGCCAGGCTGCAGCCCACGCTGATTATCAGCCTCGGACTGGCCGGCGGGCGCAGCGAAATCACGCCCGAGCGCGTGGCCATCAATATCGACGATGCCCGCATTCCCGACAACGCGGGCCATCAGCCCGTCGATCAGTCCGTGGTGCGCGACGCGCCCGCGGCCTACTTCTCGACCCTGCCCATCAAGGCCATGGTGCGCCATCTGCGCGATGCGGGCATTCCAGCTTCGGTATCGAACACGGCGGGCACTTTTGTCTGCAACCATGTGTTCTATGCCCTGATGCACAGGCTGTCTCGCCGTGCGGGCCCCGGCGTGCGCGGCGGCTTTATTCACATACCTGCGCTGCCGCAGCAGGCCGCGCGCCAGCCAGGCATGGCCAGCATGGCGCTGAACACACAGATCCAGGGCATACGTACAGCCATTCATACGGCCATGACGGTGCAGCAGGATTTGCTGGAACACGCAGGTCAGCTGCATTGAGGCTGACCGGGAGACGAATGATGAAAATGGATTTGAACAGCGATCTGGGCGAGAGCTTTGGCGCCTGGCGCATGGGCGACGATGCGGCCATGCTGGACATCGTCAGCAGCGCCAATGTGGCCTGCGGCTTTCATGCCGGCGACCCGGCCGGTATGCTGACCACGCTCAGGGCTGCCAAGGCGCGCGGCGTGGTCGTGGGTGCGCATGTGGCCTACCGCGACCTGTCGGGTTTCGGGCGTCGCAACATGGATGTGGCCAGCGGCGATCTGGTGGCCGACGTGATCTACCAGATCGGCGCTCTGCAAGGCCTGGCGCAGGCAGCCGGCACCAGCGTCCAATATGTCAAGCCGCACGGCGCACTCTACAACACCATTGCCCAGGACAAGCGCCAGGCCATGGATGTGATCAATGCCATCAAGGCCATCAATCCCAGGCTGGTGCTGATGGCTCTGGCAGGTGCGCCCCTGATAGCCTGGGCCCGCGATGCGGGCCTCTGTGTGGTGGCCGAGGCCTTTGCCGATCGCGGATATACGCCCGACGGCGCCCTGGTCTCGCGCCGCGAGCCTGGTGCCGTGCTGCACGACGAAAACCTGATCGCCCAGCGCATGCTGACCCTGGTGCGTGAGGGCGTGATCGAGGCCGTGGACGGCAGCCTGGTGCGCGTGGAGGCAGACTCCATCTGTGTGCACGGCGACAGTCCCGGTGCCGTGGCCATTGCGCGCAACATCCGCCAGCGTTTCGAGCAGGAGGGCGTGCAGATCACCTCCTTTGTGGAAACAGCACCATGAGTTCCATGCGCTTTTTGCCCGTCAACCGCCAGGCCATTCTGGTGGAGTTGGCCGACCTGCAGCAGACGCTGGTGCTGCTGGGTGCCTTGCAGGCCCAGCCCATAGAGGGCGTGCAGGAGCTGGTGCCTGCCGCGCGCACCATTCTTGTCCAGTTCGCGCCTCATATCATCGGCGCGGCGCAACTGGTAAGACGCATTGCCGACTGCGATCTCAGCGGCAGCGTGCTGCGCTCGGATGTGCTGGTGCAGATTCCCGTGCGCTATGACGGCGAAGATCTGGCCGAGGTTGCGCAGATACTGGGCATCACAGCCGAGGAAGTGGTGAGCCGCCACACCGGCAGCGAATGGTCGGTGGCCTTCACCGGCTTTGCGCCGGGCTTTGCCTATCTGAGCGGCGGGGATCCCATCTTCAACGTGCCACGCCGTGCCACGCCGCGAACCAAGGTTCCGGCCGGTGCGGTGGCGCTGGCCGGCAGCTTCAGCGCGGTCTATCCACAGGCCAGCCCCGGCGGCTGGCAGATCATCGGTGTGACCGATGCCGCGATGTGGGATCTGGCGCGCGATCTGCCGGCTTTGCTGCAGCCCGGCTACCGCGTGCAGTTTGTCGATGCTGCTACTCAAAAAGTAGCTTCTGGCGATTTCTCTGATTCGATTTCAGATGGAAAAGTACCTGAGATCAAGAACGATCAGGTGCAAGCAGCTACGAGTTTCAATGGCTGCGCCTTGCGCGTGCGCGCCACGGGTCTGCTCACGCTGTTCCAGGACATGGGGCGCCATGGCCAGGCCGGGCAGGGTGTTTCTGCCTCCGGTGCCATGGATCAGGCGGCGTTCAAGACGGCCAACCGGCTGGTCGGCAATGCCAGCCAACTGCCGGTGCTGGAGACAGTAGGTGGCGGCCTGTCGCTGCAAAGCGTGGGCGAGAACGTTGTTGCAGTGACGGGCGCGGATGCGCCCATCAGCATCACCACGGCCGACGGACGCCGCTGGTCTGCGCCGCGCCATGCCGCGATTGCACTGGCCGATGGCGACACGCTGAGCCTTGCCCAACCCGTCGCCGGTGCCCGCTGCTATGTGGCGGTGCGCGGCGGCTACGAAGTGGCTCCCGTGCTGGGCAGCGCTTCGACGGACACCCTGGCCCATGTCGGCCCGCCTGCTCTGCACAGCGGCCAGTTGCTGGCGGTGCAGCCGGCACGCCATGCCGTGGTGGCCGAGCTGGCCCTGCCGGAGCAGGAGTTGCCGGCCCCGGACGGCGAGGTGGTGCTGGATGTGGAGCTGGGTCCGCGCACCGACTGGTTCACGCCCGAGGCCGTGGCCTTGCTGGCTGCCCAGCGCTGGCAGGTCACGCCCCAGTCCAATCGCGTGGGCTTGCGCCTTGCCGGCGAGCAGGCACTGACGCGCGCCGTGACCAGCGAGCTGCCCAGCGAAGGCACGCCGCTGGGGGCGATCCAGGTCCCCGCCAGCGGCCAGCCCGTGCTGTTTCTGGCCGACCACCCCTTGACCGGTGGCTATCCCGTGATCGGTTGCGTAGCACCCCATCATCTGGACCTTGCGGGGCAGATTCCCGTAGGTGCCTGGATTCGTTTTAACCCTGTTCGTTCTTTTGAAGAACTCACACCCACTTTGTGAGGACCTTCCATGATTACCAAAGTTCTGATTGCCAACCGTGGCGAAAACAGCTGCGCAGCAGTTGTTTCACCAGATTGCCGGGCCTGCGCAGCAGGCGGCGGCGGTCTCGCATCCCTGTCTTACGCTTCCTGAGGTGGCAACCATGATTACCAAAGTTCTGATTGCCAACCGTGGCGAGATCGCCGTGCGCATCGCGCGAGCCTGCGCGGATTACGGAGTGAAGTCCGTCGCCGTCTATGCCGATGCCGATATCGATGCTCTGCATGTGCGCCGCGCCGATGAAGCCTACGGCCTCGATGGCGACAAGCCCGCCGACACCTATCTGAACATCGCCAAGCTGATTGCGATCGCCAGGCACTCGGGCGCCGACGCCGTCCATCCCGGCTATGGCTTTCTGTCCGAGAGCGAAGCCTTTGCCCAGGCCGTGCTGGATGCGGGTCTGATCTGGATCGGTCCGCGTCCCGACACCATTGCCAAGCTGGGCGACAAGGTCGAGGCGCGCAAGATTGCGCTGCAGGTCGGAGCGCCGCTGGTGGCTGGCACGCCGGATCCTGTCAAGGATGCCGACGAAGTGCTGGCCTTTGCCCAGCAGCATGGCTTGCCCATCATCATCAAGGCTGCTTTTGGTGGCGGTGGCCGTGGCATGAAGATCGCCTGGCGCATGGACGAAGTGGCCGAGCTGTATGCCTCTGCCGTGCGCGAGGCCGTGACGGCTTTCGGCCGTGGCGAATGCTTTGTGGAGCAGTTCCTCGACAAGCCGCGCCATATCGAGGCGCAGGTGATTGCCGACACGCACGGCAATGTGGTGGTGCTGGGCACGCGCGACTGTTCGCTGCAGCGCCGCAACCAGAAGCTGGTGGAAGAAGCGCCCGCACCCTTCATCACCGAGGCGCAGCGTGAACGCATTCACAGTGCAGCCAGGGCTATCTGTGCGCAGGCAGGCTATATCAGCGCCGGAACCGTGGAATTCCTGCTCAGCGGCAATGGCGCCATCTCCTTCCTCGAGGTCAATACCCGCTTGCAGGTCGAGCACACCGTGACCGAGGAAACCACGGGCATCGATCTGGTGCAGGAACAGCTGCGCGTGGCCGATGGCTTGCCACTGTCATTCACGCAGACTCCGCCGCCGCGCGCCCACTCTATCGAGTTCCGCATCAATGCCGAAGATGTGGGGCGCGGCTTTTTGCCTACCCCGGGTCTGATCACGCGTTTTGCCCCACCTTCGGGGCCGGGCGTGCGACTCGATTCGGGCGTCGAAACCGGCTCGGTGATCCCCGGCACGTTCGACTCCATGATGGCCAAGCTCATCGTCACCGGGGCCACGCGTGAGCAGGCTCTGGCCCGCGCCCGACGTGCGCTGGCCGAGTTCCGCATCGAGGGCGTGGCTTCGGTGCTGCCTTTCCACAAGGCCGTGCTGAATCAGGCCGACTTTGTGGGGACTGCTGGTTTCAATGTCCACACCCGCTGGATCGAGACCGAGTTTGCCGAGCCGCTGGCCGCAGCGGCCCGCGCCGAACCTGTGGCCGATACCAGCCTGCTGCGCACCGCCATCGAGATCGACGGCCGCCGCGTGCAGCTGGGCC
This sequence comes from Comamonas sp. NyZ500, assembly GCF_016772095.1. NCBI lineage: Bacteria > Pseudomonadati > Pseudomonadota > Betaproteobacteria > Burkholderiales > Comamonadaceae > Comamonas > Comamonas sp. NyZ500. The sequence goes on along the minus strand of NZ_JAEIJE010000004.1, from coordinate 297,681 downwards.
TGCCCGCCATGCTGCTGCAAGGTCTGTCCGCGCCGACGACTGGCGTGTCTCAGGCCGTCGCGCAGCAAAGCGTGGACCCTGAGGCGGTCATCTCGCCGATTGCCGGCAATCTGCATGCCTGGAAGGTCGCCGATGGCGACGAGGTCAAGGAAGGCGATGTGATCGCCGTGATGGAAGCCATGAAAATGGAAATGCAGGTCTCGGCCCACAAGAGCGGTCGTGTCACATTGGCCGCGCAGGCAGGCTCTGCACAGACCTTGGGTGCCGTGATCGCGCATATCCGATAGGCCCCAGGCCCGGCCAGGGCAGGGCAGGGCAGGGCAGGGCAGGTTAGGCTTGGGCCGGCCCGCTCGAAGCGCGACCTCCGTGTCGCGCTTTGTTTTTTCTGGCCTTGCTGCACTCAAGCCAAACTCCGCATGTTTGCACCCTGCCGAAAGAGGTTTTTGCCGGGGGCTTGACCTTTACATGATGTCAATCTCTACAGTGGCCTTCAACGTGAATGGAGAACGCGATGAATGCACTGACCAAAAGCGGAGCCTTTGAGCTGTCTGTGGAAGGAATGACCTGCGCATCCTGCGTGGGCCGGGTGGAGCGGGCGCTCAAGAAAGTGCCCGGTGTGCAGGAGGCCGTGGTCAATCTGGCCACGGAAAAAGCCAGCCTCACCGTGGCCGATCCGGCGCAGGCTGCGGCCATCCTGCCGCAAGCCGTGGCGGCGATTGAAAAAGCAGGCTATGCGGTACCTGCGCAAAGCGTGGATTTGCAGGTGGGCGGCATGACCTGTGCGTCCTGTGTGGGCCGCGTGGAGCGTGCGCTCAAGAAAGTGCCCGGTGTCCAGAACGCCGTGGTGAATCTTGCGACCGAGCGTGCCAGCGTGCAGCTGCAGGGCAGCGTGGATGTGAGCAGCTTGATTGCAGCGATAGAAAAGGCCGGCTATGAAGCTCAACCCGTGCTGCACAACGTTGCCGCAACCGGTGAGGACGCCGCAGCCCAGCGCCAGGCGCAGGAGCGCGAGTCGCTCAAGCGCTCGCTGATCTTTGCGACCGTGTTCGCACTGCCCGTGTTTCTGCTGGAAATGGGCGGTCACATGGTGCCCGCATTTCACCACTGGATTGCGGGCAGCATCGGCACGCAGAACAGCTGGTACATCCAGTTCGTGCTGACGGCCGTGGTGCTGTTCGGGCCGGGTAGGCGCTTTTTCGATAAAGGCGTGCCCGCCCTGCTGCGCGCTGCGCCCGATATGAATTCGCTGGTCGCGGTGGGCACCTCGGCGGCATTCGCTTATTCGGTGGTCGCGACCTTTGTGCCGCAATGGCTGCCCGCAGGCACGGTGAATGTGTACTTCGAAGCCGCGGCCGTCATCGTCGCGCTGATCCTGCTGGGCCGCTTTCTGGAGGCGCGTGCCAAGGGCAATACCTCGGAGGCCATTCGCCGCCTGGTGCAACTGCAGGCCAAGACGGCGCGCGTGCGCCGCGATAGCCAGGTCCTGGAAATCGACATTGCCCAGGTGCGTGCCGGCGATGTGATCGAAGTGCGCCCCGGCGAGCGCATTCCTGTCGATGGCGAGGTCATCGAGGGCCGCAGCTTTGTCGACGAATCCATGATCAGCGGTGAGCCCGTGCCGGTCGAGAAGGTCGAGGGCGCCGAAGTGGTAGGCGGCACGGTCAATCAGAATGGCGCTTTGGCTTTCAGAGCCACCAAGGTGGGCGCCGATACGCTGCTGGCGCAGATCATCCGCATGGTGGAGCAGGCCCAGGGCAGCAAGCTGCCGATTCAGGCGCTGGTGGACAAGATCACCATGTGGTTTGTGCCGGCCGTCATGGCCGCGGCCCTGCTGACTTTTGTGATCTGGCTGGTCTGGGGTCCCGATCCCGCGCTGAGCTTTGCCCTGGTCAATGCCGTGGCCGTGCTCATCATTGCCTGCCCCTGTGCCATGGGGCTGGCCACGCCGACTTCCATCATGGTGGGAACCGGGCGTGCCGCGCAAATGGGAGTGTTGCTGCGCAAGGGCGAGGCACTGCAGCAGCTCAAGGATGCCAGGGTGGTGGCGGTGGACAAGACCGGCACGCTGACCCGTGGCCGTCCCGAGCTGACCGATCTGGTGCTGGCCGATGGCTTTGAACGTGCCGCCGTTCTGGCGCGGGTGGCTGCCGTGGAAGATCGCAGCGAGCATCCGATTGCGCGCGCCATTGTCGATGCAGCCAAGGCCGAGGGGCTGGAGGTTCCGGCCATCAGCGACTTCGCATCGGTGACCGGTTTCGGCGTGCGTGCCGTGGTGCTGGGCGATCAGGTGGAGATCGGTGCCGACCGCTTCATGCGCGAGCTCGGTCTGAGCGTTGACGGTTTTGCAGCCGAGGCCCAGCGCCTGGGCAGCGAAGGCAAGACGCCGCTGTATGCGGCCATAGGCGGCAAGGTGGCCGCCATGATTGCCGTGGCCGATCCGATCAAGCCCAGCACCAAGCCCGCGATCGATGCCCTGCACGCACTGGGCCTGAAGGTGGCCATGATTACCGGCGACAACCGCCACACGGCCGAGGCGATTGCCCGGCAGCTGGGCATTGACGAGGTGGTGGCCGAGGTCTTGCCAGGCGGCAAGGTCGAGAGCGTCAAGCGCCTCAAGGCCGAGCATGGCACGCTGGCCTATGTGGGCGACGGCATCAACGATGCACCGGCCCTGGCCGAGGCCGATGTGGGCATCGCCATAGGCACGGGCACCGATATTGCGATCGAGGCGGCCGATGTGGTGCTGATGTCGGGCGATCTTTCGGGCGTGCCGAATGCGATTGCGTTGTCCAAGGCCACCATGAAGAACATCGGCGAGAACCTGTTCTGGGCCTTTGCCTACAACGTGGCGCTGATACCGGTGGCGGCAGGTCTGCTCTATCCGTTCAACGGCATGTTGCTGTCGCCGGTGTTTGCCGCTGGAGCCATGGCACTTTCGAGCGTATTCGTGCTCTCCAACGCGCTGCGGCTCAAGCGCTTCAAACCGGCTCTCTGAAAAGAGGGCATGGGGTGGGCGCCGGAAGATGTTCTGACGCTTGCCCCTGACCCGGGGCTATTGCTTGGGCAGTTGCGGCACATCCACGAAATCGTCGAGGCTCAGGCCTTTTTCCTGCAGCAGGGCTTCGAGCACGGGCTTGAGCCGGCCCAGGCTGGCTTCCACGGTTTCGCGCACGGTATCGACCACCACCTGGGTGCTGCGCTCGATCTCGATATTGACTAGATCGCCGACCTTCTTGCCGCCGAACACCGTCATGCGAAGGGTTTCGGGAATCAGCCAGACCTCGAACCAGCCCTCCTTGCGATTTACCTCGGCCACCGTCAGGCTGGCGCCGTTGACGGCGATATAGCCCTTGGCAAACACATAGGGGCGGAAGGCCTCGGGAATGCCGAAGCGGATCTTGTGGTTGGTCTCGGTCTGCATCAGCTCCAGCAGTGGCGCCATGAAGTCCACGTGGCCCGACAGCGGGTGGCCGCCAATCTCGGCACCATCCCTGGCGGCGCGCTCCACATTGAGCGTGTCGCCGGCCTTGCAGCTGCCCAGCGTGGTGATGTTCAGGCTTTGCAGCATCACATCAAAGCTGGCGCTAGTGGGCGAGAGGTTCTCGGTCACCGTCAGGCAGACGCCGTCATGCGAGACGCTGGCGCCAATGGCCAGGTCCTGGCAGAAGCCTTCGGGGAACTCCATGATGAAGGTGCGCAGGCCGTCCTGGTCGCGCAGCGCGGCAATCTTTGCCACGGCCTGAATGATGCCGGTAAACACGGGGCAGACTCTCTTATCAACAGGCGGGCGCCGGGCGCCGACCTTGGGCCAAAAAAGCTATTTTGCCTGTTTGCCCCTTAACCCGACCAACGTCTAGGCGAAGGCCGGCCGGCCTTCCCAGAAGCCGCTGATCAGCGCCTCGGGCTTTTTGAGCGCACGCACCCAGGCGCAGTCGGGCCAGGCCTGCATCTGCACATTCATGCCGGCAAACACGCCATAGCCCGGGCCGGCCGCGATTTCGCCATCAGCCTGCAGGGTCTCGCCGCTGCGGATGCTGCAGGCCGCGCGGATATCGCCCAGGGCCTTGATGCCCCAGCCGGCCTGAATATGGTTGCCGCACAGAATGCCGTCGTTGCCGGCAATGCCATGACCTACATCGAGCAGACCCTGCACCTCGATGGCGCCGCCTGCTTTCAGGCCCTTGCCGCAGTGCATATCGCCTTGCACCTGCACCTCCTGGCCGATATGGGCATTGCCTTTGAGCTTTACATGGCCGCCGCCGCGCAGCTCCCAGCCGCAGCGCAGGTCTTCGGCGCGTAGCTCGCCCTCGACTTCCACACTCCAGGCCGCCTTGATGCTGCCGCCGGCCTGGAGCAATTCACCGGCAAAGATGGCGCCGCCGCATTGAATTTCCTCGCCCGCTTCCAGCTTGCCCGCGCGTATGCCGCCGCCCGTCTGCAGGCTGCGGCCCACCAGCAGCTGGCCGGGGACGCGCACATCGCCATGCACGATCAGGGTGCCGGCATAGACAAAGTTGTCGGCCTCCAGGTGCTCGAGCTCCAGCACGCTGTTGGTGGAGCCGAAGTTCTCCAGCAGCCAGCGTGCGTCTTCCACGCGGCCGGCGGCCACCTGGGTGTCCATGGCCGCCTGGTAGTCGCCGCCGGCCAGGTTGTTGCGCACAAACCAGCGGTAGCCCATGGCACATGGGTTTTTGCCGCGCAAGAAATTTTGAGTGAGTTCCATGTCCATGGCTGACCTCCGGATCGTCCTTTGAGCAAGATGCGGTGCGCGTGACAGTACGGACGCCGAAGACGTGGACGTACCTCTCCCATGCACCAGGGAAATGCTGTTTGGGAAGGCCGTGCGGAGGAGGTGAGCTGTGTGCTTCAAGCCATCCGCACGGCGGCGGAAAGCATGGCCGTGACACCGCTCAGGCTCACGAATGCGGTGGGAATGCCATGGCGGCGTGTGTGCAGCGCACGCAGCACGCAGGCACGCGCGGGCAGCTCTGCAGCAAGGGCAGAGCGGCGCAGGCGGGCGGCGGTGGACAGGTGCAGGCAGGCCATGGCTAAGAAGATATCTGAGCCCCGATTATGCCGCGCGGCCCTGGCCGGTGCAGCTGGGCTCCCGTATCTCCGTGATTTCATGGCGCTGTGCATGGCCGGGCGCTGCGCAAGGGCCGCCCCGCAGCGTCGGTGCCGTCCCCCTCCGGCGAAGCCAGAGAGGGGGAAGACGCGAAGCGGCACAGGGGGTGCTTTATCTCAGCGGCTTTGTGCTGCAGCCTGGCACAGACGCTCCACGGCCTGCGCGATCTGCGGCACCTCGGGCGCGGCAAACGACATGCGCAGCGTGTGCAGGTCGGGGGCGGCAGGATAGAAGGCCTTGCCTGGCACATAGATCACGCCCAGGGCCACGGCGGCATCGAAGAGCTTTTGCGGATCGATGCGGCGGTCCAGCTCGGCCCAGACGAACATGCCGCCTGCGGGGCGCGAGCAGCGTATGCCGCTGTCCGGTGCCGCGTTCAGGCCCTGGACCAGGGCCTGCATGCGGCGCTGGTATTCCTGGCGCGCGCGCTGCACGGTGGCCGGGTAGCGCCCACTGGCCAGATAGCAGGCGGCGACCGACTGCGTCAGCGGTGAGGTGCACAGATCGGCCGTCTGCTTGGCCACCGTGCAGCGGCGCAGCAGCGGTGCGTCGGCCAGCATCCAGCCCACGCGCAGCGCGGGGGCCACGGTCTTGGACAGGCTGGACAGATAGATGACGGGGTTGGAGCCGGGCTCGGCCAGCCGCTCGCCCGCGGCGCGCACGGTGCCAGGCATGGCCTGGGGGACGTCGCCGGGCTCGTCGAAGCGCAGCTCGCCATAGGGATCGTCCTCGACCACCCAGAAGCCATGTTGCCGGGCCAGTTGCACCAGAGCCTCGCGGCGCTCGGCCGCCAGCAGCGTGCCGCGCGGGTTGGAGAAGTTCGGCACGGTGTAGAGCAGCTTGGGGCGCTGGCCGGCCGGCAGTGCGGCCAGCAGATCGGCCAGGGCTTCTGTCTGCAGGCCTTGCTCGTCCATGGAAACGGGCAGGATGCGCGCCTGGGCCAGACGCAGGGCCTGCAGCGTGGCGGGATAGGCCGGCACCTCGACCAGCACCGTGTCGCCGGGCTCGACGAGCACGCGCACCAGCAGGTCAAAGGCCTGCTGCGATCCGGTGGTCACGAGTATGTCGGCGGCCGTCGCATGCATGCCGCGCTCGCGCGCCTGCTGCGCCAGGGCCTCGCGCAGCTCGCTCAGGCCTTCGGTGGCGCCATACTGCAGCGCGCCGGGGCCCTGGGCCATGGCCTGCTGTGCAGCCTGGGCCAGGCCCTCGGCATCGAAGAGGCTGGGCGATGGATAGCCGCCGGCCAGCGAGATCATGCCGGGGCGCGAGAGATAGGGAAACAGCTCGCGTATCGGAGACCCCGCAGGCTCGGCAAACACCGCGGCAAAGGGAGCCAGTGCGCTGTCCCGACTCATGCTGCCGCTCCCGACAGCATTGCGAGAACCTGGGCCCTGGATTGCTGCTCGGAGGCCTCGTACAGGGCGATTTCGTCATGCACGCGCGCGCCCAGCGCGCTTTCGAAGACCTGCTGCGCGGCATGGGCCTGGTATTGCTTTTGCTCCTCGCCGCCGAGGTTGGACTGGAAGATGCCGGCCGCGCTCACGGGCAGAAAATCTTCATAGGTAATCGGCTCGGCCTGCACCAGACCCCGGTCGATCAGTGCTTCCAGGTCTGCACTGGCAGGGCTTTGGGCAAGCGAGGCCTGAGCCTGCTCGGTCAGGCGGTAGCGGTAGAAGGCCAGACCCTGGCGGCGCAATTGTTCGTGGGTGTCGGGAAACTGCGTGAAGACCTGCTGCAGGCGGTGTGCATAGTCGGGCGCGGCGCTGCCCGCGCTGTCTATGCCGCGCACCAGGCCCAGCAGCTCGTCGTACAGGGCTCGGCCCTTGCGTGTCAGCGCGACGCCGCGCTGCTCGATCTCGCCAAAGCGCGCGGTATGGGCGCCGGAACTGTCCGCGTTGGCGTCGGCATCGGTAAAGCGCACGGCCTCCTTGAGTGCCTTGAAGCTGGTCTGGCGCAGCAGGATGGGGCAGGCGCGCTGCGGCGGGCCTTCGACCACGTCCTTGGCATCCATGCCGCGCGTGGGCATATCGGCCTGGGCCATGTCTATGTCCAGCGTGCGTGGCGTCAGATGGTTGATGTGCGGCCCCTTGAAGCACACCACATCGGCCACCAGGCGGTGGGCTTGCTGCAGGGCCTTGTAGGTCGCGGCATCCACGGTGGCGTCGCTGTGCCAGCGGAAGGTCTCCAGGGCCTGCTGCACAAAGGCGTCGGCGTCGCTGCTGTCCAGGCCTCCGTCACGCTCGGCTTGGGCAATGAGCTCCAGTGCGCGTGGCGTGAAGATGCTGCGGCGCTCGAGGATCTCGGCGGCCTGCGCGCGCAGCGCTGCATCGGCAATCAGCTCCAGGCGCAGCAGCGAGGTGAAGACGCGAAACGGGTTGGCCAGCAGTGCCTCGTCGTGCACGGGGCGAAAGGCCGTGGAGTGCACGGGAACGCCGGCCACCGAGAGGTCGTAATAGCCCACGGGCTCCATGCCCATCACGGCGAACAGGCGGCGCAGCGTGGCCAGTTCCTCGGCCGTGCCCACGCGGATGGCGCCATGGCGCTCCACATCCAGGCGCTCGAGCTCGCCGCTGCTGTTCATGCGCTGGCGCAGCTCGGGGTCGGCCTGCAGCGCCACGGCGTTGACATCGGCCACCAGGTCGATCAGGGTGCCGTACTGCGGCACTTCCTTGCGGTACATCTCGGACATGGCACGCGAGAAGCGCGTGCGGATCTCGTCGACGCTGACAAAGCGGGCTGCGGTGGAAGAGGCGTGGGGCGTGGCGCTCATGACAAAACAGAAGGGCTGGGGTTCGTGGGATGGCCGCGCCGCTGGCGGGGCCGCAGGAATATGCAGCATGTTCTGCGCCGTCATGACTTTGGTCAAACGATAATCCGGCCTGCAGGTCATACCCGAATGGAATGAACCTGCGCCCGAATCCCTCCCACATCCTTGCCGCCATGCAGTTATCCCGTCGCTTTCTGCCCCCCATGTCCCTGCTCTGCGCCTTCGAGGCCTCGGCGCGGCATCAGAGCTTTACCGCAGCGGCCGCCGAGCTGCATCTGACGCAAAGCGCCGTCAGCCGCCAGATTCGCGCGCTGGAGGAGCGCCTGGGCACCGAGCTGTTCGTGCGCGAGCGCCAGACCGTGCGCCTGAGCGCTGCGGGCCAGGCCTATGCGCAGGAGATACGCGCTGCCCTGGCGCGCATCTCCAATGCCACGCTGGGCTTTCGCACCAATCCGCAGGGCGGCAGCCTGAACCTGGCCATCCTGCCGACCTTCGGCACGCGCTGGCTGGCGCCGCGGCTGCCGCAGTTCTTCAGTGCCCATCCGGGCATCACCATCAATCTGACAACGCGGCTGTCGCAGTTCGATTTCCAGCTCGAGGCCGTGGATGCGGCCATTCATTTCGGCTTGCCGAACTGGCCGGGCGCGGAGCTGGAGTTCCTCATGAGCGAGACCGTGGTGCCGGCCTGCAGCCCTGATGTGGCGGCCCGTCATGGCTTTGCCCGGCCCCAGGATCTGCTGCGCGCGCCCCTGCTGCATCTGGCTTCGCGCCCCGACGCCTGGCAGCGCTGGTTCGGCAGCCAGGGCTGCCAGGGCGGCGATATGCAGGGCATGCTGTTCGATCAGTTCGCCACGGCGGCCCAGGCCGCGATCGCCGGCGTGGGCGTGGCGCTGCTGCCCAAGTTTCTGATCCTGCGCGAGCTGCAGGCCGGCGATCTGGTCCAGGCTCTGCCGCAACTGCCCGAGGTGGAAAGTGCCGAGCGCTACTACCTGGCCTGGCCGACCAGCCGCTCGACCTATCCGCCGTTGCAGGCCTTCCAGGGCTGGCTCAAGCAGGTCGCGCAGGAGTTTGCTTCCTCTGCGCCGCTGTAATGAAAAAAGGAGCTGCCAGCGCAGCTCCTTCAATGAGTTCAGTAATGAATATGCCTGAACTTATTGTTCAACAAGCGCAACCAGCTATCAATAAAGCATGACTTCAGGCGCAGGCTTGCGGTCGTTTCAGCTGTTATAGGCTTCCAGCGGCTTGTCATTGGGCGCTTGCAGCAACTGCTTGAGCGTCTCGCTCATGGGCAGGTTCAGCGGCATTTCCTTGGGTGGAATGGGCTGCATAAACCACTTGTCGTAGATCTTCGCCACCTCGCCGGACTTCATCATGCGCACCAGGGCATCGTCCACGGCCTTCTTGAAGCCCGGATCATCCTTGCGCATCAGCAGCGCGATGGGCTCCGATCCCAGCGCCTCGCCCACGATCTTGTAGCCCCTGGGGTCCTTGGAGTTGGCGATCACGCCGGCCAGCAGATTGTCGTCAAGCACAAAAGCGTCAGCGCGGCCGGATTCCAGCATCAGAAAACTCTCGAAATGGTCCTTGCCCAGCTGGGTCGGCAGCTTGACATTGTTGTCATGGCTGTATTTGCGCAGCAGCTGCACGGCGGTGGTCCCCGCCGAAGCTGCCACGGTCTTGCCGTCCAGCTGCTTGAACGAGGTCACGGGAGAGTCTGCGCGCACGGCCATGCGCACCTGGCTGACATAGGTGGTGACGGCAAACGAGACCTGCTTCTGGCGGCTGAGGTTGTTGGTCGTGGGGCCGCAGCCCAGATCCACCGTGCCGTTTTGCACCAGAGGCATGGTGTTCTGCGCGGTGATGGCCATGTATTCGATCTTGACGCTGGGCGCGATCTGGGCCAGCACCTTTTCGCACAACTCCACGTGGTAGCCGGTGAAGCGGTGGTTGGCGCCTATGGCATAGGCCATGGGGGCCGAGCTTTCGCGCACGCCTATGACCACCTTGCCGGTCTTCTGCAGCTTTTCCAGCGTGCTGCCGGAGGCGGTCTGGGCCTGGACGCCGGAGGCGGCCATGGCGGCTACAAGGGCGGTACATGCCAGCGTTATGTTCGCGGTCATCAGGCGCATGGGGGAAGTCTCCTCGGGAAGTGGGCGTATCGAAAACGCAATGCAATTGTTGTGCGGTCGTCCATGGTGCCGCGCATTGCCTGCAGCCCATGAATCGGCAAGACCCGTTGCCGGGGCGGCCTGTTTGTCAAGATCCTGCATCAACTATCCGGCAAATGGCAGCGGTTTCATAACGATGAAACGGAAGAAGGTCATGCTTGCGGCGTATGACCCGGCAGCGCGTGTCCAGGTGCGGCAGCCGACGCGGCAAAGCCATAGCGGGACGGCTGACCGGGCTTTTTGGGTAATATCTGCGCCTGTTGCACAGGCCCGCGCGCATCGTTTGCGGCGCGTCCAGCCTTGTGCCGCCAGGGCCGGCCGTGTCGCTGCCGCCTGGTCCGGCTCCGTTTTCGGTTCGCGCAGCGCAGCCCGCAAGGGCGCCACAGAATGACTCTGCATGCGTGAACCTGTTTTGAGACAGACTCCATGACTGCCAATACCCCCCCCTCATTCCTGAGCCGCATCGCCATCGCGATCGGCAGTTTCTTTGCCATTCTCGGTAACGGTCGCCTGGCCGCCGACGTGAGTCGTGTACGCGCCGGTGAGGCTTTTGCCGCCGACGTCGCCCCCAGGGAAGTACGCGTGGAAGTGCCGGTCGAGAAGATCGTCGAGGTTCGCGTCGAAGTGCCGGTCGAAAAAATCGTGGAAAAGACCGTCGAGAAGCGCGTCGAGGTTCCGGTCGAGAAGCTGATCGAAAAAACCGTCGAAGTGGAAAAGCTCGTCGCCACCGACAGCGCCGCCCTGCAACTGCTGGGCCTGATGCAGCGCGAGGCTCGTTTTGTGGACTTCATCCAGGAAGACGTCGCGCCCTATACCGATGCCGAGATCGGTGCGGCTGCGCGCGTGGTGCATGAAGGCTGCCGCAAGGTGCTGCGCGAGCATTTCACGCTCTCCCCCGTTTGCAGCGAAGCCGAAGGCTCGCGCATCACTTTGCAGGCCGGTTTTGACGCTGCTGCCGTGCGACTGACGGGCAATGTGGTCGGCCAGCCGCCGTTTACCGGCACGCTGTCCCATCGCGGCTGGCTGGTGACGCAGGTCAAGCTGCCCCAGCTCACCGACATTCAGGCCGCCAAGGTCATCGCCCAAGCCGAAGTGGAGCTGTGAGCCATGAATATGTTTGCCTCCATCGCCGCATCGGGTGCGGCCAGTCAAGCTGCGAGCACTCCTGATTCCGTGGCTGCCGCCGCTCAGCCACAAGGCCCTGCAGGCCAGGCCGACGCCCTGTCTGCCGGCGCTAGCTACAGCATCGGCATCGATCTGGGCACCACCCACTGCGCGCTGTCCTATGTGAACAAGACCGCCAGCGATGGCGAGAAGGTGGTGCAGGGCGTGCTGGACATTCCCCAGCTCACGGCTCCCGGCAGTGTCGAGGTCAGGCCCCTGCTGCCGTCCTTTCTCTATCTGCCGCACGAAAGCGAGCTGACCGAGGCCGAGCGCAGCTTGCCCGGTGCACCCGGCGACTTCATCACCGGCGAGTTCGCCCGCAGCCGCGGCGCGGCCACGCCCATCCGTCTGGTCAGCAGCGCCAAGAGCTGGCTCTGCCACCCCGGCGTCGATCGCCGCGCCGGCATTCTGCCCGCCGATGCGCCCGAGGAAGTCAGCCGCATTTCGCCGCTGACCGCTTCAACCCGCTATCTCGAGCATCTGCGCCGCGCCTGGGAGCAGGCTCACCCCGAGGCCCCGTTTGCCCAGCAGGACATCACCGTCACCATCCCGGCATCGTTCGACCCCGCCGCGCGCGAGTTGACGGCCGAGGCCTGCAAGGCTGCGGGCTTTGCCAGGCTGACACTGCTCGAAGAACCTCAGGCCGCGCTGTACAGCTGGATCCAGGCCAGCGGCGGCCAGTGGCGCAAGCAGGTCAAGCATGGCGACATCATCCTCGTCGTGGACGTGGGTGGCGGCACCACCGACCTCTCGCTGATCGCCGTGCTGGAGCGCGATGGCAATCTGGAGCTGCAGCGCATTGCCGTGGGCGAACACATTTTGCTGGGCGGCGACAACATGGACCTGGCCCTGGCCTATGGCGTTGCACGCAAGCTGGCGGCCGAAGGCAAGCAGCTCGATGCCTGGCAAACCCGTGCGCTGGCCCATGGCTGCCGCGCAGCCAAGGAGCAATTGCTGGCTGACGCAAGCCTGCAAGCCGTGCCCGTGGTCGTACCCAGCCGGGGCAGCAAGCTCATCGGCGGCAGCATCCGTACCGAAGTGACACGCGACGAAGTGCTGGCCATGCTGGTCGAGGGCTTTTTCCCCAAGGTGGCCGTCAGCGACAAGCCTAAGACCCGTGCGCGCGGCGCGCTCACGCAACTGGGCCTGCCCTATGCGCAAGATGCCGCCGTCACGCGCCATCTGGCGGCCTTTCTGAGCCGTCAGGTTCATGCGCTGGCCGAGATCGAGGGCCTGGACGGCGATCAGATCGACGGCTCCACCTTTTTGCATCCCACGGCCATTCTGTTCAACGGCGGCGTGCTCAAGGCGCCCCAGATCGAGCAGCGCATCCTGGAGGTCATCAACGGCTGGCTGGACGACGAGGCCTGCGAGCCTGCGCGCCTGCTGGACGGTGCCAACCTCGATCTGGCCGTGGCCCGCGGTGCGGCCTATTACGGCCATATCGCCACCAGCGGCCGCGGCGTGCGCATTCGCGGCGGCACGGCCCAGTCCTATTACGTGGGTGTGGAGAGCAATATGCCCGCCATCCCCGGCATGGAGCCGCCTCTGTCCGCCCTGTGCCTGGCACCGTTCGGCATGGAGGAGGGCACGGAAGTCGCTCTGCCTGACGAAGAGTTCGGCCTGGTCGTGGGCGAGCCCGTGCGTCTGCGCTTCTTCGGCTCGTCCGTGCGCCGCACCGATCAGGTCGGCACCATGCTGGACTTCTGGTCGCCCGAAGAGCTGGTGGAGCTGCAGGAGATCGAGCTGAATCTGCCCGCCGCCGGCCGCGCTGCCGGCGAGGTGGTGCCCGTGACCCTGGCGGCGCGCGTGACCGATATCGGCACGCTGGAGCTCAATGCCGTGCCCGTGGGCGGAAGCGAGCGCTGGAAGGTGGAATTCGATGTGCGCGCGGAGACCTCTGCGGAGGCCGCCGAGTAAGGCTGTTGCATTGCTCGACTGCGAAAGCCCGCTGGCCGATTGGTTGGCGGGCTTTTTTGTTCTCTCTTTTGTTCTCTCTTTTTGTTCTCTTGTTTGTGGCTGCACTTCTGGCCGAGACCCGCCCTCTGTCCGTGACAAAGACATGTCACACAAAGGTTCAGGTCCAATCATGCCTGGCGCAAGATCATGAAGCTCTTCTTTTGAGAAGCAGGGCGCGCACCATGCCCACCAGCAACATGGCACGTGCCCCACTCAAGCAGGTCTAGAACGCGTGGCGCAGACCGATGCTCAGGCTGCTGGCATCCTGACCATAGCCCACGCCACCCTTGAAGTTATAGCCATAGGCCACGCCGGCTCCGTTGTCGATGCGTGTGTAGGCAGCGTAGAGCTTGGTGCGTTTGCTCAGGTGGTGGTTGTAGCCAAGAATCCACTGGCGTGCGCTGCTGCCGGGCACATGGCTCCAGCGGCTGGCCCAGCCGTAGCCCAGGGCAAGCTCCGAAGCGCCGACCCGGTAGGCCGCAGTCACGCGCGCAGCGTCACGCGTGCCGCAGCCGGTACCGCCATTGCTGCACAGCGAGCCTGAGCCGTTGTCCGAGCGCTGGTAGTAGGCACCGATCTGCAGCGCATTCCAGATGTAGTGGCCGCGCAGGGCAAACTGCCTGTCGTCACCCAGCTGGGTAAAGCCCGCGCCCAGGGCCAAGGGGCCGCGTTCCCAGTTGGCATAGAGGTCGTAGCCGTTCTTCTGCACGGCACCTGTCGTCTTTTCGTGTAGCGATGCCTGAGCTTCCAATGTCAGCCCGGCCATCACAGGGCTGCGGTAGGCGATCTTGTTGGTGTTGCGCATCACGTAGTCGTAGAGCGCATCGGCGATGGAGCCGGTGTCGTGGTTGGGCTCATCCAGTGCACCATAGTCGGCAATGCCGAAATAGGTGGCGGCACCAAAACGGCCCAGGCGCAGCTTGCCCAGACTGCCCGAGAGGTTGACTTCGCTCTGACGCTGAAAGGCCAGGGCGCCGGTGCTGCCGGTACCGGCGCCGGTATCGGATTCGAAGCCGGATTCGAGCTGGAAGCCGGCCTTGAGGCCGCCGCCCAGGTCTTCGCTACCCACAAAGCCAAAGCGCGAGTTGTTGTTGAAGAGCCCGGTCAGGCTGCTGTTTCCGACCTTCTGATGCTCGACCGAGGTATTGAGGCGGCCATAGATCTGCACGCTGCTTTGTGCGAGCGCGACGGAAGCTCCGGCGGTGGCCAGAGCGGCGAGGAGGACACGAGACACAGTTGTTGTTTTGACTGGCATGTAGCGACTAGCCTTCGATCTTTGCTATGAAACTTGCGCGAATCTGCGCGCTTGTTACAAGGCAAATCCCGTGCCAGCCACCGTGCACTGCTTTGGACAGTTGTCGTCGCAGCAGCAGCTCATCCCGGCAGGCGGTTCGGGCATCCGGCTCTTGTTACGATCGGCGACAGAGTTTTACGTGTCTCCGCCTCAGCCCATGCATTCATCTCGCCCCACCTACGCCGTCGGCATCGACCTGGGCACCAGTCACACGGTCGTGGCAAGCGTTGCGCTGGACGCTGCGACAAGCGATATCGCGCTGCTCGATATTCCGCAGCGCAGCACGGCAGGCGAGGTCGTGGCCCAGCCCCTGCTGCCTTCGGTGCGTTACCAGGCCGCCCAGGGCGAGCTGGGCGAGGTCTGGCGCCAACCCTGGCCGCCGCAGGGCGCGGATGAGGCGGCGCCTGCCGTCATCGGCCGCTGGGCGCGAGATCTGGGCGCTGCCGTGCCGGGGCGGTTGGTGGCCAGCGCCAAAAGCTGGCTCTCGCATACCGGCGTGGATCGCACGGCCGCCATCCTGCCCTGGGGGGCTGGCGAGGACGTGGCCAAGGTATCGCCGCTGGCGGCCTCAAGCTCCTACCTGGCCCACGTCAGAGCAGCATGGGACCAGGCCCGTCCCGAAGCGCCACTGCACCAGCAAAGCGTGGTGCTGACGGTACCAGCCTCGTTCGACGAAGGTGCACGTGCACTGACGCTGGAGGCCGCGCAGATGGCGGGTCTGCCGCGCGTGCAGCTGCTGGAGGAGCCCAAGGCCGCGTTTCACGACTGGCTGGTGCTGCAGGGCGATGAGCTGGCTGCGCAACTGGCGGACAGCCGCCTGGTGCTGGTGGTGGATGTGGGCGGGGGAACTACCGATCTGACGCTGATTCGCGTGGATGCATCGGCCGATGGCAGCCTGCCCACACTGACGCGCACGGCCGTCGGCGAGCACCTGATGCTGGGCGGCGACAACATGGACCTGGCGCTGGCCCATCAGCTTGAGCCGGCTTTTGCGCACAAGGCGCCAGACCTGGGCCAGAGGCTGTCCGCACAGCGCTTTGCCCAGCTGGTGCAGCGCTGCCGCATGGCCAAGGAACAGTTGCTGGCGCAGAACGCGCCCGAGCAGATCGGCATCACCTTGCTCGGGGGCGGCAGCAAGCTGCTGGCGGCGACTCAAAGCGTCACGCTGACCCGTGAGCAGGTGCGGCAGTCGGTGGTCGACGGCTTTTTGCCGGTCACGCGGATCAGCGATATGCCCGCCAGGCGGCAGGGCGCGCTGCGCGGCTTTGGTCTGCCCTATCCGGCCGATGCGGCCATCAGTCGTCATCTGGCGCATTTTCTCGCCCAGCATGCAAGTGAAGGTCTGCCCGATACCGTGCTGCTCAACGGCGGAGTGTTCCACGCCCATGCCATGGTTCAGCGTCTGACGCAATTGCTTGGCCGCTGGCGCGGCAGCCCGGTGCGTGTGCTGCACAACCCGCACCCGGACTGGGCCGTGGCGCGCGGTGCGGCAGCCTACGGGCTGGCCCGCCATCAGGCAGAGCTGGCGGCGGCACAGATTGCTACGCCCAACCCGCCTGAAGCACGGGCCGGGCAAGCGTCGGCAGCGATCAAGACCATGGTGCCGCGCATTGGCGGCGGTTCGGCACGCAGCTACTGGCTGCTGCTGCCGGGCAAGAGGGGCGAGGCTCCGCAAGGCCTGTGCCTGCTGCCGCGCGGCACGGAAGAGGGCGTGCGCATGGTGCTCTCTGGCCGGCGTTTTGCGCTCAAGCTGGGCCAGGCCGTGCGCTTCAATGTATTGGCCAACAGCCTGAGCCATGTACCTGCGCAGGCCGGCCAGATTGCAGCTTTGATCGGCGAGGGTTGGGTGGAGCTGCCGCCCCTGGCCACGGTGCTGCCCGCGCCCGAAGGCCGGGCCGCAGCCCAGGTCGAGGTGCAGCTGCAAGCCTGCATGAGCGAGGTCGGCACGCTGGAAGTGCGCTGCGTTGCCATGCAGGATGCGGGCCAGTCCTGGCTGCTGCCCTTTGCTGTACGTGCTGCTTCGGCTTCGGAACCCATAGCTGACAGCGCCGGTGAACAAGGCGCTGAAGGCCCAAAACAGTCTGATTCTTTGGCAGCCAGGCTGCCCAAAGCCGTGGCCCTGGTGGAGCGCATCTTCGGCACGCAGGCGCAGGAAGTGACGGCCCGGGAAGTGCGCCAACTGCGCCAGTCGCTAGAGAGAGTCCTAGGCCCGCGCGAGGGCTGGGAGCTGGGCCTGCTGCGAGCCCTGTTCGATGCGCTGCTGGCCCGCTCCAGGCGCCGCCGTCGCACGGCCGACCATGAGCGCGTTTGGTTCAATCTCGCCGGCTGGTGTCTGCGCCCCGGCGTGGGGGCGCAGCTCGATGGCTGGCGCATAGACCAGGTCTGGGCCTTGTTTGGCCAGGGCCTGGGTCATGCCAAAGAGGGCGCCAATTGGACGGAGTGGTGGGTGTTCTGGCGCCGCGTGGCAGCGGGTCTGAACGAGGCCCGGCAGATGGAGCTGCTCGAAGACGTGGCCGGCCATATGCAGAAGGCCGTGCAGCAGAATACGCGCGGCAAGGCCAGCCATGGCAGCTACGACGACATGCTGCGCCTGTTCGCGGCCATGGAGGCCGTGCCCTGGCAGTACCGCCAGGAAATGGGGCAGTGGATGCTGCAGCGCCTCAGGCGCGAGGATGAAACCGTGCAAACCTGGTGGGCCATAGGTCGCCTGGCGGCACGCCAATCGCTGGCCGCCAACGCCCATCTGGTGATGCCGCCAGACGCGGCGCTGGAGTTCCTGAACGCCACGTTGGCCCAGGACTGGCGCAAGAACGAAACCGCGATGTTTGCCGCCGTGCAGATGGCCCGCATGACGGGCGACCGCGCGCGCGATCTGCCCGATGCCGTCAGGGCGCAGGTGCTGGAGAAGATGCGCAGCAGCGGTGCGCCAGAGCGCTGGATGGCCATGGTCGAGCAGGTGGTGCAGATGGAGGCAGAGGATCACAGGCGCAGTCTGGGCGACAGTCTGCCGCCGGGGCTGGTGCTGCTGTGAAGAGGTTGTGCCGCTGCGGCCAGGCTTTTGGTCACGGCATTTGCAGGAGGCAGCCTCTGCCAAAGACGATGGCCGAACAGTGAGTGCTATTCAGGCCGCTCGGCGAGCGATGCAAGAATGGCCTGTTGCATGGGGCGACAGGCCGGCATGGAGGGCTGGCAGCATCCATGTTCACCACCACAGGAAGTTATTGCCATGAAGTTTGAAGAAGCTGCGCGCACCGAGATGGCGCGAAACGCTGTTTTTATCTCTGCAAACCAACGCCGCTCGCTGCTGTTGGCAGCGGCGGCTGCCGTGATGGTGGCTCCTCTGACGCAAGCATTGGCGCAGGGCGGCAACTGGCCTGCCAAGCCGATTACCTTTGTCGTGCCCCAGGCACCGGGAGGTGCCAACGATGTGATTGCGCGTGCCGTGGCGCAGGGGCTGGAGAATTCGCTGGGCCAGCCCGTCATCGTGGAAAACCGTGCCGGCGCCAACGGCAATCTGGGCACCGGGCAGGTGGCGCGCAGCGCGGCCGACGGCTACACCTTTCTCGTGACGGCGCAAAGCGCCTACACCATCAATCCGGCACTGTATTCCAGGGTGCCGTTCGATCCCATCAAGGATTTCACTCCCGTGATGCAGCTGGCCGTCGCGCCTTATCTGCTGGTGGTGAATCCGAACTTCCCCGCCAGGAATCTGGACGAGCTGGTGGCCTATGCCAAGGCGCATCCGGGCAAGGTGGAATACGCTTCTGCCGGCAATGGCACGCTCAATCATCTGTTGGGCGAGATGCTGAAAAAGCAGAAGAACGTGAGTCTGCTGCATGTGCCTTACAAGGGAGCGTCGGCAGCCGCCACCGATGTGGTGGCCGGCCAGTTGCCGGTGACCTTCGGCAGCTTTCCCGGCGTGATGCCTTTTGTCAGCAGCGGCAAGCTGCGCGTGCTGGGCGTGGCCTCCGACAGGCCCACATCGCTGGCGCCCGAGATCCCCGTGCTGGGCAAGGGCCTGGCCGTGACCAGCTGGTACGGCTTGTTTGCACCGGCCGGTACGCCGCAGCCGGTGGTGGACAAGCTCCATCAGGCCGTCAAGACCGTGCTGGCCAGGCCCGAGATGGCAGAGCGCCTCAAGACTCTGGGCGCCGAGCGCGTGGAGTCCACGCCGCAAAGCTTCAAGGCCATGCTGCCGGCCGAGCTGGCGTACTGGAAGCAGGTGGTCAAGGACTCCGGCGCGCATATCGACTAAAGGGGACGACAGCTTGCTGATACATCTGGCCGCTGCCGGGCCCTTTCGTCGCTCACGGGCGGGCTTGACCCTGCTCATTGCGGCGGTCATTGCCATCGGGCTGGCCTCGCGCCGGGGCTACATGCCCTTTCCCGCCTGGCTGGGCAACTATCCGGGCGATGCGCTCTGGGCCTGGGTGGTGCTGCTGTGCGTGGCCTGGCTGAGGCCGGCCATCACGCGCGGCAAGCTCATGGGCTGTTCCCTGGCCATCGCCTTTGCCATCGAGTTCCTGCAGCTCTATCAGGCCCCCTGGATGCAGGCCCTGCGCGCCAACAAGCTGGCCTATCTGGTGCTGGGCAATGGCTTCGATCCCCTGGATCTGCTGGCCTATGTCGTGGGCATCGGTGTGGGCGCCATGGTGGACTGGCTCTGGGAGAGGCGGCAGCGTCGCCTTGCCTGAGATGGCATGAATCGTGCTCGTCGTCCATGGAATCAACATGACGACAAGCACTACCCCATGAAAACGCCTCTGCACTATCTGGTGGCTGCAAGGCAAAGCGAGATTGCCGAGCTGGAGCAGATCAGCCGCGCCAGCAGCCTGGTGGCGAGCATGTCCGAGCTCGTCCATGCGCTGCAGAAAGAGCGCGGTCTCTCGAATATCTTTCTGGTCAGCGGTGGAGCACAGGCGCAGCAGAGCCTGCTCGATCATGGCCTTCATGTGGACCGGGTCATGGAGCGGGTCTGCCTTGCGCTTGAAGAGCTGGGTGCGCGGGCGCCGGGCGCGCATGGCGCTCGCCTGTTCAACGCGATCGCCAATGCACTGCAAGGCTTTGAAGCCCTGCCGCTGCTGCGCCGCCGGCGCGATGCGCTGCAGCTGAGTGCCGAGGATTGCACGCAGGCGCTGATCCGCATGATTGCGGCCTGCCTGACCGTGGTGTTCGAGGCGGCGGACAGCGCTTGCGATCCCGATATTGCGAAATTGCTGGTGGCGCTGTTTCATTTCATGCAGGGCAAGGAGCTGGCGGGCCAGGAGCGCGCCACGGGGGTTGCGGCGTTTACCGTAGGGGTCGGCAAGTCGGAGCGTCAGCGCCATTGGCTGCATCTGATCGAGTCGCAGGAGCGCTGCTTTCAGGTGTTTGCAGACTTCGCCAGTCCCTCGGGGATGGAGCGCTGGCAGCAGCAATGCGGGGCCTGCCCCGATATGACGGTGATCGAGCGGCTGCGTCGAATGGGCTGCACGGCGGGGGACGGCGTGCTGCTGGACTGCAGCTTGAGCTCGCCATGGTTCGAAGCCTGTTCCAGCCGGCTCGATGCCATGCACCAGATTGAGGCATTCCTGGCCGAGGAGCTGCAGGTCCAATGTCTGCGCAAGCTGGAGCAGGCCGGTACAGCGCTCTGCCAGCAACTGGCGCTGCTGGAGATGCAGCCGCAACCAGGGACTCGTGCCGAAGCGGCTGCGGCCTTTCTGGGGGCCACGCAGTCAGCCGCCTCCTTGCCTGCGGAGGGGGCGTATGGGCTGCAGCTCGAGAAAAGCATTGTCTTGCTGGTGCAGGAGCAGTCCATGCGCCTGCAGGACATGCAGACCGAGATCGACAAGGCGCGCGCCACGCTCAAGGAGCGCAAGACCATAGAGCGGGCCAAGGGCGTGCTGATGAACTACCGCCAGCTCGGCGAGGGCGATGCCTACAAGCTGATCCGCCAGACGGCCATGAACCAGAACCGGCGCATGCTGGATGTAGCCGAGGCGATTCTGGCCACGGTGGACCTGCTGCCGGGTAGCACCAATTCATAGCCTTGGCCGCGCGGTGTTTGTTGCGCTGCACCAAATATGGGCCAGAACCGGAAGCGCAAAGCATGCTCCGCCTCTGATCACGGTCTGGCATGGTTTGTGCATGACTGTTGATGTCAAGCAGACCAAAGGCGGTCGCGCTTAAAGCGTTATTACGAGTGACCTGGGACAACGGCGTCCTTTTCTCCTCACACCCGAGGAGGGAAGGGCGCCTTTTTGTTTTCCGGATCGCCTTCACCACGATTCTTGATGGAGTTTTCTCATGAGCCAGCGCCTTCCTTCGTCTACTGTTCCTGCGCCCGAGCCTGTATCTGCCGGTGGGCGGCGCGAGTTTCTGCGCGTGGCTGGCGCCGCCGCCCTCTATGGCTCGCTGGGCCACCACGGCGCCTGGGCCGCAGGCTCCGACGCGCCGGAGAAGAAAGAGGTCAGGATAGGCTTCATCCCGCTGACCGATTGCGCCAGCGTGGTCATGGCCTCGGTGCTGGGCCTGGACCAGAAATACGGCGTGAAGATCGTCCCCAGCAAGGAAGCGAGCTGGGCCGGCGTGCGCGACAAGCTGGTCAACGGCGAGCTGGACTTCGCCCATGTGCTCTACGGCCTGCTCTACGGCCTGCATCTGGGCGTTGGCGGCCCCAAGAAGGACATGGCGGTGCTCATGGGGCTGAACAACAACGGCCAGGCGATCACGCTGTCCAAGGCCCTGGCCGACAAGGGGGCGGTCGACGGAGCCAGTCTGGCGAAGGTCATGGCCAGGGAAAAGCGCGAATACACGTTTGCCGGTACCTTCCCCACCGGTACCCACGCCATGTGGATGCATTACTGGCTGGCGGCTGCGGGCATCAATCCGTTATCCGAGGCCAAGCTGATCACCGTGCCGCCGCCCCAGATGGTGGCCAATATGCGCGTGGGCAATATGGATGGCTTCTGCGTGGGCGAACCCTGGAACCATCGCGCCATCATGGATGGCATCGGTATTACGGCCAACACCACGCAGGACATCTGGAAGGATCACCCCGAGAAGGTGCTGGGCACCACGGGCGAGTTTGCGCAGAAGAATCCAAACACCTGCCGCGCCGTGATGATGGCGATTCTCGAGGCCAGCCGCTGGATCGATGCCAGCCTGCAGAACAAGACGAAGATGGCCGAGACCGTGGCCCAGAAGTCGTACATCAACACCAGTGTGGACGCCATCAACCAGCGCATTCTGGG
This sequence comes from Comamonas sp. NyZ500, assembly GCF_016772095.1. Lineage (NCBI taxonomy): Bacteria > Pseudomonadati > Pseudomonadota > Betaproteobacteria > Burkholderiales > Comamonadaceae > Comamonas > Comamonas sp. NyZ500. The sequence continues at coordinate 275,972 of NZ_JAEIJE010000004.1, read as the reverse complement.
CCGCTATCAGAACGGACTGGGCAAGACCTGGGACGACCCCAACCACATGAAGTTCTTCAACGACGGGGCCGTGAACTTCCCCTATCTGTCGGACGGCATGTGGTTCCTCACCCAGCACAAGCGCTGGGGTCTGCTCAAGGCCCATCCCGACTATCTGGCCGTGGCCAGGCAGATCAACCGCATCGACCTCTACCAGCAGGCGGCAAGCCAGCTCAAGGTCAGCGTGCCCAAGGATGTGCTGCGCACCAGCAAGCTGATCGACGGCGTGGTCTGGGACGGCAAGAACCCTGCCCAGTACGCCGACAGCTTCAAGATCAAGGCCGCCTGAGGCCGCCACCTTAACGGAGAACCATCATGGTCAGTGCCGTACTTCACTCACCGCTCGAACTCGATCCTCCGCACGATCCGCAACTGGCAGCCCAGGCGGCCAATGATGCGCTGCTCGAAACTTCAAAAGAGATAGCTGCCGGCACAGAACTTGTAAAGGCTGAAGTGGAAAAAGATATCAAACCCAAAGCGATAGTCACGGCTCCGGTTGCGGTGGCGCCCAGCCGCTTGCGCCAATGGGCTGAACAGCTATTTGCTCAGGTCCTGCCTCCGCTGCTGGGGCTGGCGCTGCTGGTCGGGCTGTGGTCGCTGGTATCGAGCAGCACAGGCAAGAGCATTCCGACCCCGGCCGAGACCTGGGAGCAGGCCCTGCAGGTGTTCAGCGATCCCTTCTACCGCAACGGGCCCAACGACCAGGGCGTGGGCTGGAATGTGCTGTCCTCGCTGCAGCGTGTGGCCCTGGGCTTCGGTCTGGCGGCACTGGTCGGCATTCCTTTGGGCTTCGTGATCGGGCGCTTCGGCTTTCTGTCGCGCATGTTCAATCCCTTGATCAGTCTGCTGCGCCCGGTCTCGCCGCTGGCCTGGCTGCCGATCGGCCTGCTGGTGTTCAAGGGCGCCAATCCGGCAGCCATCTGGACCATCTTCATCTGCTCGATCTGGCCCATGGTCATCAACACCGCCGTGGGCGTGCAGCGTGTGCCCCAGGACTATATGAATGTGGCGCGCGTGCTCAATCTGTCGGAGTGGAAGATCGCCACCACCATTCTGTTTCCTGCCGTGCTGCCCTATATGTTGACGGGCGTGCGCCTGGCCGTGGGTACGGCTTGGCTGGTGATCGTGGCCGCCGAGATGCTGACGGGCGGCGTGGGCATAGGTTTCTGGGTCTGGGACGAGTGGAACAACCTCAACGTCAAGAACATCATCATCGCCATCTTCGTGATCGGCATCGTGGGCCTGGTGCTGGAGTGGGCCCTGGTCAAGCTGGCTTCGGCCTTTACGTTTGAAGAGGTCAAGACTTAACCCACCCCTGAGCCGCGCCCTCGGGCGCGTCACTCCCTCAAGGGGGCGCCACCGGTGGCCCGGCAAAGCCGGCGCCACGGTGGCCTCGGAAAAAAGCAAGGAGTACCTCATGCATACATCTCTCAGCACCAAGTACATCGAGATCCACGGGGTGGAGCAGACCTTCAAGACCGCCAAGGGACTGTTTCCCGCGCTGCGCGACATCAATCTGAACATTGCCAAGGGCGAGTTCGTCAGTCTCATCGGGCATTCGGGCTGCGGCAAGTCGACGCTGCTCAATCTGATTGCCGGCCTGACCATTCCCACGGGCGGTGCACTGCTGTGCGCCAACAAGGAAATCAAGGGCCCTGGGCCCGAGCGTGCGGTGGTCTTCCAGAACCATTCGCTGCTGCCCTGGCTGAGCTGCTGGGGCAATGTGCACCTGGCCGTGGAGCGTGTCTTCGGCAAGCGCGAAAGCAAGGCACAGCTGGCGCAGCGCACCGATGCGGCGCTGGCCATGGTGGGCCTCAGCCATGCGGCGCAAAAACGCCCCGGCGAAATCTCGGGCGGCATGAAGCAGCGCGTGGGCATTGCGCGTGCCCTGTCCATGGAGCCCCAGGTGCTGCTCATGGACGAGCCCTTCGGCGCTCTCGACGCCCTGACGCGTGCCAAGCTGCAGGACGAGTTGCTGGAGATCGTGGCACGCACCCAGAGCACCGTGGTCATGGTCACGCACGATGTGGATGAGGCCGTACTGCTGTCCGACAAGATCGTGATGATGACCAACGGTCCCGCTGCCACGATTGGCGAGGTGCTGCATGTGGCGCTGCCACGCCCGCGCAGCCGGGTGGAACTGGCCGAGGATGCCCAGTATCAAAGCTATCGCAAGGCGGTGATCGACTTTCTCTACACGCGCCAGGGCCATGTGGAGAAGGCGGCCTGAGCCTTTTTGATTTCAAGCTGCATGGCGCCTTGGGGCGCCATGTTTGTTTTGCACAGCAATAAAGCGGCCATGCACAAAAGCAGTGCATGCCGCGGGATGGAATAGTCTCTGCAGGCTGAGAAAAGCTGGCACAGCAATTGCGTGTTGTTCAGCGTGGCCAAGGTGGGTCACCGGGGGATGGTGCAAGGCTGGACCAGAACCCACAGACAAAGACGTCTACGCGTTCATGCAAGTCATGAAGCGCGCAGACGTCTTTTTTTTTGGCTTTGCAAATGCCCACGGGGACTCAGATGAAAAAATCCAAACTGGTCATGATTGGAAACGGAATGGCAGGCGTGCGTGCGCTGGAAGAGCTGCTGGCCATTGCCCCCGATCTGTACGACATCACGGTCTTCGGCGCCGAGCCGCATCCCAACTACAACCGCATTCTGCTGTCGCCGGTGCTCGCTGGCGAGCAGACGCTCGGCGATATCGTGCTCAACGACTGGTCCTGGTACCAGGACCACCATATCCTGCTGCACGCCGGCTATACCGTGACGGCCGTCGACCGGGCCCGGCGCACGGTGCATGCGGTCAATGCCCAGGGCGAGACCGCCAGCGCCGAGTACGACCGCCTGATCATGGCGACGGGCTCCAGGCCCTTCATCCTGCCCATCCCCGGCAAGGACCTGGAGGGCGTGCTGGCCTACCGCGACATCGCCGATACCGAGGCCATGATCGATGCGGCCAAGACGTTCAAGCATGCAGTGGTGATCGGCGGTGGCCTGCTGGGACTGGAAGCGGCCAACGGCCTCATGAAGCGCGGCATGCAGGTCACCGTGGTGCATGTCGGCGACTGGCTGATGGAGCGCCAACTCGACGATCAGGCGGGCCGCATGCTGCAGAAATCGCTGGCCGAGCGCGGCATGCAGTTCTGCATGCAGGCGCAGACCCAGGAGCTGCTGGGTGACGCAGGCGGCCGCGTGCGTGCCGTGCGTTTCAAGGACGGCAGCGAGATCCCGGCCGAACTGGTCGTGATGGCCGTGGGCATTCGCCCCAGCACCGAACTGGCCGAGTCCATGCACCTGCATGTGAACCGCGGCATCGTGGTCAGCGATACGCTGCAGACCGTGACCGATCCGCGCATCTATGCCGTGGGCGAATGCGCGGCACACCGAGGCATTGCCTACGGACTGGTGGCGCCCTTGTTCGAGCAGGGCAAGGTGCTGGCCAACCATCTGGCCGAGTTCGGCATCGGCCGCTATCTGGGTTCGCTGACCTCGACCAAGCTCAAGGTCACGGGCATCGATCTGTTCTCTGCAGGCGATTTCCAGGGCGGCAGCGATACCGAGGAAATTCTCATGAGCGACCCCTATGCGGGGGTCTACAAAAAGCTGGTCATCAAGGACGACAAGCTGGTCGGTGCCTGCCTGTACGGCGACACGGTGGACGGCAGCTGGTACTTCAAGCTGCTGCGCGAGGGCCGCAGCGTGGCCGATATCCGGGACAAGCTGATGTTTGGCGAATCCAATCTCGGCGACACCGGCCACCAGGGGCAGAGCAAGGCCGCGGCCATGGCCGACGGCGACGAGGTCTGCGGCTGCAACGGCGTGACCAAGGGCGCGATCTGCAAGGCCATCAAGGACAAGGGCCTGTTCACGCTCGACGATGTGCGCAAGCACACCAAGGCCAGTGCCAGCTGCGGCTCCTGCACGGGCCTGGTGGAGCAGATCATCATGTTCACGGCCGGTGGCGACTACTCGGCGGCCCCCAAGACCAAGGCCATGTGCGGCTGCACCGACCACGGGCACCAGGCTGTGCGCGACGCGATCGCTGAGCACAAGCTGCTCAGCACCGATGCGGTGTTCCGCTTCATGGAGTGGCGCACGCCCAATGGCTGTGCCTCCTGCCGTCCGGCCGTCAACTACTATCTTGTAAGCACCTGGCCCAAGGAGGCCAGGGACGACCCGCAAAGCCGCTTCATCAACGAACGCAGCCATGCCAACATCCAGAAAGATGGAACCTACAGCGTGATTCCGCGCATGTGGGGCGGTGAGACCACGGCCTCCGAGCTGCGCCGCATTGCCGATGTGGTGGACAAGTACCAGATCCCCACGGTGAAGGTCACGGGCGGTCAGCGCATCGATCTGCTGGGCGTGAAGAAGGAGGATCTGCAGGCCGTCTGGAACGATATAGGCATGCCTTGCGGCCATGCCTATGCCAAGGCGCTGCGCACGGTCAAGACCTGCGTGGGCAGCGAATGGTGCCGCATGGGCACGCAGGACAGTACCCAGATGGGCAAGGACCTGGAGCGCGCCATGTGGCGCATGTACGCCCCGCACAAGGTGAAGTTCGCCGTCAGCGGCTGCCCGCGCAACTGCGCGGAGTCCGGCATCAAGGATGTGGGAATCATCGGCGTCGATTCGGGCTGGGAGATGTATGTGGGCGGCAACGGTGGCATCAAGACCGAGGTGGCGCATTTCTTCACCAAGCTCAAGACCGCCGAAGAGGTGATGGAGTACACGGGCGCCTTCATGCAGCTGTACCGGCTGGAAGGCTGGTATCTGGAGCGCACGGTGCACTACATCAATCGCGTGGGTCTGGACTATGTCAAGCGCCGCATTCTCGACGATGCCGAGGGCCGCAGGGCGCTGTGGCAGCAGCTGCAGTTTGCACTGGATGGCGAGCCCGATCCCTGGTTCGAAACCGACAAGGCATCCGTGGATACGCGCCAGTTCCAGGCTCTGCCTGCTGATGTGTCAGTTGTTGCCTGAAACCGAGAACCTCTTTCAATTTTTCAGCAATTTACGAACCTGGCGCGGCATAGCCAAGGGACGGCGAGCAAGGGCCTGGGCGGCCCCGCCGCCCCGTAGTGAGGCCGTCGTCCCCCTCCCGCGAAGCGAGAGAGGGGGAAGCCGCAAAGCGGCTCAGGGGGAGCTTAGGAGATGTAAATGAGCGAATGGATTTCTATCTGCACGATGGACGACATCCCCGTGCTGGGAGCACGCCGCGTGGCGCGTGCACAAGGGCTGGATGTGGCCGTGTTTCGCAATGCCGACGATGAGGTGTTTGCGCTGCTGGACCGCTGCCCGCACAAGGGCGGGCCGTTGTCGCAAGGCATTGTGTTCGGGCGCAGTGTGGCCTGCCCGCTGCACAACTGGACGATTGCACTCAGCACCGGCGAGGCGGCGGCGCCCGATGAGGGCTGCACGCCTTATTTCAGCGTGCGCGTGGAGAACGGCGAGGTGCAGCTGCGCGCCGACGAACTGGCCAGCCGCGCCCTGGAGCAGACCCGCCCGCATGCCGGTCCCGCACATTGCGCAGCCAGGTCCGGCTGTGCTGCGGCCTAGCGTCTTGATTGATATGAGTTGAGTAGCAGCATGCGCTTGATAGCCGGGCGCTGCGGCGCAATTTCACTGAAAGTCTGCCATGCATGAGACCCGATCCACCTGTCCCTATTGCGGTGTCGACTGCGGACTCGCCTTCGGCGGTCCGCGTAGGAGTGAATCTGAACGCCGCCGCCTCTCTCTGGTGACGCCATGAAAGAAACCAAGTCCACCTGTCCCTATTGCGGTGTCGGCTGCGGCGTGGTCATCGAGTCCGATGGCCTGCAGATTACCGGCGTGCGCGGCGATCCCGAGCATCCTGCCAACTTCGGGCGCCTGTGCACCAAGGGCAGCACGCTGCATCTGACGGCAGCTCCTGCCTATGCTCAGCAGGGCCGTTTGCTGCAGCCCATGCGCAGGCTGGAGCGGACATCTGCGCCGCAGGCCGCGAGCTGGGATCAGGCCCTGGATGAACTGGCGGCGCGTATCGCCGGCATTCGCGCCGAACATGGGCCAGATGCACTGGGTTTCTATCTCAGTGGCCAGCTGCTGACCGAGGACTACTACGTCTTCAACAAACTGGTCAAAGGCCTGCTGGGCACCAACAATCTTGACACCAATTCGCGCCTGTGCATGAGCAGCGCCGTGGCCGGCTACAAGGCCACATTGGGCGCTGATGCACCGCCGGCCTGCTATGAGGACATAGATCTGGCCGGCTGCCTGTTCATCACGGGCAGCAATATGGCCTGGGCGCATCCCATTCTGTTCCGGCGTGTGGAGGAGGCCAGGGCGCGCAATCCGCAGCTCAGGATCATCGTGGCCGATCCGCGCCGTACCGAGACCGCCGAGCTGGCCGATCTTTATCTGCCGTTGCAGCCGGGCAGCGATGTGATGCTGTTTCACGGTCTGCTGCACATCATGTTGTGGGAGGGCTGGACGGACAGCGCCTTCATCGCGCAGCACACCAGCGGCTTTGCACAGCTCAAGGAACTGGTGCGTGAAGCCACGCCCGAGAAGGTCGCTGCCATCTGCGGCCTGCCCGTGGCGGACCTGTACCGGGCGGCGCGCTGGATGGCGCTGGGCGGTGCCGAGGAGCCGACGGACGTGCGTCGTCCCACGCTCAGTCTGTACTGCCAGGGTCTGAACCAAAGCCGCAGCGGCACGGCGAACAACGCCGCGCTGATCAATCTGCATCTGGCAACGGGTCAGATCGGCAGGTCTGGCGCCGGGCCCCTGTCGCTGACGGGTCAGCCCAATGCCATGGGAGGACGCGAGGTGGGCGGACTGTCCAATCTGCTCAGCGCGCATCGTGATCTTTCCAACGCCGCGCACAGGGCCGAAGTGGCGCGGCTATGGGGTGTGGAGTCGATTCCGAAGCAGCCCGGAAAGTCCGCGCTGGAGATGTTCGAGGCCGCTGCCGACGGCCAGATCAAGGCCTTGTGGATTGCCTGCACCAATCCCGCGCAGAGCATGCCCGAACAGGCTATGGTGCGCAGGGCGCTGGAGCGTGCCGAGCTGGTGGTGGTGCAGGAGGCTTTTGCCGCAACCGAGACCACGGCCTATGCCGACTGGTTGCTGCCTGCCTCCACCTGGGGCGAGAAGCTGGGCACGGTCACGAACAGCGAGCGGCGCATCTCGCGGGTGCGCGCTGCCGTGGTCGCGCCGGGGGCGGCACGCCATGACTGGCAGATAGGCGTGCAGCTGGCGCGGCGCCTGGAGCAGCATCTGCGGCCCTCGCTGCCAAGCTTGTTTCCCTATGACACTGCGAATGTGGACGCGGGTGCCGAAGCCATCTGGAACGAGCATCGCGAGTCCACACGCGGGCGCGATCTGGATATCACGGGTCTGAGCTGGGCGGTGCTGGAAGTCAAGGGACCCCAGCAATGGCCCATGCCCCAAGGCGCCAGCCAGGGCCGTCAGCGTCTGTATGGCGACGCAGTCTTTGCAACCGATGACGGGCGCGCACGTTTTGATGCCCAGCCCTGGCAGGCGCCGGCCGTGCCGCGCGATGCGCGACATCCGTTCAGTCTCAACACCGGTCGCCTGCGCGATCAATGGCATGGCATGACGCGCACCGGCCAGCTGGGGCGCCTGTTTGCCCATGTCAGCGAACCGCAGCTGCAGGTCGGCCCTCAGGACATGCAGCGCCTGCAGCTGCAGGATGGCGATCTGGTCCATGTCTCCAACCGCTATGGCGCCATCGTGTTGCCCGTGCAGGCGGACCCTGGCTTGCAGCCCGCACAGCTCTATCTGCCCATGCACTGGGGCAGCATGTATCTGAGCGGCATGGGCTCCAAGGGGCAGCGGCTTGCGGGCGTCAATGCCCTGACCACGCCCGAGCGCTGCCCGCGCTCCAAGCAGCCCGAGCTCAAGCATGTGGCCGTCAAGCTGCTCAAGGCCGAGCTGCCCTGGACTTGTCTGGGCATGGCATGGCTCGATGAACGGCAGCTGCAGTCGGTTCGCCAGGCTTTGACTGAATTGATGGCTGAGTTCGACTTCGCCAGCTGCGTGCTGTTCGGACGCGCCGTGCCGCTGGAAAAAGCGGATCAGGGCCGCACCGGCGTGCAGTTTCGCGCAGCGGCCTATGCCCAGCCCGGCGCCGAGGTGCTGGCGCGGCTGCATGGTTTGCTGCAGCTCGATGGCCCGCAGGCCATGCGCTATGCCGACGTGCGTCGCCAATGCAGCCGCGCCATGGCGATAGGCCGGCAGACGGAGGAGCCAAGGCTTGATGCCTTTTTGCTCTGCGGCGACGCCAGCGCCGGCCGCTGGCTGGGGCCGGTATTGCGCGACGAGCAATCGGTGCAAAGCTATGGGCGTCTGCTGCTGTCCTCGGGGGCCAGGCCGCCCGCCGCCATGCCGGCCCGGTCGCCGCAGATCTGTGCCTGCATGAATGTGGATGAGGCCAGCATCAACTCGGCGCTGACCACCTGCGAGGGCTCCGCCGACGAGCGGCTCGCGCAGCTCAAGACTTCTCTGGGTTGCGGCACGCGCTGCGGCTCCTGTATTCCCAGGATCAAACAACTGGTACATGCGACGCCTGCGCCTCAGTCGGCAGCCTTGCCGGTTGCCGCCTAGATTTCGATGTCCGGCAACGCATATGAAAGGCCAGTCATGACAAACAGCCATGCCACTTCCCTGCCGCCCGTGGGCCGCTGCTACCTGGTCGGTGCCGGCCCCGGTGATCCGGAGCTGCTCACGCTCAAGGCGCTGAGACTGATCCAGTCCGCCACGCTGCTGCTGGCAGACGATCTGGTGTCTGCCGACATCGTGAAGCTTGCCAGCGCTAGCGCCCGCATCGTTCATGTGGGCAAGCGTGGCGGGCGCGAGAGCACCTCGCAGGAATTCATCGAAAAGCTCATGATCATGGCGGTCCGCCAGGGTGAGCTGGTGGTGCGCCTCAAGGGCGGCGACCCCTTCATCTTTGGCCGTGGCGGCGAGGAGATCGAGCATCTGCGCATGGCGGGCATAGCCGTCGAAGTGGTCAACGGCATCACTGCCGGGCTGGCCGCGGCCACCAGCCTCGGCGTGCCGCTGACCCATCGCGACCATGCCCATGGTGTGGTGTTCATCACCGGTCATGCCAAGCCAGGCAGTGCCGGTCACGACTGGCAGTTGCTGGCCGGCACGGCCCGGATGCTGGGGCTGACGCTGGTGATCTACATGGGCGTTGCCACTGCCGGCATTATCCAGCAGCAGCTGCTGGCTGGCGGACTGCCGGCATCTACTCCGGTGGCCCTGGTCCAGAGCGCCAGCCTGCCCGCGCAGCAGCAGATACTGACCGAGCTGGGGCAGATGACGCAGGCGCTGGCATGCAGCGGACTGGGCAGTCCCTGCGTGTTCGTGGTGGGCGAGGTGGTCAGGCTGGCCTCATCGTCCGCCGAGGGCCTGGGCGGGCTGCTGGAGCAGGCGCAGCTGCGCCGGGCCGTGGGCGCATGAGGCCGATTGCTGACAGCTGTCTCCCTTTTGTCTGAGTGCCGAGCCCGCATGACTAGAATTTGTCCGGTAACCCCTGAACATTTGTCACACCCGGCCTCGTCAGTCTGCAGGGGGATAGCGGCGGCCGACACCTATGAGTCATGCGATGAGCACTGCATATCCCGATACCCAGCTTTTGATCGACGGACAGTGGCAGGACGCTGCCAGCGGCAAGAAAATTGATGTGCGCAACCCTGCAAGCGGCGAGGTGATTGGCCGTGTGGCCCATGCCGATATTGCCGACCTGGACCGCGCCCTGGCGGCGGCAGGCAAGGGCTTTCAGGTCTGGCGCAAGGTGTCTGCCCATGAGCGCGGCGCCATCATGCGCCGTGCCGCAGCCCTGCTCAAGGAGCGTGCCGACGAGATCGCCGCGCTGCTGACGCAGGAGCAGGGCAAGCCGCTGGCCGAGGCCAAGGTGGAAATCATTGCCGGCGCCGGCATCATCGAATGGTTTGCCGACGAGGCCCTGCGTGTCTATGGCCGCATCGTGCCTTCGCGTCGCCCCGAGCAGCAGCAGCTGGTGATCAAGGACCCCGTGGGCCCGGTCGCCGCCTTCACGCCCTGGAACTTCCCCGTCAACCAGATCGTGCGCAAGATCGGCGCGGCCCTGGCTTCGGGCTGCTCCTTCCTGGTCAAGGCGCCCGAGGAGACTCCGGCCTCGCCCGCAGCCCTGCTCAAGTGCTTTGTCGATGCCGGCATTCCTGCCGGTGTTGTGGGCCTGGTCTATGGCAACCCCGCACAGATTTCCGAATATCTGATTGCTCACCCCGTAATCCGCAAGGTGACCTTCACGGGCTCCACGGCCGTGGGCAAGCAGCTGGCGGCGCTGGCCGGCCAGCACATGAAGCGCTCCACCATGGAGCTCGGCGGCCATGCCCCCGTGATCGTGGCCGAGGATGCCGATGTGCAACTGGCCGTCAAGGCCGCGGGTGCGGCCAAGTTCCGCAACGCGGGCCAGGTCTGCATCTCGCCCACGCGCTTTCTGGTGCACAACAGCGTGCGCGAGGAGTTCACGCGTGCCATGGTGGCCCATGCCGAGGCATTGAAGGTCGGCAACGGCCTGGAGCAGGGCACGCAGATGGGCCCGCTGGCCAATCCGCGCCGCGTGACGGCGCTGACCCAGCTGATCCAGAACGCCGAGCAAAGCGGTGCCAAGCTGATGACGGGCGGCGCATCCTTTGGCTCTGCCGGCAACTTCTTTGCGCCCACGGTGCTGGCCGACGTGCCTTTGACGGCCGATATCTTCAACCAGGAGCCCTTCGGCCCCGTGGCGGCGATTCGCGGCTTCGACAAGATCGAAGACGCCATTCAAGAGGCCAATCGCCTGTCCTATGGCCTGGCCGCCTATGCCTTCACGCGCTCGCTCAAGACGACGCACCAGCTGTCGCAGGACGTGGAAGCCGGCATGCTGTGGATCAACCAGCCGGCACTGCCGTCTGCCGAGCTGCCCTTTGGCGGCATCAAGGATTCGGGCTATGGCTCCGAAGGCGGCCCGGAGGCGCTGGAGGCCTACCTGGTGGCCAAGGCCGTGGCGATCAGCTGCGTTTGAATCTGCAAGGCATTTGATGCAAGGCCACCCTCGGGTGGCCTTTTTTCATGGGATGTGTATGCCGTGGGGCGTATGGGGTCTGTTTGTCGATCGTTATTCCATAAATGAATAGCGGTGGCTAGAATCGACGGTTTTTTACATTCGACAACAAATTCCAGCCCGCGCCATGCCATTGCACTCCACGGTTTCCCAGATCCATCCTCCAAGTTTTGTTCTTCGCCGCAGCTGGTTGTGGGGCGCGCTGGCCATCGTGCCCATGGGCACGGCCTGGGCCCAGGTGGCAGCTGCGGGCGCAGCCGAAGCAGCCCGCCAGACTTTCACGCTGGGGACGGTGGAAGTCAGCGCGCGGCGCGAGGCCGAGGAACTCGGGGCCGGCGATATGCAGCGCGTGGGCAGTGCCGAGATGGAGCGCAGCAACGCCAGCACCGTGGCCGATGCCGTGCGCAATCTCCCCGGCGTGAGCCTGTCGCGCAACAACCGCAACGAGGAAATGATCAGCCTGCGCGGCTTCGACTCGCGCCAGGTGCCGATTTTTGTGGATGGCGTGCCGCTGTACGTGCCCTATGACGGTTATGTGGATCTGGGCCGCTTCACCACCTTCGACCTGGCCGAGATCAATGTGGCCAAGGCCGGCGCCTCGCTGCTGTACGGTCCCAATACGCTGGGCGGTGCCGTCAATCTGGTCACGCGCAAGCCGGTCAAGCCCTTCGAGGGCGACGTGCGCCTCGGTGTGGGCAGCGGCGGCGAGCGCAGGGCGAGCTTCAACCTGGGGGGCAACCAGGGCAGCTGGTACTACCAGCTGGGTGCCTCCTACCTGGAGGCCGACAGCTTTCCCCTGCCCCGGGGCTTCAGGGATTACAAGAAGCAGCCCACCGATACCGGCAGCAAGCGCGAGAACGCGGACCGCACCGACAAGCGCCTGTCCTTCAAGCTCGGACTCACGCCCAATGCCACGGACGAATACGCCATCGGCTATGTGCGCCAGGAAGGCGAGAAGGGCAATCCCGTCTACACCGGCCAGTCCACGCAGAAGAACGCCGTGCGCTACTGGCGCTGGCCCTACTGGGACAAGGACAGCCTGTATTTCCTGAGCACCACCCGTCTGAACGGCAGCAATGTGCTCAAGACGCGTCTCTACCACGACACCTACAAAAACGGTCTCGACATGTACAAGGACGCCAGCTACACGGCCCACGATCCGACCAGCAGCTACAAGGATGTGAGCAAGGGGGCCAGCGTGGAGTGGGTCAACTACGCCTTCTCAGGTCATGAGCTGCATGCGGCCTTCCACTACAAGCAGGACGAGCACACCGACGCGGCTTCGGGCAAGGACCCGCAGAAGCACTACCGCGATGTGGCCACCTCGCTGGTGCTCGAGGATCACATCGCCCTGGCCGAGCGCTGGCGCCTGACGCTGGGCCTGAGCTATGACCAGCGCGACGCCAAGCAGGTCTACCAGTGGCCCACGGGCTCGACCAGCGCCACCAACGGCCTGGCACGCCTGAGCTATGCGCTCACGGCCCAGGGCGACGAGGTCTATCTGATTGCCTCGCACAAGACCCGTTTTGCGACCATCAAGGACCGCTATTCGGCACGCATGGGTACGGCCCTGGCCAACCCCGACCTCAAGCCCGAGGTGGCCAACCATCTGGAGTTGGGCCTGAGCGGCAAGCCCTGGCAGGGCGGCAAGGGCCAGGCGGCGCTGTTCTACAGCCGGGTGCGCGACCAGATCCAGACCATGGTCGTTGACTCCACGGCCTGCGGCGGCAAGACCTGCAACCAGGCGCAGAACGTGGGACGCACGCGCAATGCCGGTTTTGAGGTGTCGCTGGCGCAGCAACTGTCGGCCCAATGGGCTCTGCATGCGGGCTACACCTATCTGAGCCGCACCAATCTCAGCGACCGCAGCATCACCTTGACGGACACGCCGCGCCAGCGCCTGACAGCGGCCCTGCAATGGAATCCGCAGGCCCAGTGGCAGCTGCGCGCCGAGCTGGAGGCAGAACAGGGCCGCAAGGTGCCGCTGTCGGCCAGCGGCCAGGCCCAGGTCTATCAGATGGCCGGCTACGGCGTGGCCAATCTGCGCGCGCGCTATCTGCCGCGTCCGGACACCACGCTGGACTTCGGCGTGGCCAATCTGGGTGACAAGTGGTATCAGCTGGCCGACGGCCTGCCCATGCCGGGGCGCAGCTGGTATGTGAACCTGGGCTACCGGTTCTGATGGTCATGCAAAACCTGCTTCGGACATCGCTGGCACGGCGTGACTGGCTGCGCAGTCTGGCTGCCCTGGGCATGGCCGGTGGCCCGGCCCTGGCGGTGAGGGCACAACCCGCTTCGGGCACCGGCGTACAGGTGGCGGCCGTGGGCGGACTCGTGCTGTGCGGCGTGTGGCCGCGCGTGGCCGAGCAGGCCAGCCAGGCCCTGGCCATGCCGGTCACCACCGTGGCGGCCGCGCCCAAGGAGGGCGTGGTGCCCGCCTTCGCGCGCGGCGAGGCGCAGATGCTGCTGATCCACGCCAGCGACGAAGCCATGGCACTGGAGGCCAGCGGCATGGCTTCCGCCGCGCGCGTCTGGGGCTGGAACCAGCATGTGATTGCAGGACCCGCTCATGACCCCGCAGGCGTGCGTTCGGTCGCTGACGGCACGCAGGCGCTGCGGCGCATTGCCGAGACCGGCTCGCCCTTCATCGCGTTGCGCGACCCCGGCAGCTATACCGTGGTGCAGCGTCTGTGGCGGCGCGGCGGCATACGACCCGATGCGCGCTGGCTGCGCGCCGACACCGGCCCGCGACCACAGGCCGTGCTGGAGCTGGCGGCGCGCGAGCAGGCCTATGCCGTGGTCGGCCATATTCCCCTGGCCTTCGGCAAGATGGGCGCCCCTGGCATAGAACTTCTGCTGCATGGCGATCCGCTGATGCGCAGGCCCTATGTGCTGCTCACGCCCGGCCCGCGCCATCCGGCCACGCCGGAGCAGCGCCGGGCGGCGGGCCTGCTGGCCGAGTATCTGCTGTCTGCGGCCGGCCAGCAGGTGCTGGAAGCGGCCAGCGGCGCGGGCGGCCCCTGGGTGTTTGGGCGCGACAGCGTGCCCGCCGGCATGAGCGCCGGTGCCGATGGACAGACTTGAGCGAAGGAGCTGCATGAGCACCGCTATGACGCCGCCGCTGGCGGCATTGATTTACCCCGATGAGCGGCACGATATCGAGGACTTGCTCGAAGGCGTGGCGCGGCGGCTGCAACAGTCGGGCCGGCAGGTGGGCGGACTGGTGCATCGCCAGAGTCGCTATGCCAATGGCAACAAGTGCATGCGTCTCGTGGATCTGCGCAGCGGCCAGCAGTTCGAGATGACCGAGGACCTGGGCGCTGCCTCGCAGGCCTGCAGCCTCAATCCGCAGGCCCTGGCCCGGGCCAGCGTTGTGCTGCGCCAGGCACTGGCCGATGGTGTGGAGCTGGCCGTCGTCAACTGCTTCGGCCAGCTCGAAGCCGCTGGCGGCGGTTTTGTCCAGGAGATCGCCGCTTTTGTCGAGGCCGGCATTCCCGTGGTCACGGCCGTGGCGGCCCGCCACGAGGCTGGCTGGCAGAGCTTTACCGGTGGCGCCTTCGTGCGCCTGCCGGTTGACGAACAGGCACTGCTGCACTGGTGCCGTCAGCAGCTGCAGCGCGAAGACCAGGGAGACCGGTCATGCTGACGCGGCGCCAATGGCTGCAGGCCGGTGCTGCGACGCTGGCATCGGGCCTGTATCAGGGCGGGGCCTGGGCGCAGGATGGCGGCTCGGTCATTGCAGCCCGCTTTGGTTCGCTGCCGGCGCGGGCTGGCCGCGTGTTCGCTTCGGGGCCGCCGGCAGGCGTTTTGCTGGCTGCGCTGGCGCCGCAGCAACTGCTGGGCTGGCCCATGCAGCTTGGCGATGCGGCGCGCGCCCATCTGGGAGCGCCACTGAAGACCTTGCCCTATCTGGGGCGCCTGTCGGGGCGCGGCAGCACGCTGCCGCTTGAAAAGCTGCTGGCGCTGCAACCCGATCTGGTGCTGGACTCCGGGACCTCCGACGCTACCCATGTCTCTGCCACCGAACGTCTGGCGCGCCAGACGGGCCTGGCATGCGTGCTGGTGCAGGGCAGCCTGAGCGACCATGCGCGCCAGCTGCGCGAGGTCGGTAGCTTGCTGGGTGCAGCCGAGCGTGGCGAGACCCTGGCCCGACATGCCGACGAAGTGGCCAGGCTGGTGCGCGCCGTGACCGCGGGGCTGGGGGAGCAGGCCCGGCCGCGCGTCTATCTGGGGCGCGGCGCCAACGGCCTGGAAACCGGGCTGGCCGGCTCCATCAATGTCGAGGTGATCGAGTATGCGGGCGGCCGCAATGTGGCGGCCCAGGCCGGCAGGGGCGGACTCACGCGCGTTTCCATGGAGCAGATCCTGGCCTGGGACCCCGAAGTCATACTGACCCAGGAGGCGGGTTTTGCAGAGCGCGTGCGCCAGGACCCCTTGTGGCGCGGCATCAGCGCCGTGCGCAGCGGCAGAGTGCACTGTGCGCCCGTGCTGCCTTTCGGCTGGCTGGACGGCCCGCCCAGCGTGAACCGGCTGATCGGCGTACGCTGGCTGCTTGAGAAGCTGCATCCTGGCCGGCCCGCGCGGCATGGCGCCACGCCCCTGGAGCAGGCGGTACGCGAGTTCTATGCGCTGTTCTATGGCATCCAGCTGTCGCCTGCGCAGTTGCAAGCGCTGCTGCAGGCGGCGCGCTGAATGCATGGGGCTGGCATGAAGTCATTCGATATCAGCGAAGGCACTCAAAGCCCGAAAGAAGCGGGAAGCCCGGAAAGCGCGGCATCCAGCAATGCCTCCGGGCATAGTCGCCAGCGCAGTCATCTGCGTGTGGGCATGGGCTGGTGGCTGGCCCTGGTCCTGCTGGCTCTGGTGTTGCTCTGGGCGCTGGGTTCGGGCCAGTTTGCGCTGGCACCGGCACAGCTGGCCGAAGCGCTATGGACACGGGCCACGGGAGCGGCTTCGCCGCTGCCGCCAGCGGCCGAAACCGTGCTCTGGAACATCAGGCTGCCGCGCATCGCAGCCGGCGTGGCGGTCGGCGCGATGCTGGCTGCAGCCGGTGCGGCCTACCAGGGCATGTTTCGCAACCCGCTGGTCTCGCCTGACATCCTGGGCGTTTCGGCCGGTGCCGGCCTGGGTGCCGTCATCGCCATCTATCTGGGCCTGTCGATGTTTGCCGTGCAATGGCTGGCCTTTGGTGGCGGTCTGATCGCAGTGGCCGTCGTGGTGGCTATCAGCGCCTGCGTGCGCAGGCACGATCCGGTGCTGGTGTTGGTACTGGCCGGTATTGCACTGGGCGCCCTGCTGGGGGCCGGCATTGCCCTGATCAAGACCCTGGCCGACCCGAACACCCAACTGCCGTCCATCACCTTCTGGCTCATGGGCGGCCTGTCGGCCGTGACGCTGCAGGAAGTGGCCGCCACGGCGCCCGTGATGCTGGCGGCCCTGCTGCCTTTGCTGCTGCTGCGCTGGCGTATCAATCTGCTGGCCCTGCCCGATGAGGAGGCACGGGCTCTGGGCGTGCCGGTCGGGCGGCTGCGCCTGGTGCTGGTGGTTTGCGCCACGCTGGGCACGGCGGCGGCCGTGTCGCTGGCCGGCATCATCGGTTGGGTCGGGCTGGTGGTACCGCATGTGGCGCGCCTGCTGGTCGGCCCCGATTTCGTGCGCCTGCTGCCGGCCTCGGCCCTGCTGGGCGCGGGCTTTGTCGTGGCGGCCGATACGCTGGCCCGCAGCATGGCGCGCATCGAGCTGCCGCTGGGCATTCTGACGGCCCTGGTCGGGGCACCGTTTTTTCTCTATCTGCTGGCCTGCACGGGCCGCCGCGAAGGAGATACCTGATGACGGTGCTGGACTTGCAGGGCCTGAGCACCGGCCATGGCCGCAGCGTGGTCAGCGAATCCGTGGATCTGTCGATTGCTACGGGCGAGGTGCTGTGTCTGCTCGGCCCCAACGGCTGCGGCAAGACCACGCTGTTTCGCACTGTGCTGGGCCTGCTGCCGCCGCTGGCGGGCCGGGTGCTGGTGGAGGGCCAGCCGGTACAGCACTGGCCGCGCGCGGAGTTCGCGCGCCGCGTCGGCTATGTGCCCCAGGCCCAGGCCGGGGTGTTTGCCTTCGAGGCGCTGGACATGGTGCTCATGGGCCGCGCCGCGCGCCTGCCCCTGCTGGTCAGGCCGTCCGGAGCGGACCGGGCCATGGCACTGGCCTGCATGGAGCGGCTGCAGATCTCCCATCTGGCCGCGCGCCGCTACACCGAGCTCAGTGGCGGCGAGCGGCAACTGGTGCTGATTGCACGCGCGCTGGCGCAGGAGCCGGCGCTGCTGGTCATGGACGAGCCCACGGCCAGCCTGGACTTCGGCAACCAGATCCGCGTGCTGGAGCAGATCGAGGCGCTGAGCGCACAGGGCATGGCCATGTTGTTGTCCACCCACCAGCCAGAGCACGGCTTGCGCGTGGCCAGCCGGATCGCTCTGCTGGGCCATGGTCGGCTGCTGGGCGTGGGCGAGCCGCGCGCCGTGGCCACGCCCGCAGCGCTGGCTGAGCTCTATGGCGTCAGCAAGGCAGCGATTGCCGCCCATCTCTCGGGCAGCCTCTGAAGCGCTCAGCGCAACGCGGCGCTGGAGGCAAAGAAGGCCGGATGCTCGCGGATGTCCTGGGCGGCCAGCCGCAGTTGCAGCGCCTGCTCGGGCTGGCGCTGCTGTATGCGCCGGGCCAGGCCTTGCAGCAGCGGCACGGCCCTGGCGGGAGCGCTGGGCAGTTGTTGCAGTCTCTGCAGCGTGCAGCGCACACCGCGCAAGCTGCTTTCGGACAGGAGTACATCCGCCTGCAGCTGGTGCAGGATCAGCACGGCCTTGCCCACCCGCAGCGCGGCCAGACCGCAGTCGGCCGCGTCCTGCACGGCGGGGGCGCTGACTTTTTCGGAGGCGCGCACCAGGCGCAGCAGGCGGTGATAGAGGCGGGCGCGCCACACGCGCACGTCGCGGGCGTGTACCGGGGCACAGGCCATGTCCTGCAGCTCATGAACCATCATGGCGCGCAGGCCGTTGAGCCTGCCTTGCGCGGTGACGGGCAGGATGAAGCGATAGGCGGCCCAGCCGGCCAGCGGGCCGGTGACGATGGCAAAAGCCATGGACAGCGAGTGGCCCACATCGAGCTGGTAGGGGAAATGCGGCGACAGCGCCAGCAGGATCACCATATTGCAGTCAAAGCCGTACAGCGTGGTGCGGCGGTGGCTGAGCAGCAGGGCGCCAAGGAAGATGAAGGGCAGCATCATCAGCACCATCTGCAGCTGGCTGTTGGCGAACGGCCAGGCAAACCACTGGCAGGCCAGCGCCACGCCCGCGCCCATGGCCTGGCCCAGAATCACGAAGCGCATGGTGAAGGCCGGGTTCTCGAACGAGGAGAACACGGTGATCATCACCGACAGGCCCAGCAACATATAGGCGCCGCCATGCCAGCCCGTGACGACCCAGATCAGGCCGACCAGAAAAATGGAGCTGAAGGCCCGCAGCATGGCCCGGCGCGCGCCCACCCAGTCGCTGTGCAGGACTACGGGCAACTGGCGTGCGCGATGGTGGGCCGGCAGAGTCAGGTCGCTGGCAGCCACAAAGTGGGCCTGCAGGGCCAAGCCGATATTGCCCAGGATTTCCTCGGCATGGCCCCAGCCTGCGGCGGCGCTGCGGGCCGTGGCAATGGCGTCGATGGCGGCCAGCGGTGCGGGCTGGGTTTCGAGCAGCATGGCAGCCTGCTCCAGTGCAGCCGTCATGGCCTGGGCGTGGTCGGGCGAGAACTCGGGAGTGATGGTCTTGCCCGTGCTGTCGCGCAGCCAGAGCAGGGCCGAGATCTGGGTGTTGATCAGGCGACGCAGCGCCCGCACGGCGCGGCGTGAACGCTGCGAGCCCGCGGCATGTGGGTCCAGCCCTTCTTCGATGGCAGCCATCACGGCCAGTCGCTCGGCCAGGTCCCTGGGGCTGAGGGCGCTATGCCCGCTGGCCGTGGCCTGTGCCGCATCGGCGATATCGCGCAGCAGGCGGGCGCAGAGCCGGCGTACCCTGCCGTCGCCGGGGATTTCAGCTCCCACGGGCGTGAACAGCCAGCCCACGACAAGGGCGGCAGCCACGCCGGTCAGTGCGGTGAACAAACGATCCCAGCCCAGCGCGTAAACATGGGCGGGGTTGCCGTTGTCCAGCAGGGCAACCATGGAGGCCGAATAGCCGGCCAGCATGGTGCCGTAGGAGGCAAAGCTGCGCTGCAGATTGCCCAGGCCCGCGCAGATGCCTATCCACACCGCCAGCCCCGTGACCAGCCAGAGCAGATCTCCATTGGCCACCAGCACCAGCACCACGCCGGCGGCCGTGCCGACCAGCGTGCCCGTAGTACGGAAGAAGCTTTTCTCGAGCAACTGGCCGCGCAGCGGCTGGGAGGCGGCCCAGACCGTCATGCCCGCCCATTGCGGATGTTCCAGCCCCAGGGCCCAGGCGGCGAACACGGCAATACAGGCTGCAAAAGCCGTGCGCAGATGCTGGCGCAGGCGGGCGCTGTCAAAGCCCCATCGCGTGGCGCTCTCCAGCAGGCGGTCGTAGGCAGCCACGCTCATGCGCGCTCCTCGGTGTCGGGCTGGGCTTGGGCTGAGCGCTGCTCGTGCATCTGCTCGATGCGGGCGCGAATCTTGTTGACGCCGTCCAGCATGGCTTCGACCTCGCAGTCCTCAAGGTCCTGCAGCAGGCTGAGCTCGGCCTCGAGCATGGTGGCTCGGACATGGTCCACGGCGCCATGGCCTTCGGCAGTGAGAAAGATGCGCTTGCTGCGGCGGTCGGCCGCATCGGCGCGGCGCTCCACCCAGCCCTTGCCTTCGAGAATGTCCAGCAGGCGCACCAGGCTGGAGCCGTCCAGGCCCACGCGCTCGGCCAGCTCCTTTTGCGTCACGCCGTCGCCCCAGGCGCGCAGATGCAGAAGCGGCGTCCAGGTGGCGTCGGTCAGGCCGCTGGCCGCCAGCTGTTCTTCGACAAAACGCCGCCATTGGCGGGTCAGGGTGACCATGAGAAAGCCCAGGCGGTCGCGGGAGGGAGCATCGGCAAAAGACATAGCCGAATTTTGATGCTTGCTCAATTAATTTGCAATTCAAACTAATTGAGTCTGCATTTATAGCAAGGGTATTCCCTTGTATTTATACAGAAAAAAAAGAGAGCGACAAGCGCTCTCTCTCTCAAGGGTTTCAGACCTGTAGATGTTCTAGTTCTAATCCAGTCAGGCGCAAGCCGCTATCAAAACAGTGTGGGAATCCAGAGGTTCAATGCCAGGCCGGCGATCAGCAGCCAGGCAAACAGCGCCAGGGCCAGAATCAGCGGCCGGGTGCCGGCAGCACGCACCGCGCGGATATGGGTGGTCAGGCCCAGAGCGGCCATGGCCAGGGCCAGCAGCGCGTTGTCGAGTTGAATGCCGACGCTGACCGCTTCCTTGGGAAGCACGCCCAGGGAGTTGACGCCGGCCATGGCCACGAAGCCCACGGCAAACCAGGGAATGGTGATCCGGTTGCCGGGCTGGCCGTCGTTCACGCCCAGGGCCCGTTCGCTGCGTGTCAGCCACATGGACAGCACCAGCAGGAAGGGCGCCAGCATCATCACGCGCACCATCTTGGCGATCACGGCCGTATCGGCGGCTTGGCTGCCTATGGCTTCGCCGGCGGCCACGACCTGGGCCACCTCATGCACGGTGGAGCCGACGAAAACGCCGTACTGCTGCATGCTGGTGTCTATCCAGCCGTACTCGGCATTCCAGTGGAACAGCGCCGGGTAGAGAAAAGTGCCTATGGTGCCGAACACCACCACGGTGGCCACGGCCACGGCCACGTCCTCGGCACGGCCCTTGACCACGGGTTCGGTGGCCAGCACGGCGGCAGCGCCGCAGATGGAGGCGCCTGCCCCCACCAGCATGGTGGTGCGCTTGTCCATGCCCAGCAGCTTCTGGCCTATCCACTGCGCCAGCAAAAAGGTGCTGGACAGCACCAGCGCATCGATCACCACGCCGGCCATGCCGACCTGGCCGATGTCCTGGAAGGTCAGGCGCAGACCGTAGAGCACGATGCCGGTGCGCAGCAGGCGGGCCTTGGTGAAGGCGATGCCGCTGGCACACTGGCTGGCGATGGCCGGATAGATGGTGTTGCCGATCAGCAGACCGATGATGATGGCCAGCGTCAACGCGCTCAGGCCGTTGTTCCTGATGGCCGGAAACAGCGCGGCCCAGGTGGCGACGGCAGCGATGGCACCTGCCAGCAGCAGGCCGGGAATCATCCCGCCGGTTTTGTGCATCCAGCCTTGCGAGGGTGCGGAGTTTTTCAGTGTTGTAGTGTTCATCGTGACCTTTCGCAGCAGGCAAGACAACAGGTCTGATTGCCGGCATGGAGATCACTTTAGATTTCTTGGTTATATTTGTATAACTAATAGTTTTTGTAAGATCAACCTATAAAACAGGTAGATTGGGCTTTCTGGCGCCTGCAATTCGACTCAATCATTGACGACATGAGTCGCTGATGGAATGGCCGGGCTGTCCGTTTTCTGCCGGCAGGCATGGGCTACCGGCGAGCCTGCTGTCATCGATACGAATATACGAATCATCGTCATGCTGCACCTCACCTTGCGTCAGTTCGAGATCTTCTGCGCCGTGGCCCAAAGCGGTACCACGGTGGCGGCCGCAGAGGCCGTGGCGCTTTCGCAGTCGGCCACCAGTGCCGCGCTGCAGCAGCTGGAGCAAGGCCTGGGCGTGCAGCTGTTCGAGCGCGTGGGCAAGCGTCTGGTGCTCAACGATGCGGGCCGCGCGCTGCTGCCCCAGGCCCTGGGCGTGCTGGAGCAAGCCAGAGGCATAGAGCAGACGTTTTCCGCGCGTGCGGCCAATATGCCGGTGCGCCTGCGCGTGGCGGCCAGCACCACCATCGGCACCTATGCGCTGCCCGAAGTGCTGGCGCGTCTGGCACGCTCGCATCCGCTGGTGCGCGTGGACCTGCAGATCGCCAATACCCAGGAAGTGGGCGAAGCCGTGCTGGCCATGGAGGTCGACATGGGCCTGATCGAGGGCAGCAGCCATTGGCAGGGGCTGGAGGTCGAGCCCTGGCTGCGCGACGAACTGGTCATCGTGGCATCGCCGCAGGACCCGCTGGCCGAGCAGGCGCGCAGCAAGCCGCTGGGCGTGGCGGCGCTGCGCAAGGCGGCATGGCTGCTGCGCGAGGCGGGTTCGGGCACGCGCGAGATGGTCGAGCATGCGCTGCTGCCACATCTGCATCAGTTGCCTGCGGCTGCCACGCTGGGCAGCTCCGAGGCCATTGCACGCTGTGTCGAGCAGGGGCTGGGCATCAGCTGTCTGTCGCGCGTGCTGGTGCAGTCACAGCTGCAGGCTCGTGCGCTGGAGATTCTGCCCACCACCTTGCCGCGCATGTGGCGCAACTTCTCTCTGGTGCAGCGCGCCGGAAAGCGCCGCTCGCCCGCGCTGCAGGCCTTTGTCGATGCCTGCAAGGCCAGCGAACCGGCGCTGAGCGAGCCATCGTGTCCATCCAATGTCAAACACGCTGTAGCGCATGAATGACAGACGTCGACAGCTATGGTTTTCTTAACAATGATTTGCTTGCGACACCGGTTTTTGCCCCTATATTGGGTAGACAAGTCGGGCGCGCGCTGCGCGGCACCGGCTTTCTCAAGCAGGGAGGAACACCATGAAAACCATCGATGAAATGCTGCACCTGGACCTGCTCACTCACGAACAGCACTTGCAGATCAGCCACTGGATCGACGATGCGCAGTCCCCCGAGGCCATTTTGCAGATGCCTGCCGGACTCTGGCAGGCCGTGGAGCGCGCCAGCCAGGCCATGGGCGTGAACGAGGATTTGCTGCGCCCGCCGGCGCTGGACGCGGGTGGCCTGACTTTCAGTCAGTAAGTCGCCGGGCTGGGTCTCAGTCAAAACTACCTCAAACGCAGGCTGCACAAGCGCAGCCTGCTCTGATTTCTATTTCAACGGGATAGCCGTGCCCTGGGGCACGGCCACGGCGGTGACGCTGTTCTGCGGAGAGCCCTCGATCACCCGGTCCGAGTAGGTCATATAGATCAGGGCATTGCGCTTGGCATCGACCATGCGCACCACACGAAGGCGCTTGAACAGCAGCGAGGTGCGCTCGGTAAACACTTCTTCCTGCTGCCTGAGCGGCGCGGGGAACTGGATATTGCCCGTGGCCTGGCAGGAGATAGACGCTTCCGAGCGATCCTCGGCCAGGCCCAGGCCGCCCTTGATGCCGCCGGTCTTGGCACGCGAGACATAGCAGGTCACGCCCGGCACCTTGGGGTCGTCATAGGCATCGACCACGATCTTGTGATCCGGGCCAATCCACTTGAAGACGGTGTCCACGGCGCCTATCTGCTCGGCATGGCTCATGCCGACAAAGGCCATGGTTCCTACGGCGGCGGTCGCAACGGCCAGAGCGGCGGAGAGCAATTTCATGGTGGTGCGCATACAGTGAATTAAGGGTTAACCCTTGTTTTTAACAGGGCATTGTGTCCCGGGCAAGGGATTGGCAGCCGGCCTTAGGACAATACCGGCTGCTGCAGAGCTTTCTGTATTGCATCACGGTTTGTCCCGGCCTGCTGGCGGGCACCGGCAGCTGAGACGCTGCCACAGGCATGACACAGCGCATGCCGGTCTTGCTAACTCCCTCTTTGATCTGCGACGGCCCTCGGGCGGTGGCTCCATGCAAGCGCCGCATCCACCGGATGTGGCTGTTATCTATGTCGGTTAACGTTTCCGCGCCCGGTCTGAGCGCTTCCTCCCTGTTGTTGATGGCACTGGCCTGTGGCCTGTGTGCGGGCGGCAACTATTTCAACCAGCCACTGCTGCACTCGATTGCCGGTCATTTCTCGGTCAGTGAGTCGGCGGCTGCGACCAGCGTGACGCTGGCCCAGGTGGCCTATGCGGCAGGTCTTTTGCTGCTGGCCCCGCTGGGCGACAAGCTGCAGCGCCGCGGCCTGGCCGTGAGCCTGATGTTGCTGGCTGCCCTGGGGCAGGCGCTATGCGGCCTGGCGGACCAGTTCGATCAGTTTCTGCTGGGCACGCTGATGGCCGGTCTGTTCTCGGTTGCAGCCCAGGTGCTGGTGCCCATGGCGGCGGCCCTGGCCCAGCCGGGGCAAAGCGGGCGGGCCGTGGGCTGGGTCATGAGCGGTCTGCTGCTGGGCATTCTGCTGGCGCGCAGCGTGGCCGGCATGGTCTCGGAGGCCTGGGGCTGGCAAGCCGTCTACCAGGGCGCTGCGCTGGTGATGGCCGTGGTCGCGCTGTGGCTGTGGAAGGCGCTGCCGGCATCGCGCAACCCCAGTCCTGTCAGTTATCCACAGGTGCTGAGAAGCATGTGGCATCTGCTGCGCAGTCAGCCGGGTCTGCGCCAGCGTACCCTGGTCAGCGCGCTGGCGTTCGCCTCGGTCAGCGTGCTGTTCTCGACCATGGCGCTGCAGCTCTCCAGCGGTCCCCTGGGCCTGGATGACGGGCAGATAGGCTTGATCGGTCTGGCTGGCGCGGCCGGTGCCTTGGTGGCCACGCAGGCCGGGCGTCTGGTGGACAAGGGCCTGGGCCGCGTGAGCTGCGCCATCGGGGCGCTGGCCCTGCTGCTGTCCTGGCCGTTGCTATGGGTGGGCGGAGCGCATCTGGGCTGGTTCGTGCTGGGCATGGTGGTGATCGATCTGGGCCTGCAATGCCTGAACATCACCAACCAGGCCACGGTGGCCCAGCTCCTGCCCGCGGCGCGCGGCCGCATGAATGCCGTCTATATGACGGGCTATTTCACGGGCGCGGCGGCGGGCTCGGCGCTGGGGACTCTCGCCTGGCGCATCAATGGCTGGCAGGGTGCCTGCGCCCTGGGCCTGGCCCTGGCGCTGCTGGCCTGCCTGGGCACTTTCAGAATGCGCAAGACCCACGGGCTTGTGGCCGCTTAAAGATCCCAGCGCAGGGAGGCGCTAAAGCTTCTCTGCGGATAGGGATGGAAGTTCCAGTACCTGGCATTGTTGGCGTTGTCTATGCCGAAGGCTGCCGATAGCTGCCTGTCGATCTGATAGCGGGCCCGCAGATCGACGCTGAAATACTGGCTGGCACCCATATAGGTGTCGGCATGGACATCGCTGTTGTCGAGATTCGAGTACTGGCGTCCGCTGTAGCGCGCGGCCACCGTCAGGGCCCAGCGTTCATCGGGCTTGTAGGTGGCCCAGGCCGTGGCGCGCCAGCGTGGCACGCGCGGCTGCCATTTGCCGACGCTGGCCGGATTGGCGGCATTGGCCGTGATGCGCGAATTGGCCCAGGTCAGGCTGCCGCCCAGGTCCAGCCCGCGAATCCACACCGACTGCGCCGAGTAAGCCAGCTCCAGCCCCGAGGTACGAACCTGATCCACGTTCTGCACCGCAGAGATGGTGGTGCCGGGAATCAGCTGGCTGTAGAGCGCATCGCGCGTGCGCTCGTGGAACCAGGTCGCGCGCAGCAGGCCGTTACCCAGGTCTTGCTCGGCCGTCAGCTCGCCCGTCCAGGACTTTTCGGGTTTCAGATTCGGGTCGTTGATGAAGGACAGCGTGCCGCCCGAAGTCGCGCCATACAGCTCGCCCACGGTGGGAAAGCGCACGGCACGGCCTAGCGAGGCCTTGAGCGTGGTGTTGCGGGCCAGCTGGTAGGCCAGCGCGGCCTTGGGCGAGAAATGCGATTCGCTGCGCTGGGCGTAACTCAGCTGGCTGCTGGTCGTGGCGGTGCGGCCCTGGCTGGCCGTCCAGTCCTCCCAGCGCAGACCCAGCACGGCCTTCCAGTCCCTGGCCAACTGCCAGCTGTCCTGTGCCCAGGCATAGCGGGTCTCGGCCCTGCCGCCGACCTGGCTGACGACAGCCTGCTCGTTGGCCGGGCCGGACTGCCAGTCGCCCAGCACGTTGTATTTGCTGATGTTGAGCTTGTAGGCATCGCGGCCCAGGCCGAAGTCCACGATATGTGCGCCTTTCATTCCCTGCGGCCGCCATGTGCCCTTGGCGGCCAGCGTGTTCCAGCCCGTGCTGTCCTGATCCTGCAGCGTGCCCTTGCCGCCCAGACTGGCAGCCGGCTGGGCCACGGTGGGAACACGCTGCTGATCCTTGCCGTAGTCATAGAGGCTGGCGCTGAGCTCCCAGTCGAACTCGCCCTGGGTATGGCTTTTGAGCGAGACGCCATGCATGGTGTGTGTCTGCTGGTCCTGGCTCAGGCCGAAGGCGGTGTCGGCCAGCTTGTAGGTCTTGCCGTCGATATTGATGTTGCCGCTATAGACCGGCTGGCCGTCGGGCCCGCGCAGATAGGTCTCGGAGCTGCCTCTGGCGCTGTTCTGCCACCAGCCCAGGGTGTAGCTGGCGCGCAGCGTGGGCGTGATGTCATAGGCCAGCTTGATCTTGGCGTGATCCTGCCGGGTGCGGTACTGCGTGCCCGCGCCCAGGATGTACCAGGGCTGGTTGGTGGTGTTGAGCCCGGCAATGGCACCGGTCACGGGCGTGCCGGCACCGCCCGCCACGCCGGCGGACTGCAGCACGGTGGGGAAGGTCATGGGCTGGCCCTGGCTGTCGCTGCGGCTCAGATTGATCCAGTACGACCAGTCGCCGCTTCTGCTGCCGATGGAGGCGCTGGTATTCCAGCTGCGGTAATGGCCGCTGCTGCCCAGCACGTCGGCACTCTGGTGGGCATAGCCGGCGGCCACATGGGCTTCGAGCTTGTCGGGCATGCGCGTCACATAGTCCACCACGGCGCCGGCGGAATTGCCGGGGTAGGCGGCGGAGAACGGGCCGTACATGACATCGACGCGTTCGATCTCCTCGGGCGTCACCAGGCCCCAGCGCGGCGCATAGTTGCTGCCGTTGGCAATGCCATTGCCCAGATAGTTGGACAGCAGAATGCCGTCGGCATAGACGGCCGAGCGAGCGCTATTGCCCGTGCCCGAGGCCCGCGTGGAGAGGATGGCGTGGTTGTAGTCGCCGATATAGCGCTTGCGCACCAGCAGGCTGGGCAGATATTTGAGCGCGTCCTCGCTGTCGGTGGCATTGATGCGCGTCTCTATCTCCTCGCGCGTGATGCCTTCGATGGTGGTCGGAATCTGCGTGGGCAGCGAGCTGGGCTGGCCGCCGTTGACGGTGACCACGCCCAGGGTCTTGGAGCGCTCAGGCAGGTCGGCGGAATCGGTCGAGGTCTGGGCCAGGCACGGCCATGCGATACCACTGACCACCAGCGGCAGAAAAATCTGTTTCATGAATGCTTACCTTGGGACGTGGTCGTCCCTATGAATCTGATAGCGGCCGGCGCAGATCGGAACTGCGCTAGAGCCCGAAATGGTTCAGAGGTAAGCGGGAGGCGGTCCGCGCGCAGGCAGAGGAGCGGCGGTGATGGCGGCGATGCGCGCCCGCTGCACGGGCTGCAGCGCATGCCACAGCGGCGACTCGGTAGGCGGCGGCAGCTGCAGCGCGGGCGGAGGCGGTGCTGCATGGGGCAGGCACATGGGGCAATCGAGGTGACCCGCACCCAGGGCACTGCCGCCGTCTTCGCCCTTGACGATCAGCTTGACCGCGCCGGTGCTGGTGCAGATCAGCTCAAACCCCTGAGACTGGATCAGCGGAGCGGCTGCCGCCACCCCCATGGACAGTGCCAGCCATGCCAGCACGCACCGGCCCAGCAGGCAGGTGGCTATGCGGCGAAGCTGTTGCAAGGTCATGGGTGGGCTGGGCGTTGCGAATAGGCGTCCGGATCATACGTCGTCTGCTGGCGCAGAGCATGCGTGAAAACCGCCGCGCAAGCCCTGCCGCAGGTGCAAAGTGCTGTGACTTCAAATACAAAACCCGGCGCAAGGCCGGGTCGGTATGGAGGTGCCGAGGGTTCATGCACGGCTCCTGGGCTGGAGTATAGGCACTCGCTCAAGCGAGAGATGGCAAGCAAGAGCCTGGCCGGCCGCGCCGCCTCGCGGCGAGGCCGTCGTCCCCCTCAGGGGGAAGGCGCGTCAGCGCCTCAGGGGGTCACTGTCCATTCACATGCTTGCGCAGATGCTCCAGCGCTTCCTCCACCTGATCCACCAGCACCAGACACAGGTCGCCGGGTTGCAGGCGGGCCAGGGCATGGTCGATGGCGAGAAACTCGCCATGGATCTCTGTGCTGTAGCTGGTGCGCGGAGCGCCTTCCAGGCCCTTTTTCAGCAGGGCCAGGACTTCTCCATCCACGCGGCCACGCTGGCAGGCGTCCTGATAGAGCACCACATCATCGAACACCTTGCCCAGGATCTGGGTCTGTTCGGTGATGTCCTGGTCGCGGCGATCGCCGGCGCCCGAGATCACCACGCTGCGGCGTTTGGCGGGCATGGCTTCCACGGCCTGCGACAGCGCGCGGATGGCGTCGGGGTTGTGGCCGTAGTCGGCAATGATGGTGGCGCCCTTGTAATCCATCACATTGAAGCGGGCAGGGGCGTTGTCGCTGTCGTTGAGGAAGCCGGCCAGACCGCGACGGATGGTCTGCCAGGGCAGGCCTGCGGCCCATGCGGCGCCGATGGAGGCCATGACGTTTTCCACCTGGAAGGTGATGGTGCCGTTACGGGTCAGTGGAATGTCGCGCAGCGCGATGCTCTCGCGCCAGGAACCTTCTGCGGCCACGATGGCGTCGCCATCGACATAGACCACGCGGCTGCCCTGGGCACGGTGCGTGGCCATGACGGGGTGGTGGCGGTCGGCGGCAAAGAAGATGACCTTGCCGGGGCAGACATGGGCCATGGCCGCGACCAGTGGATCGGCGGCATTGAGCACGGCATAGCCGGTGGAAGCCACGTTCTGCACGATGACGCGCTTGAGAACGCTGACATCTTCCTTGGTGGTGATGAAGTTCAGGCCCAGGTGGTCGCCTTCGCCCACATTGGTGACCACGGCGACCTGGCAGCGGTCAAAGCCCAGGCCTTCACGCAAGATGCCGCCGCGTGCGCATTCCAGCACGGCCGCATCGGTCTCGGGGTGGGCCAGGGCGTTGCGCGCACTCTTGGGGCCGGAGCAGTCGCCGCTGTCGATCTGGCGGCCGTTGACGTACACGCCATCGGTGTTGGTCATGGCAGTGCGCCAGCCATGCGAGGTGAACAGGTGAGCGATCACGCGCGTGGTCGTGGTCTTGCCGTTGGTGCCGGTGACGGCGACCAGGGGGATGCGGCCGTCGTCGCCGGGCGCGAACAGCTCGTCCACCATGGGCACGCCCACATTGCGGGGACGGCCGAAGGAGGGCGCCAGGTGCATGCGCAGGCCGGGGGCGGCGTTGACTTCCACGATGCCGCCACTTTGCTCTTCCAGAGGCTTGAGCATGGTTTCGCAGACCACGTCCACGCCGCAGATATGCAGGCCTATGGTCTGTGCGGCCTCGATGGCGCGCGCGGCGATTTCGGGATGCACATCATCGGTCACATCGGTGGCGCTGCCGCCGGTGGACAGATTGGCGTTGTTGCGCAGCACCACGCGCTGGCCCTGGGCGGGCACGCTGTCAGGCGTCAGGCCTTCGCTGGCGATGCGGGCGATGGCGATATCGTCCAGCCGCACCTTGGTCAGTGCCGTGCCGTGGCCGGAGCCGCGGCGCGGGTCCTGGTTGACGATGTTCACCAGCTCGCGGATGGTGTGCTGGCCGTCCCCCAGCACCTGGGGAGGCTCGCGGCGGGCGGCAGCGACCAGCTGGCCGCCGACGACCAGCATGCGGAAGTCATGGCCGGGCAAAAAGCGCTCGACGAGGATCTCGTCGCCAAATTCGCTGGCGGTCTTGTAAGCGGCCTCCAGGCCTTCGCGGGTGGTGATGTTCACCACCACGCCCTTGCCCTGGTTGCCGTCCTGGGGTTTGACCACCACGGGAAGACCCACTTCCTGGGCCACGGCCCAGGCGTCTTCCACGTCGGTGACGGGACGGCCCATGGGCACAGGCACGCCGGCTGCATGCAGCAGGCGCTTGGTCAGATCCTTGTCCTGCGCAATGGATTCGGCCACGGCGCTGGTGGAGTCGATCTCGGCGGCCTGGAAGCGGCGCGCACGCGAACCCCAGCCCAACTGCACCAGCGAGCCGGTGGTCAGGCGACGGAAGGGAATGCCGCGTGCCACGGCGGCATCGACGATGGCGCCGGTCGAGGGGCCGATACGGTCGTCCTCGTCCAGCTCGCGCAGCTCGGCAATCGTGGCGTCGGCGTCGAAGGGCGTGTCGTTCAATGCCGCCTGAATCAGGGCTTCGGCACGCTCCATGGCCAGCTTGCCCACGGATTCTTCGGTGTACTCGACCACTACCTGGAAGGTGCCGTGCTCCACGGTCTCGTGGGTGCGGCTGAAGGTGACGGGGCAGCCAGCCTGGGCCTGCAGCGACAGGGCGGCAACTTCCAGCACATGGGCCAGCGACAGGCGCTGGTCTGCGCCATGCGGCTGCAGCGTACCGATGGTGGGGAAACGCGCGCGCAGCTTTTCTTCAAAGCCGGGCATGGCGGTGTACAGCAGCTCGCTGTCTTCGCAGTGCACGATGGCTTCGATGGCGGTGCTGCGGGTCCAGAGGTTGGGGCCGCGCAAGGCTCGGTTGCGAGTGATCTGCATAGTGTTTCTTTCAGCTGAATTTCAAGCTTTTTCTTGGTCTGACGCTTGTGAGGAAAGCGTCAGCAGCTATATCTGTTGAAGCGTTTTATGGGGCAATCAAGCCTGGTATTCAAAGGTCTTGATGCCGGCGCCGATCAGCTCGGGTGTGATGTCCAGCGCCCAGGCGGAGGCAATCGCAGCCAGCAGCGCGCTGGTGTCGGGGCGCTTGCCGCCGGCCAGGGACAGCGCTTCCAGCGTGCCCAGCACACGTTCCTGCGTGCCTGTGGCCAGCACCACGTTGCTGCCCTTGAGGAAGACGGCGCGGCCGCCTTCATGACGGGCTTCGGTGTTGGCGCGGTGGGCGGCGACAAATTCATTGTCGGCGCCGGTGGCGTACAGAATGACTTCGCCGTCGCAGAGCTCGGCCAGATCGGCCACTTCGGGCAGGTCGGCGTTGAGCACGCCCGCGCCTTCGTCCAGCACCACGTCGATCTGGGTGCGCATCACGCGGCGCATCTGGCCGGGCTCCAGCACATCGTGATCGGCAAGCTGCTCGTAGCCGTCCATGTCGGTGACCACGCCGACCAGGCAGCGGTCGTAGGCCAGGCCTTCTTCCAGGATGGAGCGGGCCGTGGTCTGGATGACGGCGGCTTCGGCCAGACGGTTGGTCAGCAGACGATGGGCTCCGGCCCAGTTGGCGGTATTGGTCTTTTGCGTATGGCGATTGGCGAGGAACATGCCTTCGCTGCTGGCCACGCCGGTCAGCTTGCCCGACAGCTGCAGCAGCCAGCCGACCAGGCGCGAAATGAAGGCGTTGTTGCGTGTGCCCACAATGCCGACCACGGGGATGCGACCCGCGCCGGCACCGTCTTCGCGGGGGAAGAGATGGTCGGCAATCGCCATGCCCACGGGGCGCGGTGCGCCGCTGGTGGGCTTGAGGTGCATCAACAGGCCAGGGCCGGCGTTGACTTCCAGAATAGCTCCCTGGCCCTGCATGGGCTTGGAGACATCCTTGAGGATCATGTCCATGCCGGCAATGTCCAGGCCGACGATCTTGGCGGCCAGCACGGCGTAGTAAGCCACGTCGGGGTGCACATCGTCGAGGCAGTCAATGGCCATATTGCCGTTGCGCTGCAGCAGCACGCCCTGACCCTGGGGAATCACGCTGTCGGGCGTCACATGCTGACGATTGAGCTCCAGCTTGACGGCACCGGCTTCCAGATTGATCCAGTCCAGCGGGTATTCCTGCTCGGGGCCGCGGCGCGGGTCCTGGTTCAGCACTTCCACCAGCTCGCGCAGCGTGGCATTGCCATTGCCGTAGACGGAAACCGTCTCGCCCTTGGTCGCGGCCACCACCTTGCCGCCCACGACCAGCAGGCGGTGCTCCACGCCGTCGATGAATTTTTCGACGATCACGTCCGAGCCTTCGGGCTGGGCCAGTGCAAACGCGGCCTTGATGTCTGCTTCCTTGGACAGCTCCAGGGTCACGCCACGGGCATGGTTGCCGTCCGAGGGCTTGACGGTCACGGGAAAGCCGATGTCCTGCGCCACTTCCCAGGCTTCTTCGGGCGATGCCACGATCTGGCCTTCGGGCACGGGCACGCCGCAGGCGGCCAGCAGGCGCTTGGTGAAGTCCTTGTCCTGGGCAATGCCTTCGGCGATGGCGCTGGTCTGGTCGGACTCTGCGGTCCAGATGCGGCGCTGTGCCGCGCCATAACCGAGCTGCACCAGGTTGCCGTCGTTGAGGCGGATATGGGGAATGCGGCGCTCGCTGGCGGCATCGACGATGCAGCCGGTCGAGGGGCCCAGGTAGCGGTCGTTGATGGCCGTCTTGATGGCATGCACGGCGGGCTTGAGGTCGAACGGCTCGTCATTGATGGCCGCCATCAGCAGCTTGTGCCCATATTCCAGCGCCACGCGGGCCACGGCCTCCTCGGGGCAGCGGAACACCATGCGGTACACGCCGCGCCTGGAAATTTCGCGGGTCTGACCGAACTCGGCGGGCATGCCGGCCAGGTTCAGCAGCTCGATGATGACATGCTCCATCACATGACCCATCCAGGTGCCGCCTTCCAGGCGCTGGATGAAGCCGCCGCGTTCACCGACGCCGCAGGTGTGCTCGATCAGATCGGGCAGCCAGCTGGTCAGGCGCTCGTTGAGGCCGGGGATCTTGTTGGACGGATAGTCTTCCAGCTCTCCCAGATCCAGCCAGACCTCCAGTACCGGGCGGTAGGTCCAGACACTGGGGCCACGCAGGAAAGTTGTGCGCAAGAGTTGGATGTCGTTGAATTTCGCCATGTTGATCAGCGGATAGGAATGAGGAGAGCAGGTTTTCTTAAACTCCTGCCCCTGATAGGTTGGCATTGTGCGCCCAGAATCTGCATTGTGAAGCTTGTCAGCCTAAATGCAGGTTCGCGCGTTAACCAGGATATATCGGACGTCAGGCGCAGCCATATTCACCATGCCGATGCGGTTGCCCGCATGACTCTTGGAGCCGCCATCGGCGGAGAAAAATAACTCAACATGCAACATCACCATACTGTGGACGCCTCGGCAGTCTTTGCCGGCCCCCTGGGGGGCGAGCTGCGAGCAAGACTCGCTGAACATGAAAACGTATTAGCCGTCGTCCCGGTTGACCTGAGTGCGGATTTGCAGTTCGGCAGCGGCCTGCTGGCCCTGACCCAGGAGCGTCTGCTGGCCTGCGATCCCAAGACCCAGCAGTGGCGTGAATGGGCCCTGGCGGTAGATCAAAGCCTGCGCCTGCAGGATCATGGCGGTGTGGGCAACCTGGAACTGCATGACAGGAGCGCGCGTCTTGCACAGTGGCTGATCACGCTGAAGCATCAGACCTCCATGCTGCAGCTGATGCAGCAGTTCGACCGCCAGCGCGAGCGCATCGCCCGTCAGGAGGCCTATAGCGCGGTCAGCGATGAGGATGTCCCGCATTGCCCGGTCTGCCACTCGGTGCTGCCGCCCGATACCGAGGAATGCCCGGCCTGCGCACGCCAGCAGGCGCCCCAGACCTCCACCTGGGTGCTGCTGCGCCTGTGGCGTTTTGCCAAACCCTATCAGGGCCAGCTGCTGCTGGGCTTCTTGCTGACCCTGGCCACCACGGCGGCCCAGTTGGTGGCTCCTTATCTGACCATCCCGCTGATGGACAAGATACTGATTCCGTTCCAGAACGGTGAAAAAATCGACCGGGATCTGGTTTTCTTCTATCTGGGCATGCTGCTGCTGTCGGCGCTGCTGGCCTGGGCATTGGGCTGGGCACGTACTTTCGTGCTGGCCAAGGTGTCCGAGCGCATAGGCTCCAATCTGCGCACCACCACCTACAACCACTTGCTGAACCTGTCGGTGGACTACTACGGCAGCAAGCGCACGGGGGATCTGATGGCGCGTATCGGTGCCGAAACCGATCGCATCAATCTGTTTCTGTCGCTCAACGCACTTGATTTTGCAACCGATGTGCTGATGATCGTGATGACATCGGCCATCCTGTTCTCCATCAACCCCTGGCTGGCGCTGGTCACGCTGGTGCCGCTGCCCTTCATCGCCTGGATGATCCACACCGTGCGCGACCGCCTGCGCACGGGCTTCGAGAAGATAGACCGCGTCTGGTCCGAGGTGACCAATGTGCTGGCCGACACCATTCCCGGTATCCGCGTGGTCAAGGCTTTCGCCCAGGAAAAGCGTGAAGCCGACCGCTTTGCCGACGCCAATCTGATCAATCTGCAGGCCAACGACAAGGTCAACAAGACCTGGTCGCTGTTCACCCCCACGGTGACGCTGCTGACCGAGGTCGGCATTCTGGTGGTCTGGGGCTTCGGCATCTATCTGGTGGCCGGCGGCTCCATCACGGTCGGTGTGCTGACGGCCTTCATCGCCTATATCGGCCGTTTCTATACCCGCCTGGATTCGATGAGCCGCATTGTCTCGGTCACGCAGAAGGCTGCTGCCGGTGCCAAGCGCATCTTCGACATCCTCGACCATGTCAGCAATGTGCCCGAGCCCAGCAACCCCGTGAAGCTGCCCGGCAAGGCCAAGGGTGCCATCACCATGGAGGATGTGGGCTTTCGCTACGGCAGCCGTGCCGTCATCAAGCATCTGAACCTGGAGATCAAGCCCGGCGAGATGATCGGACTGGTCGGCCACAGCGGCTCGGGCAAGAGCACCCTGGTCAATCTGATCTGCCGCTTCTACGACGTCTCCGAGGGCTCCATCCAGCTCGACGGCGTGGACGTGCGCCGCATGTCCGTGTCCGACTACCGCAGCAATATCGGCCTGGTGCTGCAGGAGCCCTTCCTGTTCTTCGGTACGATTGCCGAGAACATCGCCTACGGCAAGCCCGATGCCACGCGCGAGGAAATCGTGGCCGCGGCGCGTGCCGCCCATGCCCACGAGTTCATCCTGCGCCTGCCCCACGGCTATGACTCCCTGGTCGGCGAGCGCGGCCAGGGCCTGTCGGGTGGCGAGCGCCAGCGTATCTCCATCGCGCGTGCGCTGCTGATCGATCCGCGCATCCTGATCCTCGACGAAGCCACCTCGGCCGTGGATACCGAGACCGAAAAGGAGATCCAGAAGGCGCTGGACAACTTGGTCCAGGGTCGCACCACGATCGCCATTGCCCACCGCCTGTCCACCTTGCGCAAGGCCGACCGTCTGGTGGTCATGGATCGTGGCGAGATCGTCGAAGTCGGCCCGCACGACGAGCTGATGGACCTCAAGGGCCATTACTTCCGCCTGTACGACGCCCAGGCACGCCGTGCCGAAGAGGATGCGCAAGCGGCCGGCCTCAAGCTGCAGACCAAGGAAACACAATGATCGAAGCTCCCCAATCCAATCTGAGCGGCATGCAGCTGGAGCGCAACGCCCATGGCCGTCTGGTGCTGACCCTGGGTAACGGCCTGGTCTACGAAGCCGTCGTTCCCGTGCGTGCATTTCCGATTGCCGCGCCTGCCGAAGGGCTGTCGCTGATCGCCGCCGATGGCAAGGAAGCGCTGTGGGTGGCCCGCATGGCCGACCTGCATCCCGAGCATCGTCAGCTGATCGAGCAGGACCTGGCAGTGCGGGAGTTCGTGCCGACCATAGAGCGCATTCTCAAGGTCTCGAGTTTCTCCACCCCCAGCACCTGGGAGCTGCAGACGGATCGCGGTCTGACGCAGATGGTGCTCAAGGCCGAGGAAGACATCCGCAAGCTGGCCGGGCGCACTCGACTGCAGATCACGGGCCAGGATGGCGTGCAATATCGGATTCCCGACAGCAGCAAGCTGGACCGGCATTCGCGCAAGCTGCTGGAGCGCTTTCTGTAAGCTGCGCAGCGCGACTATTTCAAGGGCCTCGCATAATCGCGAGGCCCTTTTTTGTATCAAATTGCGCAGTGGTGCTTGATATACATAGACTAATAGCTATCAAAATAGGATTGAAAATAATCCTACAGTTTTCTCAAGCGTGGCCGATAACAGGGCGAGATAGCTGATTTTCCGCCTGCACCTTTTTACTGCCGAGGGCCAAGCCATGCAAATTCCACCTCTAGACCGGACACAGACGCCCTGGCGTACCCAGGGTGCGGATTTGTATTCCACAGGCGCCTCTGGCGCCGCGCCGGTGCGCCCCGTGAATGCGGTGAATGCGACGGAGTCGGTGGACAAGATCGGCGAGGGCCGCACAGTGCGCGAGCCCGAGAAGCCCTCGGCTCCCGATACCGAGAACCGCGACTGGACGCTGGCCGAGGAGGTCAAGCAAAAGGAGGAGGTCGAGGAGCCGCCCAAGGAGCCGATCTCCAAGCAGCTGATCGAGTTCATCCAGTCCATGTGGCGCGCCAGCGCCCAGGCGGTGGAGCAGGCGCAGGAAACCAGCAAGTCGGAAGATCTGCTGCAGAGCAAGCAGCAGGCGCGCAATGAACCGCTGACTTATTCCGAGCCCCGGATAAAGCGCAGCGGCAACGCCAAGTAAGCGATTGCTTTTGTTTTGAGAGCTGATTGCGCTTGATATTCAAGCGCTTCAGCTATTTTTATAGATTATTTGCTTTCAGGGCCTGCGCTATCAGCTTCTGATTTGTGAGCATCGTCCTTGGCCGGCGCAGCAGCCACGGCTTCCGCGGCCTTGGCCTTTTCACGTGCTGCCCGGTATTTGACGGCAAAGGCGCGCACTTCCTCATAGGTGACGAAGCCGTCCTTGTTGGTGTCGGTTTCGTCAAAGGCGGCGGCCAGCTTGGGGATGATGGCCACTTCCTTGCGGCTGAGCTTGCCATCCTGATTGAAGTCCAGCATCTTGAACTGCTGCTGGGCCTTGATTTCGCCCTTGGAGAGCTGGGTTCCCTGTCTTTCCGCCATCCTGTCGCCGGCGGTTTCCTCGGCGCGCACCGTGGGCAGCAGCAGCACGGCGCTGGTCAGCAGCACGCCCATGGCGGTCTTCATGACCGAGCTGCTGCGCGCGACGATGGGGTGGTTCTTGGCTTTTGACATAGCGGTACAGATGAGGGCCATGACGGCATTCTCAACCTCCGGCGCGCCGCACTTTCAAAGTTTTGCATTCGCTTGCCGGACTTTGCCAAGCTTTACGTAGGCAGCGCTGCCTTGTCATGGGCAATGCCGCTGCGCACATGGCCCGAGGGAACATGTCCGGCCGCATTGCGCACATGGCCGGTCTGGTCGTCGAAGAAGAAGTCGGGCTCGAACTCGCGCAGAAAGCCGCCCTTGGCCAGTCCGCCGAGGAACATGGCTTCATCGACATCGATCTTCCAGTCCATCAGCGTATTGAGCGCGCGCTCATGGGCCGGGGCGCTGCGCGCCGTGACCAGGGCCGTGCGCACGCGCATCCCGGCCACATCGGCCTGCTGCAGGCGGTGCAGGGCGGCCAGCAGCGGCTTGAAAGGGCCTTCGGGCAGCGGCTGGGCGGCTTTCTCCAGCTCATGCTGCTGGAAAGCCTCCAGGCCCTGGGCCTGGAAGATGCGTTCGGCCTCGTCGGAAAACAGCACGGCATCGCCGTCGAAAGCGATGCGCACTTCGCGCGGATGGCTGCTGCTGGCGCGCATGGAGTCGGTGAACACATGGGCGGCCGGGTAGCCCAGCTGCAGTGCCTGGGTCACGTCATCGGCATTCGCCGACAGAAACAGCTGAGCTCCCAGAGGGCGCAGATAGCCGAAAGGGTCACGCCCCTGGGTGAACACGCCGCGCTGTATGGAGTGCAGGCCGTGGGCCTGGGCCGAGCGGAAGACGCGCATGCCGCTGACGGGGTCATTGCGCGAGAGCAGCACCACCTCCACATGCTGCTGTGCCTCGGTGTTGAAGGCCAGCAGCTTCTTGACCAGCGAGAAGGCAACGCCGGGCGCGGCAGGCACGTTCAGCCGCTCGCGCTGCAGGCGCAGATAGGTTGCCGGGTCGCTGTCCTCGAAGAGGCTGTTTTCCTCCTCGAAATCGAACAGGGCTCGCGAGGAGATGGCGACGACGAGCTTGTCGTTCAGGGTCATGGCCATGGCGGTACGGCTTTGAGCGGATGTGCAGACAAGCTTCGATGATACGCAGGCCGCCGCGCCCTCACCAGTTGGCTTCGCGCTCTGGCGTGGCACTGATATGGTGTATGGACAGATCGGCGCCGTCGAATTCCTGTTCCTGGCTCAGGCGCAGCCCCATGGTTTTCTTGAGCAGGCCGTAGACCAGCAGGCCGCCGAGCGCTGCCCAGGCCACGCCCATCAGCGTGCCTATGAGCTGGGCCAGCGGATGCACGCCGCCAAGCCCGCCCAGCGCTTGCGTGCCGAAGATGCCGGCTGCAATGCCGCCCCAGGCGCCGCACAGACCGTGCAGCGGCCACACGCCCAGCACATCGTCGATCTTCCATTTGTTCTGCGTCAGCGTGAACATGAAGACAAAGATGGCGCCGGCGGCAGCCCCCACGACCAGTGCCCCCAGAGGGTGCATCAGATCCGAGCC
The DNA here is from genome assembly GCF_016772095.1 of Comamonas sp. NyZ500. NCBI lineage: Bacteria > Pseudomonadati > Pseudomonadota > Betaproteobacteria > Burkholderiales > Comamonadaceae > Comamonas > Comamonas sp. NyZ500. The sequence goes on along the minus strand of NZ_JAEIJE010000004.1, from coordinate 237,350 downwards.
CGCGCAGACGGCGACCAGACCGGCCAGCGGGCCGTTGTGCACAAAGCCCGGGTCGTTTTTGCCCACCGCCAGGGCGGCCAGCGTGCCGCCCACCATGGCCATCAGCGAGTTCACGGCGACCAGACCGGAGATCTTGTCCAGACTCTGGGCACTCATCACATTGAAGCCGAACCAGCCCACGATCAGAATCCAGGCGCCCAGCGCCAGGAAGGGGATGCTGGAGGGCGGTGTGGCCGCAATCGCTCCGCCCTGGCGGTAGCGATTGCTGCGCGGGCCCAGCAGCAGCACGGCACCCAGAGCGATCCAGCCGCCCACGGCATGGACCACCACGCTGCCGGCAAAGTCGTGGAACTCGGCGCCGGTCAGCGCCTTGATCCAGGCCTGCACGCCGAAATGCTGGTTCCAGGCAATGCCCTCGAAGAAGGGGTAGATCAGGCCCACGATCATGGCCGTGGCGATCAGCTGGGGCCAGAACTTGGCGCGTTCGGCAATGCCGCCCGAGATGATGGCGGGAATGGCGGCGGCAAAGGTCAGCAGAAAGAAGAACTTGACCAGGCCATAGCCGTTGAGTGCCGTCAGCTGCTCGGCACCCACGAAAAAGTGCGTGCCGTAGGCCACGCCATAGCCGAGAGCGAAATAGACCACGGTGGAGACCGAGAAGTCGACCAGGATCTTGACCAGGGCATTGACCTGGTTCTTGCGGCGCACGGTGCCCAGTTCCAGGAAGGCGAAACCGGCGTGCATGGCCAGGACCATGACGGCGCCCATCAGAATGAACAGGGCATCCGCGCCCTGTTTTAGTGCTTGCATGAAAACGCTCCAGCTGAAATTTGCTATTTATTGGTGCGAAATTGCGGAAAAAAACCGCAATGCACTAAAAGAAAGCAAGAATTGCGCCAAGCTGGAGTGGGTGCTTCCCCACCGCCGGCCTATTTGACGAACTGGTTGAGCTGGATGATGGGCATGAGCACGGCCAGCACGATGAGCATGACCACCAGTCCCATGACGACGATGAGCAGCGGCTCGAGGATCGTGGCCAGGTGCATGGCACGGCGCTGGACCTCGGTGGACAGCTGGGTGGCGGCACGCTGCAGCATCAGCGGCAGCTGGCCCGTCTGCTCGCCCAGCCGGGCGAACATGGCGACCAGGCCCGGAAAGCGCTTCTTCTGAGCCAGGGCCGAGGCCAGTGGCGCGCCTTCGCGCACCAGCACCAGCGCATCCATGGCATCGGCGCGCAGCGCGCGGTTGTTGAGCGTCTCGGCCGCGGCCTGCAAGGCCTTGAGAATGGGCACGCCCGCTCCGGCGAGCATGGCCAGAGTGCCGGCAAAGCGCGCCGCGTTATAGCTGCGCGAGAGCCGGCCTATGAGCGGCAGACGCAGCCACTGGGCATCGAAGCGCTCGCGAAACGCCTCGTTCCTGAGCGCCAGCCGAAAGCCCACGGCAGCCAGCAGCAGCACGGCCAGCATGAACCAGCCGTAGTGGCGCACAAAGTCGCTGATGCCGAGCATGACCACGGTGAGAAACGGCAGCGCACGCTTGGTGCCGGCAAACACGCCGGCCACCTGCGGCACCACATAGCTGACCAGAAAGATCACGATGACGATGGCCACCAGCGTCACGATGGCCGGATACAGCGAGGCGCCGATGAGCTTGGACTGCAAGGCCTGGCGCGCCTCCAGGTCGTCGGCCAGGTTTTCCAGCACCGGACCCAGGCTGCCGCTGGATTCGCCGGCGCCGATCACGGCGCAAAAGATATCGGAAAACTCGCGTGGATGCTGCTCCAGCGCCCTGGCAAAGCTGGAGCCGGCATTGACCTCGGCCCTCAGCGCCGCGACCAGCTGATGCTGGCGTTCATCCTCGGCTTCCTCGGATAGCGCGGCCAGTGCGCGTTCTATGGGCAGGCCGGAGCTGACCAGGCCCGAGAGCTGGCGGGTCCATACCGCGAGGCTGGTGGAGTTGAAGACCGGGCGCGTGAACCATCCGGAAGCGCCGGTGCGGCCCTGGCCCTTGCCAGCGGCGACGGGCTCGACCTGCAGCGGCACCAGGGCCTGGCTGCGCAGCTGGCTGCGCGCGGCACGGGCGTTGTCGGCTTCCAGGGTGCCCTTGCGGGTCTGGCCCTGGGCATCCAGGGCTTCAAAGGTAAAGGCGGGCATGCGCGAATCGATCTGACGGGTGAGGGGTTAGTGCAGATGGTAGCGACTAATGATGTCAGCACTTAGGCGTTTGAGAGAGCGAGCCCGGCTTGACGCAGGTCAGGACTACCGCGGGCGAGGTCGGCACAATGGTCTGCCGATTCAAGAATGCGAGGTTTCGATGCTCAAGGACAAGGTTGCATTGGTGACGGGGGCTGCATCCGGCATAGGCCGTTGTGTGGCGCTGACATGGGCCAGGGAAGGCGCGCGGGTGGTGCTGGCCGACCTCAACGAGGAGCAGGGCCAGGAGAGCGCGGCCCTGGTGCGCGAGCTGGGTGCCGAGGCACTGTATCTGCGCGCCGACGCCGGCAGCCCGGCGGATCATGAAGCGCTGGTGGCCCTGACCATGCGCCACTTCGGCAGGCTGGACGTGGCCTGCAACAACGCCGGCATTGGCGGAGCCAGTGCGCCAACCGCCGACTATCCACTCGATGCCTGGGAGCAGGTGCTGCGCGTCAATCTCTCGGGTGTCTTCTATGCCTGCAAATACCAGATTGCCGCCATGCTGCAAGGCGGTGGCGGCTCCATCATCAATATGGCATCCATCCTCGGCGCCGTGGGCTTTGCCAACTCTGCGGCCTATACGGCGGCCAAGCATGGCGTGCTGGGCCTGACCAAGGCGGCAGCGCTCGAATATTCGGCCCGGGGCGTGCGAATCAATGCCGTGGGGCCGGGCTTTGTCCAGACCCCCATGATCAGCGGTCTGGAGCAGGACCCGGCCACGCATGCGGCGCTGGTGGCGGCCCACCCCATGGGACGGCTGGGCCAGCCCGAGGAGATTGCCGAGCTGGTGGCCTGGCTGGCCAGTGACCGCGCGTCGTTTGTGACGGGCGCTTATTACCCGGTCGACGGCGGTTACTTGGCGCGCTGAGCGGTCTGCAGCGGTTTGCTATAGATTTTGATGACCCTGCGCTTGACTGGCAAGCGCTGCGGGTCAAAACCTTAAACGACTGGCGCCATGGCGGCGGCTTGCATATCGCCGTCGATCTCGTCGGCGCGCGCCGAGGCTGCACGCTGCAGCAGCGGCGTGGCATAGGCCTCGAATTCGGGCCGCCTGGGCAAGCTGCCGTCCATCATGCTCCAGCCGATATAGCTGGCCAGATACAGATCGGCGGCGGTGAAGTGGTCGCCGCAGACATAGCGTTTGCCGGCCACCGCATGCAGCAATGTGTTCAGCACATCGTCAAAGCGGCCAAAGCCCGCGCTTATGGCTTGCTGATGAGTTTGCGATTGCAGCCAGCCTTCGTTGCGGGCGGTTGTGACGGCCTCCACCGGCCCGGCGACAAAGAACAGCCAGCGAAAGTAGCTGGCCCGTTCCGGGCTGCCCATCGCCGGGGCCAGTCGTTTCTCGGGAAAAAGCTCGGCCAGATAGGCGAGGATGGCTCCGGTCTCGGTGACCACGGCATCGCCATGCTGCAGCGCCGGGACCTTGCCCATGGGGTTGATGGACAGGTACTCGGGCGACTTCATCTCGGGTCCGAATTCCAGCTCAATGGTTTCATAGTCGGCACCGCATTCCTCCAGCATCCAGCGCACCATGCGGGCGCGTGATCTGGGGTTGCTGAAAAAGCGCAGCTTGGGTTGTTGAGGTGTGGACATTGCGGCTCTCCTTGGCGGGCTGTTGTGACATGGCAAAAACGCCATGCAGCCAATGTAGGAGCGGGGGCTGACAGTTTCTGTCAGCAGTGCCGCTCAATCCAGCGTGTAGCCGGTTTCGTCCAGCCAGCGCTGTATCAGTGCCTGGCGCCGCTGCGGATAGCGTTCTCCGAGATCCTCTAGCGCGTCCACGCGGTCGGCGCGAAAGTGACGAAAGGCCTGGCGCAACTCGCACCAGGCCGAGACCACGCGGCTGCGCTCGAAGTAGGCCATGGCAAACGGCCAGACCCGGCGCTGGCTCGGCACGCCATGCTGGTCGCGGTAATGCAGCACGACCTTGTGTTCGGCGCGGATGGCGCGGCGCAGCGCGGCCTGCCAGGGCTCGGCCGGCGGATCTGTCTGCATATTGGGAACCAGCAGGCCGCTGGTGTCGACGGCAATGCGCAGCTCCAGCGGCAGTGCTGTGCGTATGCGGTCCATGGCGGCGGTGGCGGCCTGGGCCAGTTGCGGATCAGCCTGCAGGCTGGCCCAGCGCGCGCCCAGCAGCAGGGCCTCCAGCTCGTCGGCGTTGAACATCAGCGGCGGCAGCAGAAAGCCGGGCCGCATCTCGAAACCTATGCCGGGGTCGCCCAGGATGTCGGCGCCCTGGGTGCGCAAGGTGGCGATGTCGCGGTACAGCGTGCGCAGGCTGATGCCCAGTGCCTGGGCCAGTTCGGGCCCGGTCTGCGGCTGACGGGCGCGGCGCAGCGTATCCAGCAATTGCAGCAGACGGGCGGAGCGGCTCATGAAAGAAATCTCGGAGATGAACGACGCAGGAGTTTGGCATGCTCTCATGCCGGGACGCTGGTTTGTCGTTCTCTCTGCACTCCCTCCTACCGCGCAGCGTGAGAGGAGGGAGCTGCCAGGCCCGCTCAGGCGGCGGTGTTCATGGCGCCAGCCGTGATCTCCAGGCTGCGCAGGCGCAGCTCGGCGTCATAGACATCGCTGACGATCATGAATTCATCGGCCTGGGTCTCGTCGGCCAGCTTTTGCAGGCCCTGGCGCACGGTATCCGGGCCGCCGATGACGCCCACGGCCAGAAAATCGGCAATCGCCGCCTGGGCGCGCCCATCCAGCTGCTCCCAGAAGTCCGGTATCGGGGGCATGAGGCGGGTGCGGTTTCCGGTCAGAATGCCGAGCACGCGCTGATAGGTGCTGCTGGCCAGAAACCGCGCCTCTTCATCGCTGGGGGCTGCAATCACGGGCACGCCGACAATCGCGTAAGGCTTGGCCAGCGTGGCACTGGGCTTGAACATCTGGCGGTACAGGGCCAGGGCCTGGTGCAGCATGCGTGGCGCGAAGTGCGAGGCAAAGGCGTAGGGCAGGCCCATATGTGCAGCCAGCTGGGCCGAGAACAGGCTGGAGCCCAGCAGCCAGATGGGCACGTGGGTGCCGGCACCGGGCATGGCGATGATGCGTGCTCCATCCTGCTGATCGCCGAGCAGGCGCTGCAGCTCCTGCACGTCGCGTGGGAAGTCCTCCTCGGTCTCCACGCGGTCGCGGCGCAGGGCGCGCATGGTCGCTGCGTCGGTGCCCGGCGCGCGTCCCAGGCCCAGGTCGATGCGGCCCGGGTAGAGCTCGGCCAGCGTGCCGAAGGCCTCGGCCACCACCAGCGGTGCATGGTTGGGTAGCATGATGCCGCCCGAACCCACACGAATCTTCTGCGTGGCGCCCGCGATGTGGCCGATCAGCACGGCCGTGGCCGAACTCGCAATGCCCGGCATATTGTGGTGCTCGGCCAGCCAGTAGCGGGTGAAGCCCAGCTTCTCGGCCTGCTGCGCGGTGCGCACGGCAATCTGCAGAGCATCGGCCACCGTTGCACCTTCGCGCACGGCGACCAGGTCCAGCATGGACAGCTTGACGTTGTTCAGGGATTTCATGGCGATTGATCTATATGGTTTTGATAGCTTGCAGCGTTTTCTGGGTCAGCGTTTGCGGCCGACCTCACGTCCAAAAACAATGCCGACCAGCACGCCCCAGACCAGCAGCACGGCGGCCATGGCGTAATAGCTGCTGCCGGCCTGCATGGCAAATACCGAGCCCAGCAAGGCGATCAGCGCCGCCATGCGGATCATGCGGCGCAACTGATCCACGGGCAGGCGGGCCTTGAGGTTGAACAGCACGGCGAGGCTGATGACAGCCAGGGCGATCAGCAGCAGAAACAGATCGCCGCCATAGGGCTGGACGGAAGTGCGAAGGTTTTCAAGCATGGCAACGATTCTGGCAAAGGCTCAATGACCGCTGCTGACTGAGGCCATGCATGAAAAAAGCCCACCGTGAGGTGGGCTGTGCAACGAGGCGGGGAGTCAGTTCAGGCCGAGGGCGCCAAGCAGCGCATCGGCTGCCGTGCCATTGAGCCGCTGCTGATTGCTGACCATCTGCTTGTCCCGATAGCCGACATAGGTGATGCCGCCGCGCTCGACGAACAGGCGGTAGCTCTGGAAGTTGCTGACATTGAGCTGGGTGGGCTCCTGTGCGAAGCGCAGCACCTTGGCATCTGCCTGGGTGGCGATGCTGTAATTGCTGACCAGGATCGTCTTGCAGGTGGACACGCCGTTGATGAACAGGGTCCGGTTGCTGGGCAAGCTGCTCATATCGCCCTCGCATTCATAAAAGCGTGCGCGCTGTTCGCCGCCGTTCTCGAAACCCACCATATAGCGCTTGTAGGCGGCGCTGCCATCGGGCTTGAGATAGTCGCGGCGGCTGACCAGCACGCGTGCGTTGTTGCCATGCACATCGGCGGCCGAGACATTGGGCGCAAAGTCGCCGGCATTCCACGCGATGAATTCCGCAAGCGTGGCGCTGCGCCAGGTGCTGGTGTCAGGGTTGTTGGGGGCGTCGGCACGGGCAATGGTGGCGCGGTTGGCGTTGTTGCTCAGGTAGTAGTCGCTGCCGCCCAGGTCGGTGACGGTGCGATAGCTGAGCGTGGAGCCGCTGGGGAAAGTCGTTTCGGCTGGAACCTGATCGGGCCTGGGGCCCCAGCTGGCAAAGCTGCCGTCGGCTGCGTCCTGCCACGGCGCGGAGCGGATCTCGGTGACGATGTCGCGCATCTTCAGGCCGGCGATATTGCGCACGCTTTGCTTGGCTCTGCTGGCCAGGCTTTTGCAGTACAGGGATTCGGTCTCGCCGCTGGCAAGGCTGGTGACCTGCTGCACGAAATCGGTGGGACAGGCAAACCATTCGCTGCCGGTCCAATAGACCTGCGGCCGGGTCCAGGGCTGCTCCTGGCCGCCGACCACGCGCTCGCGGAACTCCGTGAAATAGCGTTTGCCGTTGGCATCGGGAGTGTTCTGCTCGGCCGTGGCTTCGAAGGCCCGGATGTAGTAGTTGCTGGTGTCGGTAAAGCTGAGCCAGCGCAGCTGCGTGCTCGCCGCGGGGCCGCCGGCCTCGGGGCTGCTGGATTGCGACTGCATGGCTGCGATCAGGCCCACATTGCCGGCCGTGACGCCCGAGGCACTGGCCACCTGCTGGGCGGCGGTTTCCATGGCGGATTGCTTGTCCTTCATGGAGCTGCTGGTGTCGCTGAGGGCGGGATTGTCCAGCACGGCCGTGGCCAGGGTTTGCAGCTGCTGCAGCAGCACGCTGTTGACGGCGGCGTTGAGCTGTACCGAAGTCAGCGGCGCGCCGTCGACGCCTGTGGCGCCTGCCGTGTTGCTGAGCTGGGTCTGGGTGGTCACCACGATCAGGCGCGCCATGGTTGCGGCCAGCTTGCCGGCGTCGCTGCCGTCCTGGGTGAAATCCGCCAGCACCGAAGTGCCCAGGCCCAGCTGGCTCTGGATGGCTGCTGCCGCATCGCTGGTGCTGCTGCCCGTGGCCTGGCTGTGCGCCTGGACCAGGGTGCTCAGCGGGCTGACGACGCCAGGCTGATCGGCGGGCGCTCGCAATATGAAAGCCACGGGAACGGCGCCGGTGTCGGCATCGACGGAGTCCTTGGTGACCAGGGCCAGAATCGGGAACTTGCCCACATCGGCCTCTGGCACTTCCAGGCTGGCCTGACCGGCTGCATTGGTGACGGCAGTGGGCTCCCCGGTGTCGCAGCTGCCGTTGTCGTTTCTGTCCATGCAGACCCTGACGTTTTGCAAGGCGCCGTCGATCACGGTGGTGGAGATCGATTTTGTGGCTGGAGCCGGGGCGGGCGACGGAGCGGGAGAGGCGCTGTCGCTGCCGCCGCCGCAGCCGGCAATGGAGGCAATCAGGACCAGGGTGCCCAGGGACACTGAGCGGCGGATGAATGGTGTGGTGGTGGGTGCTTGTGACATGGCAGCCTTTGGTTGATAGAGTGGCTGCCGTTGTTTGTAAGCACTTGTTGTCGCGAAAACATCACCAAAATGGGTGAAGGGTTTGCAGCTATTTCAAAGTGTGAGTAAATGAAATGAATCCCCAGCGAAGCTCCATGAGGTGCTTGCTGTGGCGAGCCTTGGAAGGAGGCTCTATGGCGGTAGCGCATCTGCCTTTGATGTTGCAGGAACGGTTGCCCGCATTGATTGCGGCCATCTACGAGTCGGCACTGGAGCCGGCGCGCTGGCAGGGCTTTCTGGCCTTGTTAGGCGCGGCCCTGCGTTCACCGGCCAGCGTGATCTGGGCCAACGACTTTGCGCAGCGGACGGTGGATCTGGACGGGGGCTTTGGCACTTTCGGCGCCAGTCAGGGCTTTGCCGCCGCCGAACTGGAAAGCTTTGCCACGCACTACTGTCAGTGCAATGTCTGGCTGCAGGACCAGAGCCTGCATAGACCGGGCACGGTGGTGAATTCCTCCACCCTGTTTCCCGACCGGAACCTGCCGGGTACCGAGTGGTATGGCGACTGGCTGCGGCCTCAGGACCTGTTCTATTCCTGCGCGGCCGTGGTCGACAATCAGCATGACCGATCGTTCAACATCACCGTTGTCAGGCCGCATGCCGTGGGTGCCTACAGCGCCGAAGAGCTGGGCCTTGTGCAGCAGCTCATGCCGCACCTGCAGAGCGCATTTGCGATGCACCGACGCCTGTATCGTACCCAGGCATTGCTGAATGCATCGCTGGCCGTACTGGAGGATCTGCCGGTAGGCGTGGTTCTTCTGGACGAGCGTGCGTCCGTGATGCATGCCAGCAGCCGGGCCTTGCGCCTGATGGAGCAAAGCCAGCTGATGTATCGCGCGGCTGACGAGAGCCTGCAGGCTACCAATGCCGCAGACCAGCGCTGGCTGCAGAAAGCCATGCGGGACTGTGTTACCACGGGGCTGGGCAAGGCGCTGCACCACGGGCGGGCCAGCCGCTTCACAGGGCTGGCCGGACAGCAGTTGCAGGTCATGGTGTCGCCCTTGCCCATACATAGCAGCCCCTATGGCGAGCGCAGTGCCGCCATGCTGCTGATCAGCGATCCGGCGCTGAGCATTCCTTCGCTGCAGGATTTGCTGCGCAATCTCTATCGGCTCACGCTGGCAGAGGCTCAACTGGCCCAGGCGCTGATCAATGGCTGGACCCTGCAGGAGTTCGCCGAGAGACAGGGCCTGTCCATCCATACCGCGCGTTCGCAATTCAAATCGGCAGCGGTCAAGGTCGGTGTGGGGCGGCAGGCTGATTTCGTGCGCGTGCTGCTCACGGGGCCAGCCATGCTGCGCTGGCGCGAGTGAGTCTCGGACCCTCAGTCGCGCGTGACGCGCATCACCTCGGCCTGGGTGGTGATGCCTTCGCGAACCAGGCGTTCGCCATCCTCGCGCATGAGCTGCATGCCTGCAGCCATGGCAGTCTCGCGGATCTCGGCCTCGCTGGCACCGCGATGGATCTGGGCGCGAATCGCATCGTCCACGGCCAGCAGCTCGAAGATGCCGGTGCGGCCACGGTAGCCGCTGGGCTCGCTTTGGTCGACCTTGCGTACCAGGCGCTGCGCCAGCACCCCCAGCAGCGATGAGGACAGCAAAAAGGGCTCGACCCCCATGTCGATCAGGCGGGTGACGGCGCTGGGTGCGTCGTTGGTGTGCAGCGTGGCCAGTACCAGGTGGCCGGTGAGCGAAGCCTGGATGGCGATCTGCGCGGTTTCGAAGTCGCGGATTTCGCCGATCATGATCACGTCCGGGTCCTGGCGCAACAAGGCGCGCAAGGCCTTGGCAAAGGTCAGCTCGATCTTGGCGTTGACCTGGGTCTGGCCCACGCCGGCCAGCTCATATTCGATGGGGTCTTCCACCGTCATGATGTTGCTGTGGCTGGCGTCCATGCGCTGCAGCGCGGCATAGAGCGTGGTGGTCTTGCCCGAGCCCGTGGGGCCGGTGACCAGCACGATGCCGTGCGGCTGTGCCGTGAGATGGGTAAAGCGCCTGAGCGTCTCGCCGCCCATGCCCACGGCTTCCAGGCTGAGCTTGCTTTCGCTCTTGTCCAGCAGGCGCAGCACGGCGCGCTCGCCGTGGGCGCTGGGCAGGGTGGAGACGCGCACGTCAATGGCTCGCGTGCCCAGGCGCAGGCTGATGCGCCCGTCCTGGGGCAGGCGTTTCTCGGCGATGTCCAGGTCGGCCATGATCTTCAGGCGGCTGATCAGGGCGGCGTGCAGGGCGCGGTTGGGCTGCACCACTTCGCGCAGATCGCCGTCCACGCGAAAGCGCACGCTGGAATGGCGCTCGTAGGGCTCGATATGGATGTCCGAAGCACCGTCGCGCGCCGCCTGCGTGAGCAGGGCGTTGAGCATGCGGATGATGGGGGCGTCGTCGGCGGTTTCCAGCAAGTCCTCCACGGCTGGCAGGTCCTGCATCATGCGCGTCAGATCGGCATCGGACTCGACCTCGCTGACCACCATGGCCGCGCTGGAGTCGCTTTGCGCATAGGCCGCGCTGATGCGATGGGCCAGCGCGCCGCTGTCCAGCAACTGCCAGCGTTGCACCGCATGCTTGCGCTGCACTTCGGAAATGGCCGACCAGTCGGGTTGCGGACCATGCCAGAGCACGGGCTCCTGGCCGTCATCCTCGATCAGCAGCTGGCTGCTGCGGGCAAAGCCATAGGGCAGGGGGTAGCGCATGCCTGGCCTTCGCTTACAGGGTGCCCGGGGGCAGGGTGGCGGGCGTCACAGGCGTCACGGTCACAGGCTGGCCGTTCACCATGGGCTGGCCTGGGCGCGTGAAGTCCACGATCTCGGGCTTGGCCCCGGGAACGATAGCCACATTGGGCACGCTCGCCGGTGCAGCACCGCTGGATGCGGGCAGCAAGGGCGCGGCATTGACATTGCGCATCAGCAGATTGGGGTCGGGCTGCACGGTTTGCTGCATGCCGCGAATCGACTCATAGCGGTCCTGCGAAAGCTGGCTGGTGGAGTTGGCGTCACGCAACACCGTGGGGCGCAGAAACACCATCAGATTGGTTTTCTTGCGCTCGCGGCTGGTGTTGCGGAACAGATTGCCCAGCAAGGGAATGTCGCCCAGCAGCGGCACGCGCTCCTGGCTCTGGCTGTATTCGTCGGCAATCAGGCCGCCCAGCACCACGATGGCGCCGTCCTCGACCAGCACATTCGACTCGATGGAGCGTTTGGTGGTGGTGGCGCCGGACTGGGCGTTGGCGGTGCCCTGCTTGACTGCCGAGTTCTCCTGGTAGACGGCCATCTTGATGGTGCCGTTCTCGTTGATCTGCGGACGAATCTTGAGCAGCGTACCCACGTCCTTGCGCTCATAGGTGGTGAAGGGATTGACCGAGCCCGAGGTGCCGGCGGTGTTGGTATAGGAGCCTGTGGGGAAGGGCACGTTCTCGCCCACCATGATGCTGGCCTCCTCGTTGTCCAGCGTCATCAGATTGGGCGTGGAGAGAATGTTGGTGTCGCCGTCGCCCTGCATCAGGTTGACCAGGGCGCCCAGGCTGGTGTTGCCGTTGACGTTCTGGGTGAAGCCCAGGTTCATGCCCTTCATGCCGCCGATCGCCGAGGCCTGGCTGTCGGTGAGGGGCGTGCCGTTGACCAGATTGCCCACGGCACCCGACAGGCCGAAGATGTTCGAGATGCCGCTGATGGAAGTGCCGTTGCCGAGCACGCCCAGCACGCGGCCGTTGTTGCGGATCACCGAACTCCATTGCACGCCGAGCTGGGCCGCCTTGTCGGCGGAGACTTCGACAATCAGTGCTTCGATCAGCACCTGGGCGCGGCGGCCGTCGAGCTTGTCGATGACAGTGCGCAACTGACGGTACAGCGGGCCGGGGGCGGTGATGATCAGCGAGTTGGTCGTGGGGTCGGCCTGGATCATGCCGCCCGTGGAGGGTTGCTGGGCCGTGCCGAAGCGCGAGCTGGGGCCGCTGTTGCCGCCGCCCAGGCCTACGGTGGCGCTGCCGTCCGTGCCGCGTGAAATGACGGGCTGGGAGCTTGCTGCATTCGTGGTCGAGCCGGCGGCTGCTGTCATGCCCGGCTGGCCGCCCAGGGCGGTGCTGGCGCTGGTCTGGGCGTTGATGGCGGCACGCAGCGTGGCGGCCAGGGACACCGCGTCGGCGTTCTTGAGATACACCACATGGATGTTGCCGTCGTCACCGTTGCCCGTCATGGCCGGCTGGTCCAGACGCGCGATCAGCGAGCGGATCTGCGACAGCTTGGCCGGGTTGGCCGCTCGGATCAGCACCGAGTTGCTGCGCGGCTCGGCCAGTATGGAGGTGCGGAAGCTGGTGTCCGCCTGGCCTGCTGCCGCACCGGCTCCGGCCTGGACCACGCCGCCTGCGGTGGCAGAGCCGCCTTCCATGAGGCGATTGACCAGGGCCACCATGTCGGCGGCAACGGCATGACGCAGCGAGATGACTTCCACATCGGTGGCGTTGGATACATCGGTGCTGGCGATGATGCGCGAGATGCGCTGCAGATTGTCCGCGTAGTCGGTGATGATCAGCGAGTTGTTGCCGGGGTTGACGTTGATGGTGTTGTTGGGGCTGATCAGCGGCCGCAGCACGGGCACCAGATTGTTGGCGTTCTCGTAGTTGAGCTTGAAGATCTGCGTGACGATCTGTCCGCCGCCAGCCTGACTGCCGCGTCCGCCCTGGCCGACGGAGACCTCGCTGGACTGCAGCTTGGCATCGGCTTCTGGAATCACCTTGAACAGACCTGCCGACTCCGTCACCGTGAAGCCCTGCATGCGCAGTGCCGCCAGGTACTGCTGATAGGCAGTGGCAGGCGAGACGGCCTTGTCGGTCAGCAGCGTGATCTGGCCCTTGACGCGCGGATCCACCACCACATTGCGATTGGTGATGGCGGCCATGGCGCGCGACACGGCTTCAATGTCGGCATTGGTGAAGTTCAGCGTGACCGGCTCGCCTGGTCGCAAACTGGGAGTGGCATTCGCTTGTCCGCTCTGGGTTTGAGCATGAATAGGTGCTGAAATGCAGACGGCAAGCGAGGCAACAGCTATCGAATGCAGTGTGTTTTGCCAGGCGGTGCGTGAATGCTGAGTCATGTGTCAACCAAAGGTGATGATGGAGCGCGCACCCTGGCGGCGCCCCAAGATATTGAGCAAATTCGACAGAGCGGCTTCGCGCTCGGGGCTGGCAGAGGCTTCGCCCCTGAAATGCAGGCGCGAGTCCACCCATTGCCCCTGGCCGCTGAGCTGCAGGTCGCCGCCCAGCGTGGTCAGATTCAACTGGGCATTGTCTCCGCCCTGTATATCGAGGCGGTAGCTGCCCAGGGGCTTGAGCGACGACAGCCTGGACGATACGGCCAGGGCTTCGAGCCGCGTCAGCCCCTGGCTGTTGGCACGACCGGCGCGATACTGCAGCGTCAGCCCGACGGTGGACAGGCGCAACTGGCCCTGCAGGGCCACGGTGTTCCAGGGAGTGCCCAGGCCGGCCAGCATGTCGGCGGGCAGTTGCAGCACGCCGTCCTTGAGGCGCACCGTCATGGCGTTCCAGCCCGGCTGCAGCTGCGCCAGCATCGGGGTACTGGTGCAGCAATCGCTTTGCAGGCTGATGCTGGCGCCGCTCAGGCCGGGTCGCAGTGTCCAGTTCAGGCGCGTGGGCAGGCTGCTCTGGTCCTGGCTGTCCTTGCCGCCCGTGAGCACCAGTCTGGCCGAGCCGCGCCAGAGCGTGCCGCGCGGCTCCTGCAGCTGTACCTGGTCGGCTGTGATCGATTGCACGCCTGCGGCCAGCCAGGCCGCCGGAGCCTGGACCAGCACCGTCAGCAGAGCACCCAGCAAGGCACCGCCCACTGCCCAGCGGCGCGGCGAACGCGGATCGCCCGGCTCACGCGGTCTGCGCGAGGCTTTGCTGGTGGTGCGTGAGGTGCTCAGGCTCATGGTCGCGGCTAATTCTGTACACCTGCGTTGTCGGGCAAATCGAGCAGCAGATTGCCGCTCCAGCGTGTAACGGCAGCGCCGTCGACGCTTTCTCCGAGATTGCGGTTGAGCTTCATCTCGGCCACCGAGGCATGGCTGTTGTCACGCACCTGTGCCAGCCAGCGGGCCAGGGCGGGGGCGGCGGCATTGCTCAGGCTGACCTGGGCACGGTTGCCCAGCCACTGCAACTGTGCGCTGTTGCCGAGTTCGGTCTTGAGCGACTGCTCCAGCTGCGTGCGCGCATCGACGCTATTGCCCTGCGGCTGCTGGCGCAGCAGCTCGGCCTGGGCCTGCATCTGCAGCATGTTCTGCAGCTCGCGCTCCGCTGCCGCATGGCGTGCGGGGGCCGTGCGCAGGCTGTGCAGTGCCGGTGCCAGCGCCACCCACCAGAGCAGGGCCAGCAACACGACGCTGGCGGCGATCAGCAACAGATTCTGTTCGCGCTGGGCCAGGGCGCTCCATCGCTGGCGCAGCGGAGCCAATGCGGTTTTCAAGGCGTTTTTCTGCTTCATGGCCTAGCCTTTGCACTGAGCACCAGATCTGCTCCTTCGCGTTGCAGCATATAGCCATTGGCCTGCAGGCTTTGCTGTGCGTCGCCCAGTGCTTCGGGACTCAGGTCCAGACCCGAGATACGCAGCTGCTTGTCCTGGTATTGCAGGCTCTTGGCATTCTGCACGCCCTGAATGCCGGCGCTTGCGGCCAGCAGGGCTTCAAGGTCGCTGGCGGACAGTGCGCCGGAGTTGCTGCGCAGCAGATCCAGTTCGCGTTGCATCTGTACCGGAGCATCGATGATGACGGGCACGTGAGGGAAGGTGGTCTGAAGTACCTGCTTGGCCTGCTGCTGGCGCAGTTCGATGGCACGGTTTTCCCTGAAGGCCCAGGCGTTGAGTCCGGCCAGCTGGGCGACGACGGCAATGCCTGCTGCCCAGCGCGCAGCACGCCATTGCGGGGCCTTGGCAAAACCATGCCAGGCATCGAGCAGGCGGCGCTTGGCGCGGGTGCTGCCGCCCAGGTCCAGATCGAACTGGGCCAGGTCGCCGGCGTAGCCATGGCTTTGCAGCAGCCGCTGGGCGGCGGTGAAGATGCTGACCGGGCGCTGCAGTGTCTCCGCGCTGTGTGCCAGATGGGGTTCGGCCAGCACCGGCAGATCCTCGGGCAGGCGAGCCAGCAGTGGCTGCAACAGGCCGCCATCGGCATGCAGGGGCAGGACGACGAGGCAGGTCTGTGCATCCAGTCCGGTGGCACTCAGCTGGGGCAGGGTGCTGTCGCCCGACAGAAGCAGCTGGGCCTTGCTGCTGGGCCATTGTTCGGGCACCAGGCGGCTGGCGGCATGACCATGCTGCTCCAGGGCCTGCAGATGGGATTGCAGCCAGCCCTTGTCGCAGGCAGCCACCCAGCAGGTCTGACCCGCCGCCGAGCCAGCGTCCAGTGCCAGGTGCATGGCGGACGGCTCATCGAGCAGCTTTTCTTCCAGCAAACCCTCAAGCACGGCGCGCAGACGCTGCTGGCGCCGGCTTTGCACATTCAGCCCCAAAGGCAGGGTGACGGCATGCCAGGACAACTGAGCTGCGGGGATGACGGCGGTGATCTGGGCCGTGCGGCCCGTGGCCGGCAGCAGGGACGCCGCAGCCTGGCCGCTGCGCTGAATGCTTTGACCATCGTCGCTGAGGACGTAGAGATATTCTGTGGCGGAGTTGGCGTGCTTCGCCGACAGCTGTATTAGCAATGTGCTCATGAGGGAAGATGCAGCATTCTATGGGGGCAGTGTGACATCAGGGTGTCAGGGTCTGGCAACCGCGGGCATACCCCAGTCGGCGTGCTCCTGCCACAGGGTAGTCACGCTCATGTCCTTGCGCTGAATCAGTGAACGCTGGCTCAAGACGTTGTCCCCGAGGCGCAGGCGACCGCGGGCTTCGAAATAGCTGGTGGTCACGGAGTGCATGGCACTGTTGAAGACGCCGCTCAGGCCTATGGCCGCAGCCGCTGCATTCAGGGACTTGAAAGGCGAGGCGTCGCGCAACTGCACCAGCTGGTTGGCGCGGGCCCAGTCCAGGTCCTCGGTGCTGGCCCAGATGACCTCGGCGCTGGCCGTATTGAGATTGACCATGGTGCGCTCGGGCAACAGCGAGACATAGGGCTCGATGCGCGCGATGATGCGCGGATCGACGCCCAGCCAGCCCAGTTGCCCGACGGTGCGCGGCATCAGCGGCGCAGCCTGGCTCTTGCCGCGCAGGGCTTGCTGCAAGGCCGTGGCGATCTGCATGACGGAGCTGCCGGGCAGACCCAGGCGCTCGAACAGGCGCAGAAAAGGCTTGAGGTTCTCCTCCTTCACGCTCGAATCGGCCCCGCTAAGCAGATTGCGCAGATTCAGGCGCGACTGCAGATCCACGATCTCGCCCGAGAGAAAAGCGTCCTGCATGTCGGCAAGACCGTCATCGACCTGGCTGACATTGTTCTTGGCTGCCAGAAATGTGGACAGGCGAGCCTCCTTCAGCGGCACCGCCCAGGGCTCGCCCAGATGATCGACCGGGTTGCTGCGGTTGGCGCGCGAGTCCTCCTGCAGCACCACGCGCGACCAGTCCAGCGCGCCCAGCAGCAACCAGTTGGCCTGCACGCGATTGCGTTCGGCGGTCTCGATTTCCACATCGCGCCATTGCTGCCAGAGCGCGGCCGAGGCCAGGGTGGCAACCAGCACCACCGTCAGCATGGCTGCCAGCAGTGCTGCACCGCGCTGGCGCGCGTGTCTGAAACTGGCACGCCCCAAGCCGGAAACCCCGAGCATGGGCCGTCCCGTAGCGATGGCGTTGTCCCCCTGGGGGGAAGGCGCGAAGCGGCTCAGGGGGGATTTCATGATCTGGAGTTCGAGCGCAGCGGGTTGACCCAGTCCACCGTCATCACTCCATTGAGCGCGCGGCCTGGGGGCAGTGTCAGTTCTATGCGTATGCCGTCGGGCACGACGGGCAGCACGGGGTTGCTGTCGCTGCCGACGCTGCTGCCGTCATCGCTGCCCTGATCGCTGGACTGCGGATTGGTCCAGGCGTTGCTGCGGTAGTAGTAGACGCGCCACAGATCAAGCGGGATCAGCACGGTCTCGCGGCGCATCTGGTCGCTGGAAGGATTGCGGCCCCATTGGGCCGCCTGGTTCCAGGCATCGTTCCATTCGCTGACCGTGCGCGCGGGCAGCGATTGCCAGCGCACCCATTGGAAGCGGCCATCGACATTGCGACGGCTCCAGGCCACGATGAGCGCCCCGTTGTCGGCGGCTGCACTGGTCTTGCGCGTCAGGCGCAGCACCTGGCCGTCCCAGTCCAGCACCTGGCGGCCCTGCAGCGGCATCAGCGCGTTGAGGTCGGCATTCCACTGGGCCAGCACGGTCTGCATGACGGCGTGTTGCTCACCTTGCTCGCGTGTCACTTCCTGCGCCCTCAGCATGCCGTCGATGCCGCGCCAGCTCATGATGGCCAGCAGGGCCATGGCGGCCAGGGCGACCAGCAGCTCGATCAGCGTGAAACCTTGGTTTCTGTTGCGCATGCTGCTCATGATTCAGTAGCGACCGACGATGGTGGAGACGCGCAGCACCGCAGCAGCCTCGGAAAACACCTGGGCATCCACGCGCCTGAAACTGGGATTGGGCGTGGGGCGCACGCTGAGCTGTACCTGCATCTGTCTGCCGGCCTGCTGGCACTGGATGGTGGTGTCGCCGACGGCAGGCATCTGATTGAACAGGCGCAGTCGCACCAGTTCGTTCTGCGCGCAGAGCTGGGCCAGGATGACGTCGGACTGGCGTTGGGCGTTGCGCGTCAGGGCGCTGCTGGCCTGAAGTCCAGCCAGCAGGGTGACGCCGACAATGCCGACCGCGACCAGTACTTCGATCAGCGTGAATCCGCGCTGCAACAGGACGGGCTTCATGGCGTCACCTGCAGGCTTTGAATACTGAACGGGCGCAGCCCGTCGGTGGCCAGCCGCAGTGGTGCCGAGTTGCTGCCGGGCAGCGACAAGGTAATGCTCTGTCTTGGAATCAGCGGCTCCGGCCCCAGCACCACGGGTGTATTGGGCTGCACCAGCACAGGAGTCTGCAGCCATTGAGTGGGCATCTTGACGTTGGGTGGCAGGCCTTCAAACCGGAAGCCCTGCGGCAGCGGGCGCCAGACCACCAGGGCGCCATTGGTGCGGGCCTGGGCGCGTGCCGACTCCAGCAGCGTGGCCAGGCGCTGGGCTTCGCGTTCAAGCTGTTGCTCTCCGCTGTCGCGTATGGCCAGGCTCACACCCGCCGTCGCCAGTGCCATGATGGAAATCACCACCAGCAACTCCAGCAAGGTAAATCCGGCGTGTTTGAGTTGAGCCATGAAGGAGTGAGCGGCCGAATTGCTGATGTGAAGCGGGTTAGACGGAGGACGTTTCGCCGCCGGGCAGCCCCAAGGCGAAACTCGGCTTTAGCCGGTCAGGGCCCCTTGGGGGCAGCGACCACACGCAGTGAGGGAGCGTGAGGTCGATGCTCTTGTGGGGCCTCCTTAACGCTCATTGCCAGGAGCCAATATCCGCATCCTTGCCTTCGCCGCCGGCTTTGCCGTCAGCGCCCAGGGACATGATGTCGATGGGGCCCTTCACGCCTGGGTTCAGGTATTGATAAGGATTGCCCCAGGGGTCATTGGGCAGCTTTTCCAGGTAGGGCTTCCAGTTCTGCGGAGCGGGGCCGGTGGTGGGTTTGACCACCAGCGCCTGCAGGCCCTGTTCGGCCGTTGGATAGCGCTGGTTGTCGAGGCGGTAGAGCTTGAGCGCCTGGTTGATATTGGCGATATCGGTCTTGGCTGCGGTCACGCGGGCATCGTCGGCGCGGTCCAGCACATTGGGCACGATAAGAGCTGCCAGCACGCCAATGATGACCAGCACCACCATCAATTCGATCAGGGTAAAGCCGCGCGATGCGGCGTGGCGAATAGCAGACATCGGATGACGGCAGTTGGTGCTCATTGGAAACTGTAGGAAAAATGCAGTATTGCACCATCATAATCGTCGAATGCGACTGCAATCTTTCAATACCGGTCAGGGCCTTTCCATGCCGGTCAAACTCACGACCCTGCTGCTGTGGGCGATTGCCGCTGCGGTGGTGGTGTTCTGGACACTCCGGTTCGTCGGCAGTGGCAGTGAGCAGTTACCTTCGGTTGTACCTGCTCAGCCGGTACAGGCCAATGCCCAGGCCATGGCCAAGGCTTTGGGGGCGGTCGCCGCGCCTGTTGCCGCCGTGGCTGCACCGGTGGCCAGCCGCTATGCCCTGCTGGGGGTGCTGGCAGGGCACGAAACAGGTGGCGGTGCCGCGGTGATTGCCGTGGAAGGCAAGGGCAGCAAGGCCGTGCGTGTGGGCGAGGCCGTGGAGGATGGCGTGATTCTGCAATCGCTGGCGGCGCGCGAAGCGCGACTGGGCCCTGCCAACGGGCCGGCCAGCACGGTGCTGCAATTGCCCAGGCCGCCCATGGCCAGCTTCAACTGAGTTCGAGCTGCAGCCACTGTCCATAGGCGGGCGCCGGCAAGGTCCATTCATGGCTTTGCGGCAGCCGGCGGCCATGTTGCAGCAGCCACTGCGCACAGCGTGCCACACCGGCATGGCAGATCCACACCATATGCTCGCTGTCGCTGCTGAGCGCGTCCTGCAGCGCCTCGTGGACGCGCTGCAGCATCTGTTCCAGTGACTCGCCCTCGCCAGGTGCGTGCCGCGCCAGATCCTGCGCCCAGGCACCGATGGCAGCTTCGCCGATGTCATTCCAGCGCAGGCCTTCCCAATGCCCGAAGTCCATCTCCAGCAGTCTGCCGTCGGGGGTGGAGATGAAATCCGGCTCCAGTACCTGCAGATCCAACGCCAACTGCCTGCATCTTTGTAGCGGCGAGTGCCGGATCTGCAGCCTGCCATGCAGGGGCTGCAGAGATTGCTGCAGGGCCTGAGCGGCTTGCCGGGTGGCTTGTGCATCGGCGGCGATATCGAGGCGGCCGTAACAGCGCTCTGTATCGATCAAGGGGCGTGCGTGGCGCGCCAGCCATAGAGTCTTCATGGCTGTTCTATAGCAGTTGGCGCAGATAGATGCAACTGGCCAGCAGCAGAGCCAGTTCATTGAGCTGCTGGCAGGCACCCAGGCAGTCACCCGTCATGCCGCCAAGGCGCTGCAGCAACCAGCGCTGCAGCAGCCAGGTGGTGAGCAGCATGGCCGCCAGCAGGCTGGGCACAAAGCTCCAGACGCCGAGCCAGCCCAGCAGGCCCAGTGCCGGCAGGCACCAGAGGCTGCCTGTCAGCAGTCCTTGCCAGCCCAGCTGCCTGCCCGCGATATGCAGGGTCTTGCTGCTCGCGGCCAGGCCGACGTGGGGCAGGCTGCGCATCAGCACCAGCGGCGCAAAGCGCGACAGCACATGAATGCAGCACACGAGGATGAGCACCGGCACCGGTCCCCAGAACGGCTGCATGAAGGACAGCAGCAGGGCGATCAGCACGACCTTGGTGAGCAGGGCCATGAGCAGTGCCATCACGCCATAGGCGCCGATGCGCGAGTCCTTCATGATCTCCAGTGCGCGCTCGGGCGGGACCAGGCCGCCCAGCCCGTCGGCGACGTCGGCCAGGCCGTCCTCATGAAAACCGCCGGTCAGCCACAAGGTGCCGGCGGTGCTGATGAGAGCAGCCGCCAGCGGCGACCAGGGGCTTGCCGGCAGCAGCCAGAGCAGGGCTGCCAGCAGCAGCGCGGCCCATAGGCCCACCAGCCAGCCCACGCCCGGCAGATGCGCGGCGCTGGCACGCTGCATCTCGGGGCTCCAGCCCACCCAGGCGGCCAGACGTCCAGCCACGGGGATGCGGCTGAAGAACTGGACGGCCAGCAGATAGTGGCGCAGGGCTTGCATGGTGTTGCGAATAAAAAAGGAGCTGGTTCCGCTTGATACTTCTATGTTTCAGAGTCTTTTCTATCTGAAATCATTGTGGAGATTGCAGTAACAGCTCCTTTTTTTATTACTTCAGGAACAACTGGTAAGCAGGATTGCTGGTTTCCTCCACCCAGGGATAGCCGAGGTTTTTGAGGAAGCTGTCGAACTTCTTGTGGTCCTTGGCAGGTACCTGCATGCCGACCAGGATGCGGCCGTAGTCGGCGCCCTGGTTGCGGTAGTGGAACAGGGAGATATTCCAGGTCGGCGCCATCAGGCTCAGGAACTTGAACAGCGCGCCGGGACGCTCGGGGAAGACAAAGCGCAGCAGGCGCTCGTCCTGGGCCAGCGGTGAGTGGCCGCCCACCATATGGCGCAGATGTTCCTTGGCCATCTCGTCAAAGGTCAGGTCCAGCGCCTCAAAGCCGTTTTTCTGGAAGTTCTTGCAGATCTTCTCGGACTCGCCCCGGGTCGGCGTGGTCAGGCCCACGAACACATGGGCCTTGCTGTCGTGGCTGATGCGGTAGTTGAACTCGGTCACGTTGCGCGGGCCGCCGGGCAGCTTGCCCACCACCTCGCAAAAATGCTTGAAGCTGCCGCGCTCTTCGGGGATGGTGACGGCGAACAGGGCTTCGCGCTCCTCGCCGACCTCGGCGCGCTCGGCCACAAAGCGCAGGCGGTCGAAGTTCATATTGGCGCCGCTCAGTATGGCGGCGTAGGTCTCGCCCTTGGTCTTGTGCCTGGCCACGTACTGCTTGATGGCCGCCACGCCCAGGGCGCCCGAGGGCTCGACGATGGAGCGGGTGTCGGTGAAGATGTCCTTGATGGCGGCGCAGACGGCATCGGTGTCCACGGTCACATAGTCATCCACCAGGCCCTGGGTAACACGGAAGGTTTCCGCTCCCACCAGCTTCACGGCGGTGCCGTCGGCGAACAGGCCCACATCGGCCAGCTCCACGCGCTCGCCCGCCTGTACGGACTGCATCATGGCGTTCGAGTCCTTGGTATGCACACCGATCACCTTCACCTCGGGGCGCACGGCCTTGATGTAGTTGGCAATGCCGGCAATCAGGCCGCCGCCGCCGATGGGCACGAAGATGGCATCCAGGCGCTGGCTGCCCAGCTTTTGCAGCTGGCGCAGCAGCTCCATGGCGATGGTGCCCTGGCCGGCAATCACATCGGGGTCGTCAAAGGGGTGGACAAAGGTCAGGCCCTCGGACTTTTGCAGCTTGACGGCGTGTTTGTAGGCATCGGAGTAACTTTCTCCGGCCAGCACCGCCTCGCCGCCCAGGGCGATCACGGCATCGATCTTCACCTGGGGCGTGGTGGTGGGCATCACGATCACGGCGCGGCAGCCCAGCTTCTTGGCGCTCATCGCCGTACCCTGGGCATGGTTGCCCGCGCTGGCGCAGATCACGCCCTTTTGCAGCTGCTCGGCCGTCAGATTGGCCATCTTGTTATAGGCGCCGCGCAACTTGAAGCTGAACACGGGCTGCTGGTCCTCGCGCTTCAGAAGCACTTTGTTGTGCAGGCGGCGGCTGAGGTTCTTGGCAATGTCCAGGTCCGACTCCACGGCAACGTCATAGACGCGTGCATTGAGGATGCGAGTCAGATAATCGGCAGGGGTCAGGGCTTGAGTCATGGTGCAAATCGAAAGCAGAGCACCAGAGCCAGGGCAATC
Organism: Comamonas sp. NyZ500; assembly: GCF_016772095.1. Classification (NCBI taxonomy): domain Bacteria; kingdom Pseudomonadati; phylum Pseudomonadota; class Betaproteobacteria; order Burkholderiales; family Comamonadaceae; genus Comamonas; species Comamonas sp. NyZ500. The sequence continues at coordinate 214,693 of NZ_JAEIJE010000004.1, read as the reverse complement.
AGCCTGCCGGGTGCATGGAAGCCGATCATGATAGGCCCTTGCTTGCTGCGCTGCAGTACTCGCTCAAGAGGTGCATGCTGCTGCTCTGAGAAGCAGGATGAGCAGGCACGAAAAAAAGCCCCTAGCTCAGGAGCTAGGGGCTGAATCCACCATTAGAGGAGGTGGAGGAGACAAAGGGTGCGATACAGATCGGTATTAACCAGCAATCTGCAGTCTGCCTGCGGGTTTGACCTCACAGGTAACGCTTGAGTTGTATTGTATGAGGCTTGTGTTTTCTGTGCATCAAAAGATTCGGGTTTTTATGTATTTGATGCAAAATTGCAACAGTTTTGAGAGGAAAAACAATGGAATGCACGGTTAGTTGGACAGGCGCGGCCACCGGAACGCGCTCGGGCATGGGCTTTGTGGCAGAGACCGGCAGCGGCCATGTGGTCAATATGGATGGTGCGCCGGACGAGAAGAACCCGGCCAACGGCGGTCGCAACCAGGCACCGCGCCCCATGGAGATGCTGCTGGCCGGCGCCGGCGGCTGCACGGCCTACGACGTGGTGCTCATCCTCAAGCGCGGTCGCCACGATGTGAAGGGCTGCAGCGTGCAACTGACTTCCGAGCGCGCAGAGACCGACCCCAAGGTGTTCACCAAGATCCACATGCAGTTCACGGTCAGCGGCAAGAACCTGCCGGCCGGTGCCGTCGAACGCGCCATCGCCATGAGCCACGACAAATACTGCTCGGCCACCATCATGCTGGGCAAGACGGCAGAAATCACGACGGGTTTCGACATCGTCGAAGCCTGAACCGGACGTTCGATCGAAAAACGGGCCTCAACGGCCCGTTCTTGTTGAACGGGCGCTAATCAGATGCGATGCGCCGTAATCGTCATGACTTTGGCCGCCACACGCATCAGCCCCTGGGCAATCGGGGGCAGTTGCATTGCACCTTCGTCGATCGCTGCTGCAGCATGACGCTCTTCGTCATCCTTCATGCGCTCGACCACGGCACGCGAAGCCTCGTCCTCCTCGGGCAGGCGGCCCAGATGGCTTGCCAGGTGGGCGGAGACCTGGTTTTCTGTCTCGACCACAAAACCCAGGCTGGCGGCATCGCTGAATTTGGCAGCAATCGTGCCAATGGCAAAAGCGCCAGCAAACCACAGCGGGTTCAGCAAAGAGGGTCTGTCACCCAGGGCATGCAGGCGCTCGCGGGTCCAGGCCAGGTGGTCCATTTCCTCGCGAGCGGCATGCAGCAGATGCTCGCGCAACTCCATGTCCTTGGTCACCATGGCCTGGGCGTTGTACAGGGCCTGCGCACAGACCTCGCCCACATGATTGACGCGCATCAAGGCTGCGGAGAGCTTGCGCTGTTCATCGCTCAGATCGGCTTCGGCGATCCCTGCTGCAGGCGAGCGCTCTGCGGCCACGGGGTCGGCAAACAGAGTGCGAAGAGCTGCATCGGCAGCGGTCAGAAACTTGTCCATGGCTAAAAAGAACTCAGTGCGGCGCCTGTCTGGCGTCAATGCACATAAGGTACACCAGAGTGGCTCATCCGCAACTTGCGCTGGGGCAATCCTAGGCAGGAACCCCTAAGGGTGTGCCCGCTAGTGCGGCTTGGTGTTTGTTGCGGTGGTGCAACGAAAACGCGCCGAATCGAGCAGTTTTGGGTGAATTCCTTTGCGCTGGGCTCGGCGGTCTGGTGCAATAGACCCAACTTCCCCACCAGGAGGTTGGCGCGGGAAACCGGTGGAGCTCGAGGCTCAAGTCTCTCTCCCATAGAACCGGCGCCCTTCTAAACCTTGGAGTAACTCGTAATGAAAAAATCTCTGATCGCCCTGGCAGTGCTGGCCGCTTCCGGCGCCGCAATGGCTCAATCTTCCGTGACCCTGTTTGGTGTGGTTGACACCGGCGTTTCCTACGTCAAGGGCAATGGTAGCGCTGGCAATTCCAACTACGGTCTGCACAACGGTTCCAACGCTTCTTCCCGTCTGGGCTTCCGCGGCGTGGAAGACCTGGGTGGCGGTCTGAAGGCTGGTTTCTGGCTGGAAGGCGCTATCGGCACCGACGTGGGTGACGGTTCCGGCGCTGGCCTGTCGGCTGGTAAGGGCTTCCAATTCGGTCGTCGTTCCACCGTGAGCCTGATGGGCAACTTCGGTGAAGTGCGTCTGGGTCGTGACGAAGTGGTGGCTTACAACAAGCTGTCTGCTTACTCCAACTTCAGCGTGATCGGCGTGGGCGGTTTCCGCGGCTGGGCTAACAGCCAAGGCGATGCAATCCGTCAAAACAACAAGATCACTTACCTGACACCTAACTTCTCCGGCTTCACTGCTGGCGTGGACTACGCTTTTGGTGAAGTGGCTGGTGACGGCCAGCGCGGTCGCTACTTCGGTGGTTTTGTGTCTTACAACAACGGCCCTCTGGCTGTGACTCTGGGTGCTGACCGCAAGAACAATCCTGTCAGCGGTACAGGTGTTGATGCTGGTTACAACGGCTCCAATGCCAACTTCGTTGATGGCAACAAGCTGGACACTATCGGCCTGGGCGCTTCCTATGACTTCGGCGTGGCCAAGGTCAACGGCCTGTTCCTGCAAGCCAAGGAAAAGGGCGCTGCTGTGAACACCAAGCTGAACAGCTACGCTCTGGGTGTGTCCGCTCCCGTCGGTGGCGTGGGCGAAGTCAAGGCTCAATACGCTCTGTACGATCTGAAGAACGCAGCTGCTGGTAACGGCAAGGCTCACCAGCTGAGCCTGGGCTATGTGCACAACCTGTCCAAGCGTACAGCTCTGTACGGCACATACTCCTTCCTGAAGAACAAGGACAACGCTCAGTTCACCCTGGGTGGCGTTCCTTCCTACGCAGTTGGCGTTGGCAAGGCTAGCAACGGCGTGCAAGTTGGTATCCGCCACGCTTTCTAATCAATTGCTGGCATAAGCCAGTAATTGCTTAAAAGCCAAAAGGCCTGTCGAAAGACAGGCCTTTTTTATTTCTGGGGTTAAACCTGAAAGGGTGTTTGCTGAGAGGTTTGTCCCCAGAGGGAAAGGCCTGTGTTGCGCTTGTGCCAAAGCTCTCGTTGCTGGAGAAAGCATTTCTAGAATGAAATTTCCACCAACTGTTAGTGAATTAAGAGAGAGGCAACACAATGACATCTTCATTTGTGAAAAAAACATTGGCTTTGGCTGTGCTGGGTTCTCTGGGAACAATGGCTTATGCACAAAGCAGCGTGCAACTGTATGGCATTGTGGATGCAGCGATTCGTCACACGACTAATGAGGGGCCAAATAAAAGCGGTCTGACCAAAATGATCGGTGGTGGCATGTCGGAGAGCCGCTGGGGGATCAATATCAAGGAAGATTTGGGTGGTGGCCTGTCGGCTATTGCCAACCTGGAAAATCGTTTCTGGACGGATTCGGGCACGCCCAGCACCGCTCAGCCTTACTTTGCGCAGTCCTGGGTGGGCTTGCGCAGCACCAGTTTTGGTCAGGTGACCATGGGGCGCCAATACAACGTGCTGTTTGATCTGGTGACCTCTACCTATGCATCGTTCCCATATTCGCCTTATATGGATGCCTACAAGCCTGAAATCGGCATGTCTCTGGGCGCGCGTGCAAACAATATGCTGAAGTACGTTGCCGAGTTCGGGCCGGTTCGTGCGGGGTTGCAGTATTCTTTTGACGAAGGAAATACCTTTGCCAAGAAGGGCGGCAGTATTGATATGACGCCAGGTGGTCTGGCATTGAAGACCGCAGGTGGCTATCTGCGCTATTCTGCCGACGGCATTTCCGTGGGCGGTGCTTTCCAGCGCTCCACCTTGCCGGCCGGCACCGATGTGGATGCCTGGACATTGGGCGGCTCCTATCGCACCGGGCCTCTGTATCTGATGGCTGGTTACGGCCAGAACAAGGTCAAGGATAGTCTCGGTGCTGCGGGGGCTGGTGCCATTTTTGACGCCGCCCTGCTCAATGCATATTGGACAGGCTCTTCCAATGGTGGCTTTATCGCGGGTAATGCGCCCGGAAATTTTGCCAACAAGCGTGAGATGTTCAAGGTCGGTTTTGGCTACCAGGTCACGCCGCAGCTCAATGCAGGTCTGCATTACTACCATGCCAAGCAATCGGGATCGGCGACTGGCGCCTTCAATGGCAAGGCAGACTTTATCGTTGCCGTGGCTGACTATGCCTTCTCCAAGCGCACGGACGCCTATTTCGCGGTGGATCACACCAAGACCAAGGGCGGTGCGGGTGTGATGCTCGATTCCAATGGTGCGAAAAAGCGTACCGGTATCACCATCGGTCTGCGTCATCGTTTCTAAGGCGAATCTCTGGATACAAAAGCCAGCCCGATATCGGCTGGCTTTTTTATGCTCGGAGCAGCTCGTGAAGCTCGGCGCAAAAGAAAAAGGCCGCAAATGCGGCCTTTTTGTTGTGGGCAAACCAGGTGGAGCAAACCACCCGGTCAGCAGCAGAGCAATTACATGCCCATGCCGCCCATGCCGCCCATGCCGCCCATGTCGGGCATGGCAGGAGCTGCGTCAGCCTTGGGGGCTTCGGCGATCATGCACTCGGTGGTCAGCAGCAGGGAAGCCACGGAAGCAGCGTTCTGCAGAGCAGTGCGAGTCACCTTGGTGGGATCCAGGATACCCATTTCCAGCATGTCGCCGTAGGTGTCGTTGGCAGCGTTGAAGCCGTAGTTGCCGGAGCCGTTCAGCACGGCGTTCACGACCACCGAGGGTTCGCCACCGGCGTTGGCCACGATTTCGCGCAGAGGTGCTTCAATGGCCTTCAGAACCAGCTTGATGCCGGCGTCTTGTTCGGCATTGCCGGTAGCCAGGGCGCCAACGGCTTGCTTGGCGCGCAGCAGGGCCACGCCACCGCCGGCCACGATGCCTTCTTCCACAGCAGCGCGGGTAGCGTGCAGGGCGTCTTCAACGCGGGCCTTCTTTTCCTTCATTTCGACTTCGGTGGCAGCGCCAACCTTGATCACGGCAACACCGCCGGCCAGCTTGGCCACGCGCTCTTGCAGCTTTTCACGGTCGTAGTCGGAAGTGGCTTCTTCGATCTGGATGCGGATTTGCTTGACGCGGGCTTCGATTTCGTCAGCAGCGCCGGCACCGTCGATGATGGTGGTGTTTTCCTTGCCGATTTCGACGCGAGCAGCCTGGCCCAGATCTTCCAGGGTCACCTTGTCCAGCGACAGGCCCACTTCTTCAGCGATGACCTTGCCGCCAGTCAGGATGGCGATGTCTTCCAGCATGGCCTTGCGACGGTCGCCGAAGCCGGGAGCCTTCACAGCCACAACCTTCAGGATGCCGCGGATGGTGTTCACCACCAGAGTCGCCAGGGCTTCGCCTTCGACGTCTTCGGCAATGATCAGCAGGGGACGGCCGGCCTTGGCCACAGCTTCCAGCGTGGGGAGCAGGTCGCGGATATTGCTGATCTTCTTGTCGAACAGCAGCACGAAGGGGTTGTCCAGAATCGCGGCTTGCTTTTCGGGGTTGTTGATGAAGTAGGGCGACAGGTAGCCGCGGTCGAATTGCATGCCTTCGACGACATCCAGTTCGTTGGCCAGGCTCTTGCCTTCTTCAACGGTGATCACGCCTTCCTTGCCGACCTTGTCCATGGCTTGAGCGATGATTTCGCCCACGTCGGAGTCGGAGTTGGCGGAGATCGTGCCCACTTGAGCGATTTCCTTGGAAGTGGTGGTGGCCTTGGATTGCTTCTTCAGCTCTTCCACCAGGGCGGCGACAGCCTTGTCGATGCCGCGCTTCAGGTCCATGGGGTTCAGGCCGGCGGCCACGTACTTGGAGCCTTCGCGCACGATGGCTTGGGCCAGTACGGTAGCGGTGGTCGTGCCGTCACCAGCGATGTCGTTGGTCTTGGAGGCCACTTCCTTCACGAGCTGGGCGCCCATGTTCTGCAGCTTGTCCTTGAGTTCGATTTCCTTGGCCACGGACACGCCGTCCTTGGTCACGGTGGGGGCGCCGAAGGAGCGCTCCAGAACCACGTTGCGACCCTTGGGGCCCAGGGTAACCTTGACTGCGTTAGCCAGGATGTTCACGCCTTCAACCATGCGTGCACGTGCTTCACCGCCGAAAACTACGTCTTTTGCTGCCATTTTTTGGCTCCTAAAGAATGAGGTTCAATTGGGCTGCCAGCGCTTGTCAATCAGTCGCCGACAGCCATGAAGAGGAGAATGTGTTCGGGAAGGATTACTTCTCGACGACTGCGAACAGGTCGTCTTCCTTCATCACCAGCAGCTCGTCGCCGTGGATCTTCACGGTTTGGCCAGAGTACTTGCCGAACAGAACGCGGTCGCCGACCTTCACGTTCAGAGCGATCAGCTCGCCCTTGTCATTGCGCTTGCCGGGACCCACAGCCAGCACTTCGCCCTGGTCAGGCTTCTCGGTGGCAGCATCAGGGAGCACGATGCCCGAGGCTGTCTTGGTTTCGTTTTCGAGGCGCTTGACGATCACGCGATCGTGCAGGGGACGCAGGTTCATACCAACTCCTAAATACATCAACAAAGTTGAAACAAGACTTGCCAGCCATCCTGGCCGACATTCGGAATATCTAGGGTCAAGCTGTTAGCACTCAACCCCATCGAGTGCTAATAATAAGGCAAATTCCTGAGCTTTCAAGACCTCTCCCCCGTCGGTCGCAGGACAAATCAGCGAGGAAACAGGGTTTGTTCTTAGTCATGTGTAACGTGTTTTTACAAATAGGCCTGGCTTTTGCTCTGCCAAAACATGCCTCCAGAAACCATGACTGCCCCGGCGCAGCGCGCCCAAGACCTGTTGCAGACAGATGTCTTCATTCCCCATATGCGCCAGGTCGGGCGCTGCGAGAGTTCGCTCAGGGAGCTGAATCTGATGTGGCGGCTCATAGAGTCCTCCGCCAAGATGAACTGCCCACAGGAAGCGCAGGCCTTGCTGCCCATGATGGCCGCCACGCGCGGCGGCTTCGAGCGTCTGGAGCAGGACCTGGTGCAGTCCATGGTGATGCAGGCTGTGACGGGGGTGACGGCGGGGCTGGCCAGTCAGGCACAGCATCTGATCGATACCCTGGTGCGTAATCTCTACGAGCGCACGGCCGACGTGGGGTTTCTGGCGACCGACGCCATGCTGTGCCAGTTCATGGCCGCAGCGGATGGCGATGAGGCGGCCATCACCCAGCGTCTGCGTGCCTACCGCAGCAAGTACACGGTCTACGCGGACATTCTGCTGCTGGATGCCGAAGGCCAGGTGCGAGCGAGTGCGCGCGAGAGGAGTCAGGCCACAGATCAGCCATGCCGGGATGCATTGATTGCCCGCGCTCTGCAAAGCCAGGGCTTTGTGCAGAGTTTCGGCGCCACCGACCTGCTGTCGGGGCACGGCAGCGCGCTGATCTATGCGCATCGCATGCTGCACGCCGGCAACCGCCAGCCTATTGGCGTGCTGTGCCTGTGTTTTGACTTTGATGGCGAGATGCAAGGCATCTGGAGCGGCCGAGACCGGACAGACGGTAGCGGTGCGCCCGAAGCTCAGACCAGCATCGCCCTGTTGCTCGATGATCAGGGACTGGTGCTGGCCAGCAGCGATCCGCACTGGATTGGTGTGGGGGCGAAGCTGCAGGCTCACCGTGATGGTGCGGATCCACTGTATGTACACTGCGGGCGCACCTATCTGGTGCAATCGGCGGCATCGGGAGGCTATCAAGGCTATATGGGCCCCCAGGGCTGGCGGGCGCAGATCATGACGCCGCTGGAGCTGGCCTTCGGTCTTCAGTCGCAAGCGGGTCTGGGTGGGCTGGACGCGGCCGTGGCCCAGGGCCTGCTGGCGCATGCACGTCGCTTCTGTCCACCTCTGCACGCCATACGCAGCGCAGCGGACACCATACGCCGTGTGGTCTGGAACGGCCGCGTCATGACGGCAGGCAAGCAGATGGACAACACGCGGCTGCAGGCCGTGCTGGAGCAGATTGGCGAGACCGGGGCAAGGACCAACGAGGTCTTCTCCCAGTCCATTGATGCGCTCTACGGCACGGTGCTCAATACCGCACTGAGAGACAACAGCCTGTTGACCAGTCTGCTGGTGGATCTGCTCGATCGCAATCTCTACGAGCGTGCCAACGACTGCCGCTGGTGGGCCTTGACGCCGCAGCTGTCCGAATTGCTCGAGGACCAGGCCCTGGGCGAGACGGCTCCAGATCAGGTGAGCGAGGCCTGTGCGCTGCTCACCGCCATTCACGACCTGTATACGGTCTACCAGCAAATCATGGTCTATGACGTTCGCGGCAGGGTCGTGGCCGTCAGCCAGCGAGGCCGCCCGGATGCCGAGGTCCGTGGGCTGCTGGGCACTTATATAGAGATGGACAGCCTGCACCAGGTTCTGGCGCTGGGCGGGACCCAGGCCTATCACGTCTCGCCATGGCGCCCCTGTGTGCAGCACGAGGATGACGGCGCGACCTATGTCTATCACGCGGCCATACGCAATGCCGATGGCGTGGTGCTGGGCGGGATTGGCCTGGTGTTCCATGCACAGCGTGAGTTCAAGGCCATGCTGGAAGGCGTGACCCGCGCTCAGGCGGCAGGTGCAGGCAGCAGACAGGTGGCCTACCTGAACCGCTCGGGCCTGGTCATGTCCTCCTCGGATGTGCAGCTGCAGCCGGGCATGCAGCTGGATCTGCCGCCACAGATGCTGGCCCTGGCACCTGGACAGAGCATGGCCCGTGCCATGGTATATCAGGGCCAGTATTGTGTGGTGGCGATCACGGCGGGCAGCGGTTACCGGGAGTTCAAGCGCAGCGATGGCTATCGCGAAGAGGTACTGGCCTTGTCCGTGCAGGCGTTTGGTGCCGTGCAGGACGATGCGCTGGCAGCCGTCTCTCGACGCAACACCAGGGTGCAAAGCCTGGTGGCGGCCAGCCAGGGCAGTGCAGCCGGCATGGAGATGGCGACTTTTTTTGTGGGGCGCAGCGTGCTGGCCGTTGATGCGGCCTGCGTGCTCGAGGCCCAGAGCGCCTCGGCCATCGCTCCCGTTTCGGCCGGTCGCTTGCCGCACTGCGTGGGAACGCTGGCGCGGCGCAGCCAGGGAGTCGTGGCCGGCTATGTATGGGTCTTCGATCTGGGAGCCCTGCTCTTTGGCAAACCTGTCATCAGGACGGCGCAAAGCCAGGTGATCGTGCTGGAGCTCCAGGGGCTCAAGCTGGGCGTGCTGGTCAGTGATCTCGAAGGCGTGGTGCGCTTCGAGAGCGGGCAGTTGCGACTGGCTCCTGCAATGGCGGGTGCGGCGGATCAACTGGTTGACCGCTTGATCCGTGCCAATGACGGAGATCTGCTCATCCAATGCCTGAACGTGACGGCCCTGGTGCGCATGCTCAAGGCACCGCTGCCGGCGGAGCAGGGTGCCGGCGGCTGAACGGCCGGGCCGCTTATTGAACCGGGAACGGGTTTTTTTCGTCGCGAGGGGCGCTGAAGTCCACGGTAGGCGTGGTCTTGATCTCGTACTGGCCGCGATCCTTGCCTTCGATCCACTTCGGGGGCTTGCCGCGGCCGGTCCAGGTCGCACCACTTTCGGGGTCGTAGTACCTGGCTTCGACCTTTTTCTTTTCTTCAGGCTTCCAGGGGAAAACCTGCTGAGAGGTAAAGCCGAAGGTGGCGATCAGTTGCTTGACGGTGGCCAGGGCTTCCTTGGCTTCGGTGCTGCGCGCTTCTTCGATGCGCTTGTCCAGCGCATTTTTCTGAGCGATGAGTTCTTGATAGCTTGGCATTCTGGATTCCAGAGATAGTGTGAAAGGTCAGCACTGATTGCCGCCTTGGTTATTGCTTTGCAAAACCATTCATTCTGGCCCAAGCGCGAACGCGCCGCATTGTTGATGTTGCGTACACTCAATCTGCAAAGGGGCGCACATCACTTCGAAGGGCTGCACACATCACTCTGGATGATCCGGTCTGGGGCTCAAGCCTGTTTGTCACCCGTGGCCATGGCCTGCAGGGCCGAGCCCGTCATGCGATAGCGGATCCACTCGGTCTGTGGCAGAGCGCCCAGGCTGTCATAGAACTTGATGGAGGGCGTGTTCCAGTCCAGGCAACTCCATTCAAAGCGGCCGCAGTCCTTTTCCATGGCGATCCGGGCCAGATGCTGGAGCAGGGCCTTGCCGGCGCCGTGGCCGCGGGCGTCGGGAGTGATGTACAGATCTTCCAGATACAGGCCATGCTGGCCCTGCCAGGTGGAATAGTTGAAGAAATACACGGCAAAGCCCACGGCCTTGCCCTCGATCTCGCAGATCAGTCCAAAGACAGAAGGGTTGGCGCAGAACAGCGTGCGACGCACATGGTCGGGCGTGGCCTTGACCTCATGCTCGGCCTTTTCATAGATGGCGAGTTCGCGCACGAAGTGCAGGATCAGGTCGATGTCTTGCTCGGTGGCGGGGCGGATATGGAGCTGGCTCATGGAATAACAGGGAAAAGTAGCTCAAGCTCTTGATAGTAAAGCACTTTAAGCTATGGTTTTGTTCTATCAGGCGACCTGGAGCTCGGGCTCGCTCTGAGCCAGAGTCACGGGCAGGAACTGGCACAGGATCTGGAAATGGTCCTCGAAGAACTCGGCTTCCATGCGGGGCAGATCGGCAATCGGCACCCAGCGGGCCAGGGCGGCGTCGTCCGCGCCCTGTACCGGGGGCAGGCTGGGCTGCACGCCCAGGTCCAGATAGTGCACATGGGTGATGGTACGCCCGCGCAGGCTGCGGTCCGGGTGATCGAAGACCTGCACGGCCTGCAGGGCCGCCAGCAGATCGGCCTCGCTGATGGAGGAGCAAGTCTCTTCGCGCAGCTCGCGCATGCAGGATTGCCAGAGGCTGTCACGCTGCTCGAGAAACCCGCCGGGCAGTGCCCAGAGGCCCTGGCCCGGCGCATGGCCGCGCTGGATCAGCAGCACCTGGTCCTGGCCCTTGGCACGGCAGCGCAGCAGCGCGTCCACGGTGACGAACACCGGTGCATAAGGCGCCTTGGCCCAGGCCCGCTTGTAGTCCTGCAGCATATGCCATTCTTTTTGCAGGCGCAGATACAGCGGTGTCTGGGCCCAGCGGCGCAGAAAGTCCAGCGTGCTCTCGGGCATCTGGGAGGAAAGCCTGGCCAGAGCGGCATCCATGGTTTCGGGCGAGGCGCCGCCTTCGCCAAAGAAGATTTCGCGCAGCGGCGTGGCGTCGAACTGGCCCAGGCGCGGCAGGCTGATCAGCTCCCAGCCCGGAAAGCGGGCCAGATAGCTGCTGCTGGAGTCTTTGAAATGCCCGACCAGGGCCACGCTCGCGCCCTCGGGCACATGGGCCTGCACGGCTTCGCGCACGGCATGCACCCACAGCGGCTCGTTGTAATAGTCGCGCACGGGAACGCAGCGCACGCGCTCGGCATCCTCTTTCGATAGCGCATTGCGCAGCATCTGCGCGCGCTCCTGCCAGCTGAACGGGTTTTTGGGATTGGGTGCCTGCCAGGCGCTGCCCAGCACCACCACGACCTGGCGAGCCCGCTCCAGTGCGGCATGCAGCAAGGCCATATGGCCGTTGTGCAGTGGCTGAAAGCGGCCGATCAGCACGGCGGTATGCAGGGGCACGGAGGTGGGCAGGATCTCGGGGGCGGCGGCGATGACACGCTTGCTGGAGGTGTTGGGACTGGCTTGAGGCATGAGAGCGAAACCCGTACAGAAATCGGCGCCCGCAAGGGCAAATATTGGTAAAAACGCGCTAAATGCTTACTGGGTAAGCGAGAGTAGCTCACATTTTTAAATGTTTAGCCAGGCCCGGCACGGCCAAAGTCGGCATTCGAGACAGGCCGCCAGGCGTTTGGTCGCATCCAAGATGCGAGAAGGCTTTGCCACCATGTCTCAAGCAGATGCCGGGCATTGCTATTCGTAGTGTGCCGCAATCGGCATCTGCCGGCCCGTGCCAAAGGCCCGTGGGCGTACTCTGAGCATGGGCGGAGCCTGGCGGCGCTTGTATTCGCTGCGGAACACCAGCTTCTGCACGCGGGCAATGGTCTCGGGCCCGCCGGCCTGGGTGCGCAGCTTGGCCACAAAGGTTGCGGCATGCGCATATTCCTTGTTCGACAGATGCTGGCCCTCGATATGCCATTTGAGAATCTCGTCGAGCACGGCATAGGGCGGCAGGCTGTCCTCGTCCTTCTGGCCGGGAGCCAGTTCGGCCGAGGGCGGCTTGTCGATGATGGCCTGCGGGATCAGCTCGCGGCCCGCATGGCGGTTGATATGGCGTGACAGCTCGAAGACCTCGGTCTTGTACAGATCACCGAGCAGACCCAGACCGCCGTTGGTGTCGCCATAGAGGGTGCAATAGCCCACCGAGACTTCGGACTTGTTGCCCGTGGTCAGCAGCAGATGACCGAAGGCATTGGAGAACTCCATCAGCGTGGTGCCGCGTGCGCGGGCCTGCAGATTCTCCAGCGCCAGACCCTTGAGCGGTTCGCCAAAGCTGGCCTCGAACTGGCGTGCATAGGTGGTGACCAGCTCCTTGATCGGATGCTCGTAGAGTCTGATGCCCAGATTGCGGCACAGCTGCACGGAGTCGTCGACCGAGCCCGCCGAGGAGTAGCTCGACGGCATGGTGATGCCAACCACGTTGTCCGCCCCCAGGGCATCGACGGCCAGGGCCAGCGTCAATGCCGAATCGATGCCGCCCGAGCTGCCCACCACCACCTGCTTGAAGCCGCAGCGGCGCGCATAGTCGCGCAGGCCCAGCACGATCTGCTGGCGGTAGAACTCCATGGTGGGCAGGCCTTGCGTCGGCACGGCAGGCAAGGCAGTGCCGTCACAGGCCTGAAACCGGCCCTGCGCATTCAGCTCCAGCGTGCAGACATCTTCTTCGAAGCGCCTGGCTTCAAAAACCAGCCCCGCCTCGGGCTCGACGGCAAACGAGGCGCCGTCGAACACGATCTGGTCCTGGCCGCCGATCTGGTTGATGTAGAGGATGGCCAACTTGTGGCGGGCTGCCGCCTGGGTGAAGACCTCATGGCGCTGCTCGCGCTTGCCCAGGTGGCTGGGGCTGGCGTTGATGCTGATGACCAGATCGGGGGCCGCATCGCCCATGCGCACGAACGGGTTGGTGGCGTAGTCGGCGCCCTGGTCGTTCCAGCCGTCCTCGCAGACCAGAAAGCCCACCTGGCAGTTGCCCACGCGCAGCACCTTGGCCGTGTCGGCCCCGGGCTCGAAGTGGCGGCGCTCGTCAAAGATGTTGTAGGTGGGCAGCAGTTGCTTGTCGTACTGCAGGCGGATCTGTCCGTTCTTGAGCACCAGCAGGCTATTGTACAGCGGTTTGCCGGGGCCATCGTGGCGAGTGGGCGCTCCCACGACCCAGTGCAGATCGGGGAGTAGGCGCGTGGCCTGCAGCAACTCCTGCAGACCTGCATCGAGTCTTTGCAGAAAGCTGGGCTCGTCCAGCAGGTCGCCGGGGTAGTAGCCGCACAGCGACAGCTCGGAAAACACCACCAGATCGGCCTGTTCGGCCGCCGCCCTGGTTGCGGCTTCTCTCATGCGGCGGATATTGCCGCTGATGTCGCCCACCATGTAGTTGAGCTGGGCGAGGGTGACTTTCAGCATGGTTTTCTCCAGGGAATCAGGCGGCCTTGGCAGCAGGCTCAGGAATGTTGAAGACCTGGCGCAGATAGGCCAGATAGGTCTCGTCGTTGCACAGCGTCTTGCCGGGCGAGTCCGAAATCTTGGCCACGGGCTGGCCGTTGGCATGGGTCAGCTTCATCACGATATTGATCGTGGTCAGTCCCATGTCATTGGTCAATCGCGTGCCTATGCCGAAGCCGCACTGGATGCGATCGGCAAAGCGGTGGTAGAGCGCCAGTGCCGTGTCCAGATCGAGTCCGTCCGAGAACACCAGGCGCTTGCTCTGCGGCGCAATGCGCAGCTTTTCATAGTGGGCAATGGCCTTCTCGCCCCACTCGAAGGGATCGCCGGAGTCATGGCGCAGGCCGTCGAAGAGCTTGGCAAAGTACATGTCGAAGTCGGCCAGAAAGGCGTCCATGCCCACGGTATCGGTCAGGGCGATACCGAGGTCGCCGCGGTATTCCTGCACCCAGTCCTCGAGGGCGGCTACCTGGAAGTCGCGCAGGCGCACGCCCAGGGCCTGATAGGTCTGCAGATACTCATGGGCCATGGTGCCAATGGGCACCAGGTTCAGATCACGAGCCAGCAGCACGTTGGACGTGCCTTTGAACCACTGCGCGGTCTCCTGGGCAAAAGCCTGCACCACCTCGCGTTGCCAGGCTCCCGAGAAGCGGCGGCGCACGCCGAAGTCGAACAGCTCGAAGGGGTTGCGCAGCCTGGCCTCGACAGCCAGATGCTTGAGCTGGGCCAGCTTGACCTGCAGGCGCTTGCGGCCTTCGACCAGGGCGGCATCGGCATCGAAGCGGCGGAAGTATAGCTCGTTGACGATGGCCAGCACATAGATCTCGAAGCCCATCACATGGACTTGCGGGCCCTTGGCCACGATATGGAGCCGGTCGCCTTCGGCCCAGGCGCGGATGAAGGCACGCTGGAACTGGAAGATGCGCAGAAAGTCGATGAAGTCGCTCTTCATGAAACGCAGGCCGGCCAGGTAGTCCAGCTCGCCCTGGTCAAAGCGCAGGCTGCACAGGGCGTCCAGCTCGCGTTCCACCTCGGGCAGCAGCTCGGCCAGCGGGAAGGCCGTGGGCGTGCGGCAGACAAATTCGTACTCGGCCTCGGTCTGGGGGTGGCGGTGCAGCATGGCCTGCCACATCGTGAATTTGTAGAGGTCGGTGTCCAGCAGGCTGGTGATGATGGGCTTCATGCCGTTCTTCTTTTCAAAAATATGAGCTGCTAGCGCTTTATCCATGGTTGCTAGAGGCTGACTTGTCTCATAAGCCAAAGCTGGCACTGGTTTCGCAGCGTACACCGGTTGCGCGCATGCGCTGCAGGAAGTCCTGGTGCGCGGCCTCGAATCCGGCGACCGGGCTCATGCAGTCCGTCAGCAGCACGATACGCGAGTAGTCGTTGCTGCCCCAGTTCTCCACGATGTGCTCGGTGGTGGCGCGCACGCAGTGGCTGCTGGCCTCGCCCGCGATCACGAGGGTGCTGCTCTGGCGCAACTGGGCCAGCAAGGCAGTGTTGAGCCCGGTTTCGCTGTCCTGCGGATCGGGCACCTCGGCACGAATGGCGCTGTAGTGCTCGGTCCAGGGGTTCATGCCTTTGAAGATATGGCGGGTGGCACGGTGCTGCAGCTCTTGCCACTGGCGGCAGGCCGCGAGCACGCAGGCATGCACGCCATGGCCCCAGCTGCCGATCTCGCAGTGCAGCGGCCAGACCATGAGGGTGTAGCTTCCCTGGGCCTCCAGCTGATCCAGGTATTGCAGCGTGCGTTCGCGTTCGGCAGCGTTGCACGGTGCATAGTCGCCGGCACGCACCTGCGCTGCCGTGATCGAGGTGAATGGCAGGACGGCATGGCCATCGCGCTGCTGCCAGAAGGCGGGATGGGCAATGTCATAAGCCTGGTGCGAGTCCAGAGTGATGGTGATCTGGTCCAGCTTGTCTCCCTGGGCTGTCATCCAGCTGCTCAGGCGCTGCATATCGGCATGAGCGCCCGCCACCGCAAGGCTGGGTGCTATCAGCTGATGAGTGTCTGGTGAGCGGGGGCACCAGTCGGCAGGCAGGTCGCAGAAGTCGTTTTGCGGGTCAATGATGAGCAGCTGGGCTTGTGGATGACTCATGGTGTTCAGCTTTCATGCTAGATGCAATGTCTGCAGTCTAAAACACTTAAAATATTTTTGCAACTAAGTATTTTTAGATTGCTGTGAAATAATCAGGCAAGAAAAACTAAGTTGGTAAAAAAGTGAATCAAAGCGATGAGCGCAGGGAAGCCGTGCAGGTGAGTGTGGATGTGGTGCTGCTGACCCTGGTGGAGCAGCAGCTGCATGCCGTGCTGCTGCGTCGTCAGGCGGCGCCTTTTGCCGGGGTGTGGGCCTTGCCTGGCGGCTTTATTCATACCGATGAGGATGCGGACGCCAAGGCCAGTGCGGCGCGCGTGCTCAGAACCAAGGTGGGCATAGAAGGTGCATATCTGGAGCAGCTGGCCACTTTCAGCGGCCCGGCACGCGATCCGCGCGGCTGGTCGGTGGCAATCGCCTATTGCGCTCTGCTGCCCGTGCAGAACCTGCCCCCCGATCGCTTCGATATCAGCGTGGTGCCGCTCTCGGCTCTGCCGCAGCTGCCGTTCGATCACCGTGCCATTCTGGACGCAGCCTTGGAGCGCGTGCGCAGCAAAAGCCTGTATTCCTCCTTGCCCGTGCATCTGTGCGGCGAAACCTTCACGCTGCCGCAGCTGCAGCAGGTCTATGAAAACATTCTGGGCGAGCCGCTGAACAAGGTCAGCTTCAGGCGCAAGATGGACGAGATGGACTGGCTGGAAGCCGTGCCAGGGGCCATGCAGGGTGGCGGGGCGCACCGGCCCGCCCAGCTTTACCGGGCCAAGCCCGGCTTCAGCCAGACGCTGGCGCTGACTGCCCGGGGACTTTGAGGCCAGCCTGCATGAAAAATGCCTGCACAAGGCAGGCATTTGGGTTGGTGTTTCGGGGGCCGGCCGCGTCGACTAGCTGACTGCGCCAATGCCCAGCAGGGCAAGAACCACGAAGATCACGGCAACGGCAATGAAAATAAAGAACAGGATCTTGGCTATGCCGGCTGCGCCCGCGGCTACGCCGGTAAAGCCGAAAACACCGGCCACCAGGGAAATGATGGCAAAAATAATGGCCCACTTGAGCATCGGAACTCCTTTGTCTGAAGCGATGCTTCGAGACTAAGTCGCCAGGCGCGGACCCATGGTGCTCATTTGGGGAAAATCCTTGTCGGCTTGATCCGACAACAAAAAAGCCACCGCGATGGTTCGCGATGGCTTATTGACGAGGCTTGAGGGCTCAAGCCCTCATATCCTCAGGCCCGCTTTTGCGGGTGTCCGAATCACTTCAGACCGGCAGCGGCGCGCAGCAAAGCCGCCTTGTCGGTGCGTTCCCAGGTGAACTCGGGCTCTTCGCGACCGAAGTGACCATAAGCTGCGGTCTTGCTGTAGATGGGGCGCAGCAGATCCAGCATCTGGATGATGCCCTTGGGGCGCAGGTCGAAATGCGCGGCCACCAGCTTGGCGATTTCCGCATCGGGAATCACGCCCGTGCCTTCGGTGTACACGGTGATGTTCATGGGGCGGGCCACGCCGATGGCGTAAGCGACCTGCACCTGGCACTGGCGCGCCAGACCGGCGGCCACCACGTTCTTGGCCACATAGCGGGCGGCGTAGGCGGCCGAGCGGTCCACCTTGGTTGGGTCCTTGCCGGAGAAGGCGCCGCCGCCATGGGGGCAGGCACCGCCGTAGGTGTCCACGATGATCTTGCGGCCGGTCAGGCCGCAGTCACCCTGAGGGCCGCCCACGACGAAGCGGCCCGTGGGGTTGATCAGGTACTTGGTCTCTTGCAGCCACTCGGAGGGCAGCACGGGCTTGATGATCTCTTCGATGATGGCTTCGGTGAACGATGCCTTCATCTTGGTTGCCGTTTCCGACTGATCGGGGCTGTGCTGAGTGGACAGCACCACGGTGTCGATGCTGTGGGGCTTGCCGTCCACATAGCGCAGGGTCACCTGGCTCTTGGCGTCGGGGCGCAGGAAAGGCAGGCGGCCATCCTTGCGCAACTGGGCCTGGCGTTCCATCAGGCGGTGCGCGTAATAGATGGGCGCGGGCATCAGCTCGGGCGTTTCGTCGCAGGCATAGCCGAACATCAGGCCCTGGTCGCCAGCGCCGGTGTTCAGTTCGTCATCGCTGGCTTTGTCCACGCCCTGGGCGATGTCCTGGCTTTGCTTGTCGTAGGCGACGAGTACCGAGCAACCCTTGTAGTCGATGCCGTATTCGGTGTTGTCGTAGCCGATGCGCTTGATGGTGTCGCGTGCGACCTGGATGTAGTCCACATTTGCACCGGTGGTGATTTCACCGGCCAATACCACCAGACCGGTGTTGGTCAGTGTCTCGGCAGCCACGCGGCTGTGCGGGTCTTGGGTGAAAATAGCGTCCAGAATCGCGTCAGAGATCTGGTCGGCGACCTTGTCGGGGTGGCCTTCAGAAACCGATTCCGAGGTAAACAGAAAATCGCTGTTCGCCATTGATATAACTCCTTGTAGCTTGGGCAATTGCGTTGCCCGAGCTTCGAAGTCTGGCGAACGCTTTAGCAGTTTTGTTTTTACGTCGCCCTGCAAGTTGCTCTTTAACTCAGCGACCCCGCTATTCTAATGCCTTCCCTGTTTCGACTGTTTGCTGCACTGCCTTTATGGCTATTGCATGGCCTTGGTGCTGCCATGGGGTGGGTGACCTGGGCGCTATCTCCCACCTATCGGCGCCGATTTGCAGCCAATGCGGCGCAGGCTGGCTATGCATTTGCGCAGGTCAGGGCTGCGGTGGGACATGCGGGTCGCATGGTGTTCGAGATGCCGCGCATCTGGCTGGGCCAGTTGCCGGATTGCGATATCGTCAATGGAGCCGTGGCCGAGCAGGCCTATGCGCGTGGCAAGGGCATTGTGTTTCTCACGCCACATCTGGGCTGCTTCGAGATGTCCGTGCAGGCTGCGGCGCGGCGCTGGTCGGACCGGCATGGCGCAATCACCGTGCTCTACCGCCCCGCACGTCAGGGCTGGCTGGCCGAAATTCTGGAAACCGCGCGCAATCGTCCTGGCGTTCAGGCCGTTCCCACCACTCTCGCGGGTGTGCGTCAGATGATCAAGGCGCTGCGCCAGGGTGCGGCCGTGGGGCTGCTGCCCGATCAGGTGCCGCCCAACGGTCTGGGCATCTGGTCGCCTTTTTTCGGCCGTGATGCGTATACGATGACATTGGCGGCACGCCTGGTGCTGCAAACCGGGGCCACGGTCATCGTGGCGCGGTGCGAGCGCAAGTCCTGGGGGCGGGGCTACACGCTGTATCTAGAGGAATTGCCTGTGCCCGAATCTCAATCGCTGGAAGCCACCGTGGCGCTGATCAATCACGCCATGGAAACCACCATCCGCCAGTCTCCGCAGCAATACCTGTGGGGCTATGGCCGCTACAAGCAGCCGCGTGAAGACAAGCAACTCTCGGGGGAGAAGGCATGAGCGCCAGCAAGATCGCTATCGGCTGCATGCATGTGCTTGCCAAGCTGCCGCTGCCCCTGCTGCGCGGGCTGGGCAAGGTTGTGGGGCGTGTGCTGTTTGTGGTGGCGGGCCAGCGCCGGCGCATCGCGCTGCGTAACTTCGAGCTGTGCTTTCCCGATGTGCCTGAGGCACAGCGCAAAGCCTGGGCGAAGGAGTCTTTTGAAGTCTTTTGCCAGACCTTTCTCGACAGAAGCTGGCTGTGGTTCGGCTCCGAGGAGCTGGTGCGCAGCCGAGTCAAGCTGGTCGGGGCCACGCATGAGCTGGAGGGCGATACGCCCACCATCGTCTTCGCGCCGCATTTCTACAGCATGGATGCCGGTGGCCTGGCCCTGCCGCTCAATACCGAGCGCGAGTTCACCTCCATCTTTGCCACCAATCCCGATCCGGACCTGGATGCCTGGTTCATGAATGGCCGTCAGCGCTTCGGCAATGTGAAGATGCTCAATCGTGCCGATGGCGTCAAGCCCATCATCCAGTGCCTGCGCAAGGGCGGGCTGCTGTATCTGCTGCCCGATATGGACTATGGCAAGAACGATTCGGTGTTCGTGCCCTTTTTTGCGGTGGAAAACACGGCCACGATTCCATCGCTTTCGCGCTTTGCGCGTCTGGGCAAGGCCAAGGTGGTGGCGCTCTACAACCGCATGACGCCAGAGGGCTATGTGGCCGAGCTGACGCCGGCCTGGGAGAACTTCCCGACGGACGACCATGTGGCCGACACCGCCCGCATGAACCGCGAGCTGCAGGCCGCCATCATGACCATGGTTCCGCAGTATTACTGGGTGCACAAGCGCTTCAAGACGCGCCCCGATGGCGAGCCATCGCTGTACTCCGGGAAATAGGCGTCAAATCGTTTCCATGCCTGATGGCATGGGCGCCAGAGGCTTCCTTTTCAGGAGCGAGCTGGCGCTGAAAGAAACTCCGCCAGAGCGCGCTGCACGGCCTCCGGCCTCTCGTGGACCACCCAGTGACTGCAGCCTTGCAGATGCTCTATCGCAAGCTGCGGCACCCATTGCTCCAGCCCATGCAGCAGGGCGGGCTGCAGTGCCAGGTCGCTATCGCCCCAGAGAATGCGCACCGGCACAGGGATGTGCAGCATTTCATCGGGCAGGCTGAGCTCGCGAATGTCCTGCAGTTCATCGGCGCTGCCGCCGGGTCGGGGCGGTACCAGCGGGCTGGCAGCGTAGAACATGCAGGCACCGTGCACGCCCAGATCCCAATGCTCGCGGTATTGCTGCTGACGCTCGGGCGTCAGCCATGCGGGCATGCTGCCGTCGGGGTTCTGAAAGAATCCCAGCATGCGCTGCCAGCCGTTTTCGGCCAGCAGCTCGGGGGTGTCGGGCCGGCGCAGAAAATGCATGTACTGGCTGGCGGACTGCTGCACAGGGTTGGACTGAAGTTCGCGCAAGAAGCTGCCGGGATGCGGGGAGTTGAGTATGAGCAGCCGTTCAAGCTGCTGGGGGTAGCGGTTGGCCAGGCCCCAGGCCACGGCACCGCCCCAATCATGGGCAATCACGCAGGCAGCGCGCTTGGCAGGGCTTTCCAGCGCAATCAGGGCGGCAAGATCCTCCACCAGGTATTTGGCACGGTAGTCGCTGATGGCCGTGGGCTGGCTGGAGCGGCCATAGCCGCGCAGATTGGGCGCCACGCAGCGGTAGCGGCTGCCGAATTGCTCAAGCAGCCCATCCCAGATGAAAGCGCCTTCGGGGAAACCGTGCAGAAACAGCAACAGGGGCTGACCCGGCTCGCCGCTGGTGCGGCATTCCAGTTCAACCCCTGTGGACAGGGTATGCGTGCAAGTCATGACCATGAAGCTCTCCTTTTTGTAGCTTCTGGCGCTTGCAAGATAAGCGCCTATGGCTGATTTTGCGCAGGTGTCTCGTCTGCGGGCGTCGCTTGGGTGACGGGAGCCGTCTGGGGCATTCCCGCCTGGGGCGTCCCCGCCTGGGGCAACCCCTCGGGGTGGCACCAGTGCCACAGCAGCTGGGCCACATCGTCCACGCCCTGCTTTTTGAGGGCGGAGAACAGGCGCACCTCGCCACCGCCCGCATTGAGCTTGGTGATGGACAGGATCTTGGCCTGCTCGGCGCGGGTCAGCTTGTCGGCCTTGGTCAGCACGATGAGGAACTTCAGACCTTGCTCCACGCGCGGACGGATGGCATCCAGCAGGGCTTCGTCGAGTTCGGTCAGGCCCAGGCGCGGGTCGCACAGCAGCACCACGGCGGAGAGGCTTTCGCGGCTCATCAGATAGTTGAGCATGACGCGCTGCCAGCGCTCCTTGTCGGTGCGCGAGACGGCTGCGTAGCCGTAGCCGGGCAGGTCGGCCAGCACGGCATCGGTCACGCCCTGCTTGCCCAGAGCAAACAGGTTGATGTGCTGGGTGCGGCCAGGCTTCTTGGAAGCGAAAGCCAGCTGCTTTTGCTGGGTCAGCGTATTGATGGCGGTGGACTTGCCGGCGTTGGAGCGACCGACGAAGGCAATCTCGGGAACCTCGACCTTGGGCAGCTGGTTGAGCTGGGCCGCAGTCGTGAAAAAGCGCGCGGTGTGCATCCAGCCCATCGCAAGCTTGCTGTCGATCAAAGAAAGTGTTTTTCCGGCAGTGGTATCCGGGGAAGCATGGGTCATGACGGTAACTATTTCAGGGAGGCCCATTGTAGAATTTGACGGATTCGCGCTCTCAACAATAGACCCAGCCCCTTGATATGAAGTTGCTTGCCTCTTTGCTGACTGCTGCCATTTTCGCAGCACCTGCCTTCCCCGCATTTTCGGCGGGAGAAACACCTGTGAAGGCGGATGCTGCCAAAGGGCAAGCCAGTTATGGGGCGGTTTGCGCCGCCTGTCACGCCGCAGACGGCAATTCCACCATTCCCCTGCAGCCCAAGCTGGCAGGCCAGCACCCCGAGTATCTGGTCAAGCAGCTGCGCGAGTTCAAGGATGGCAAGCGCAACGACCCGGTGATGAAGGGCTTCGCCGCCACGCTCAGCGATGGCGACATGCAGAACATTGCGGCCTGGCTGCATACCCAGGCACCCAAGAACGGCTTCTCCAAGGACAAGGACTCCATCGCCCTGGGTGAACGCATTTATCGCGGCGGCATTCAGGATCGCCAGATTGCCGCCTGCGCGAGCTGCCACAGCCCCAACGGCTCCGGCATTCCGGCCCAGTACCCGCGTCTGTCGGGTCAGCATGCGGAATACACCGTGAAGTCGTTGACGGACTTCCGCGACGGCAAGCGCAGCAATAGCATTCCCATGGCCCAGGTTGCTGCCAAGCTTAATGATCGCGAAATCAAGGCCGTGGCAGACTATATAGCTGGCTTGCGTTAAAAATCCTTTTCACCAGATGCGCGGGTGACTCCGGGAACTTTCAGGCATCTGGCACCCCCCAAGTCAGGCGGGCCCATCGGCTAGTTCAGCAGATGGCCCGCCTTTTTGCGTTCGGCTCTATCTCATCCTCATGTCAGACCTTCCACTTCGCGATCGTGACTCCTCTCGCTCACAGGCAGTGCGCGCGACTCTGGAGTTGCTGGCCTCCATGCGCTTTGCGATTTCACTGCTCACGGTGATCTGCATCGCATCGGTCATCGGCACGGTGCTCAAGCAACATGAACCGCTGGTCAACTATGTCAACCAGTTCGGTCCCTTCTGGGCGCAGCTGTTTCTGGCGCTGAAGCTCAATGCGGTCTACAGCGCCTGGTGGTTTCTGCTGATTCTGGCCTTCCTGGTCATCAGCACCTCGCTGTGCGTGAGCCGCCATGCTCCCAAATATCTGGCCGACATCCGCAACTACAAGGAGAATCTCCGCGAGCAAAGCCTCAAGGCTTTCCATCATCGCGCCGAGGCGGATGTTGCTGGCAGCACCGAAGAGGCGGCCAAGCGCATCGGCCAGCAACTGGTGTCTGGCGGCTGGAAGGTCAAGATGCAGCAGCGCGACACGGCGGCTGGGCCCGGTACCGGCTGGATGCTGGCAGCCAAGGCCGGTGCGGCCAACAAGCTGGGCTATATCGCCGCGCATTGCGCGATCGTGCTGATCTGCATTGGCGGGCTGTTTGACGGCGATCTCATCGTGCGGGCCCAGATGCTGCTGGGCGGCAAAACGCCTTATACCGGCGGCGGCATGATCTCGGACGTGGCGCCCGAGCATCGTCTGTCGATCAAGAACCCGACCTTCCGCGGCAACCTCATGGTGTCCGAAGGCACGCAGTCCGGTACTGCGATCCTGAATCAATCGGATGGCATCTTGCTCCAAGATCTGCCATTTTCGGTGGAGCTCAAGAAATTCATCGTGGAGTACTACTCCACCGGCATGCCCAAGCTGTTTGCCAGCGATATAGTGATTCATGACCGCGCCACCGGCGAGAAGCTGGAAAAGCGCGTGGAAGTGAACCATCCGGCCAGCTACAAGGGCATAGAGATCTACCAGAGCAGCTTCGATGACGGCGGCTCCAGCGTCAAGCTGCATGCCGTGCCCATGGATGGCGTCTCCCAGCCCTTCGACGTGGAGGGCGTGATCGGCAACTCCACCGAGTTCGTGCGCAAGCTGGCCGATGGCCAGAAGGACAAGGTGACTCTGGAGTACACGGCGCTGCGCACCATCAATGTGGAGAACTTCGGCGGCCAGGACAAGGGCGGCACCGATGTGCGCAAGGTCGACCTGAAGCAGGCCATCGACGAGCGCCTGGGTGCAGCCCACAAGACCACGGACAAAAAGGATTTGCGCAATATCGGCCCCAGCGTGGGCTACAAGCTGCGCGATGCCTCGGGTCAGGCGCGCGAGTTCCAGAACTATATGCTGCCCGTGGACACGGGCGAGGGCCAGCCCGTCTTCCTGCTTGGCGTGCGTGAGAACCAGGCCGACCAGATGCGCTATCTGCGCGTGCCTGCCGATCCTGAAGGCACGATGAACACCTTCATGCAGCTGCGCCAGGCCATGCAGAACAAGGCCCAGGCCGAGAAGGCGGCGCGCGCCTATGTGCAGCGTGCGGTCGATGTCTCCAAGCCCGAGCTGGCCGAGCCGCTGACGCAGTCCGCGCTCAAGGCGCTGGAGCTGTTTGCCGGCCAGGACGCCAAGTTCAAGGGCCCTGACGGCCGCCAGCTGGGTGGTTTGCAGGCGATATCGGACTTCATGGACAGCAATGTGCCCGAGGCCGAGCGCGAGCGCGCCGGCGAGGTGCTGGTGCGGATTCTCAACGGCGTGCTGTTCGAGCTGGCCCAGCAGGTGCGCCAGCAGGCGGGGCTCAAGCCTTTCGAGAACGACGAGAAGACCCAGGCCTTCATGACGCAATCGGTGTTCTCGCTCAGCGACGCGCAGTTCTACCCGGCACCCGTTGTCTTCATGCTGCAGGACTTCAAGCAGGTCCAGGCCAGCGTGTTCCAGGTAGCGCGCGCTCCCGGTAAAAACATTGTTTACCTGGGTTGCCTCTTCCTGATCATCGGCGTTTTTGCCATGCTGTACGTGCGTGACCGCCGCATCTGGATCTGGCTGACCCCTGCGAATGGTGGCAGCCATGCGAACATGGCCTTGTCCACCAACCGCAAGACCATGGATGGCGACCGCGAATTCGTCATGCTGGCCGACAAGCTGATCGGGGCCAAGCCCTTACAAAAGAAGACTCCCGGAGGTTCTGTATGAACACCGCAACCACGACATTGACTCTGAACGAAGGCTATTTCGCCCGCCGCAACTGGTTTGACTGGTTGTTCGCGGTCGTGGTGGCTGTGGGCCTGGGCTATGCGCTGCAGCGCTACGCCGCCTATATGGATGTGTATGAGAAGGGTATTTTGCTGGCGACCATCCCGGCCATGATCTGGATGGGCTGGTTCTGGCGCCCGCTGGCGGTGCTGATGCTGACCGTGGCCGGCTTCTCGCTGATGGCCATCGGTCTGTACCAGGGAGGAGATGGCGGCGAACTGGCACGGTCGGAGACCGTCTTCGGCCTGAAGTACTTCCTCTCCAGCCAGTCCGCCATCCTGTGGATGAGCATGGTGTTCTTCATCAGCACGGCCTTCTACTGGATAGGCGTGTTTGCCAAGGGCGAGCGCTCGGTCATGTCGCTGCTGGGCTCTCGCCTGGCGTGGCTGGCCGTGGCCATGGCGCTGATCGGCACCATGGTGCGCTGGTACGAGAGCTATCTGCTGGGTCCGGACATCGGCCATATCCCCGTCAGCAATCTCTACGAAGTGTTCGTCATGTTCTGCTGGATGACGGCCATTTTCTATCTGTACTACGAGCAGCATTACGACACGCGTGCCCTGGGCGGCTTTGTGATGCTGGTGGTCAGCGCGGCCGTGGGCTTTCTGCTCTGGTACACGCTGGTGCGCCAGGCCCATGAGATTCAGCCCCTGGTGCCGGCTCTCAAGAGCTGGTGGATGAAGCTGCATGTGCCCGCCAACTTCATAGGCTACGGCACGTTTGCGCTGTCGGCCATGGTGGCGTTTGCCTATCTGATCAAGCTGCAGGCCACCGAGACCAAGTGGTACAAGCTTGCGCCGCTGTGGCTGCTGGGCGTGGTGCTGTGCTTCGAGCCCATCGTCTTTCGCAAGGGCGCGACCGAGAACGGCGGCAGCTACTGGATGGTGTACTTCGGCATCTCGGCCCTGATCGTGGCCGGCATCCTGCTCTCGCGCAAGCGCATTGCGGCCCGCCTGCCTTCGTTCGAGATTCTGGATGACGTGATGTACAAGGCCATCGCCGTGGGCTTTGCCTTCTTCACCATCGCCACCGTGCTCGGCGCCCTGTGGGCGGCCGAGGCCTGGGGCGGCTACTGGAGCTGGGACCCCAAGGAAACCTGGGCGCTGATCGTCTGGCTCAACTATGCAGCCTGGCTGCATATGCGCCTGATGAAGGGCCTGCGCGGCACGGTGTCCGCCTGGTGGGCGCTGGCGGGTCTGGCCGTCACCACCTTTGCCTTCCTGGGCGTGAACATGTTCCTGTCGGGCCTGCACAGCTACGGCGAACTGTAGGTCGCGTAACAAGCACTCCAAAAAACAGGAGCTGCTTGCGCTGATTGAGTAAGGATTTCAGGTTGAAAATACTCTGAATTCCTTGATCGTCAAGCGCAAGCAGCTCCTGTTTTATTAAGCACTTCGGGGGAACTTTGCTGACGCAGAGGACTTCCAAATCGCACTACTCTTGATTGTCGTTTGGGAGCATTCCTATGCTGATACGTCACCGCAACCAAGGCTTCGAGCATCCGCTGGGCAGCGAGATCACGCCTCAGACCCAATACCTGCAGCGCCGGGACTTTCTGCAGACCCTGGCCATGGGGGCGGCGGGCGCCACCTTGGCCGGCTGGGCCGGCCGCGATGCGCTGGCTGCGGCCGATCGCGTGCATCTGCCCGCCCTGAAGGGCGTGGCCAGCAAGGTGGCCGGCGCCATGACCGTGGAGGCGACCACCAGCTACCAGGACGTGACCAGCTACAACAACTACTACGAGTTCGGGCTCGACAAGGACGAGCCCGCACGCAATGCACACACGCTCAAGACCCGGCCCTGGACGGTGCGCATAGAAGGCCTGGTGCAGAAGCCGCAGACCCTGGACATCGACAGCCTGCTCAAGCTCGCGCCCATGGAAGAGCGCATCTACCGCCTGCGCTGCGTGGAGGGCTGGTCCATGGTCATTCCCTGGGTCGGCTACTCGCTGTCCGAGTTGCTCAACAAAGTGCAGCCGCTCTCCGGCGCCAGGTATGTGGAATTCGTCACCCTGGCCGACAAGGCCCAGATGCCCGGACTCAGAAGCGGCGTGCTGGACTGGCCCTATACCGAAGGCTTGCGGCTGGATGAGGCCATGCACCCGCTGACGCTGCTGGCCTTCGGCATGTATGGCGAGGTACTGCCCAACCAGAATGGTGCGCCGCTGCGTCTGGTCGTGCCCTGGAAATATGGTTTCAAGAGCGCCAAGTCACTGGTGGCGATCCGCCTGACCGACAAGGAGCCAGGCACCGCCTGGAACAAGGCGGCACGCAACGAGTACGGCTTTTATTCGAATGTGAATCCCGAGGTCGATCATCCGCGCTGGAGCCAGGCCACCGAGCGGCGCATCGGCGAGGGCGGACTGTTCGCCAAGCGCCGCAAGACACTGCTGTTCAATGGCTATGGCGATCAGGTGGCGTCGCTGTATGCGGGCATGGACCTGAAGAAGTTCTACTGATGCAGGCCTGCTTGCTCAGGCCCTGGGCCAAGCCACTGGTCTTCATGCTGTGCCTGCTGCCTTGTGCATGGCTGTTCTATGCGGCGTTCACCGACGGACTGGGGGCCAATCCGGCCGAAGCCCTGCTGCGCAGCACGGGCGACTGGACTCTGCGTTTTCTCTGCATAGTGCTGGCGGTGACGCCGCTGCGCCAGATCAGCGGCTGGAATCTGCTGGTGCGTTACCGGCGCATGCTGGGCCTGTACGTGTTCTTCTACGCCTGTCTGCACCTGCTTTGCTATGCCTGGTTCGACATGGGGCTGGACTGGGGCGATATCGTGGCCGATATTCCCAAGCGCCCCTTTATCTTGGTAGGTTTCAGCACCTGGCTGCTGCTGCTGGTGCTGACCGTCACCTCGCCAAAGTTCATGCTCAGGGCTCTGGGCGGCAAGCGCTGGCAGTGGCTGCACCGAGCAGTCTATGTGGCGGTGCCTCTGGCCTTGCTGCATTTTTTCTGGATGCGCGCCGGCAAGAACAATTTTGCCGAGGTGGCCGTCTATGCGGCCATTCTCGGTAGCCAGCTTGGCTGGCGAGTGCTGCGTGCACTCAGAAGCAATCAACCGGCCACGGCGCGCAGCGGCGGACGTACCTGACGCGAGACCGGGTCGATCTCGGCTGAAGGCAGCTGGTAAGCGCGCTGGTCGAACAGGTCGATTCCGCATTGCAGGCCTTCGAGCCAGTTGAACAGGTCGCCAATTGCCTGTTTGCCCATGATGGGCGCGCCATGCTGGGGCACGATCATGTCTATGGGCAACTGCCGTGCCATCTGCACCCATAGCCTCAGAATCTTGTTGGAGACCATGTAGCGGCGGTGAAAGCCTTCCATGCACGAGATATGGGGAGCGAGGTCGGTGACGGGCTTCTGCGCTTCTGCGCCGGTGGTCAGAGAAACGCCCAGGTCGCCCGTGAACAGAATCTTGCTGATGGGGTCGTAGAAGTGAAAGTTCCCCTCGGCATGGAGAAAATGCGCGGGCAGCAGCACCAGCTCGCTGTGACCCAGAGGCAGGCGTCCGCCCGAGTCAGGCACGCCGATGACGCGGTTTTCCGTCTTGCCCACCTTGGTGAAGTGCGGTGCAAAGCGCTCCCAGATGCGCGAGATGACCAGTTGTGCGCGCGTGCTGCTCATCCAGCGATCCAGCGAGGCGATGATGTCCGGGTCGGCATGCGAGGCAATCAGATAGGCGAGCTTTTGCGGCGGGAAATGCCGCGACATGCCCATGAACAGCTCGTTGAAAGCCAGGTTGCCGCCGGGATCAATGATGGCGCCCGTGCCGTTGTCCACGATCAGGAACTGGTTGGCCTGAATGGCCTGACCGTCCTCTTCGATGAGGTCGGTGAACATCAGACAGACGTGGTTTTTGTCGCGATAGAGCTCAATGGACATGGCAGTTTGTCAAAGGACAAGATGCCATCACTCTAGAGAGTAAGTCCGGGCGCCATGTTGATGTGCATCAAGCCTCAGGGCTTGGTATCGGTCTGGGGAATCTCGTCAGCCTCTATCGGCGTGGCTTTCGTTGCAGGTGTTGCTGCGCTGGAAGGCTTGGTGGAAATGCCCAGCGTTTCGGGCAGCGTGGCGCGACCCTGCGCCGCAGGATCTGTAGGCAGATAGAGTGGGCCTTTTTGCCCGCAGGCGGAAAGTGCTGCCAGGGACGCCGCACAAGCCGCAAGGGCAATGCTCCTGACTAAAATTTGGTTGGCTTTCAACATGGGCAAATTGTAATGACTGACCTTGAATATCTGGATCGCGCCGACCAACTTCTGCTGGCTGTGGAGCAATGCTGTGATCGCATCAATGACGAAACCGATGCTGACCTTGATGCCCAGCGTGTGGGCGGCATGGTGACTTTGGTGTTTGCCAATCGCAGCCAGATTGTCATCAACCAGCAAAAACCCCTGCATGAAATCTGGCTGGCGGCCAAGGCAGGTGGCTTTCACTATCGCTTTGACGAGGACAAGAAAGTCTGGCTGGACACCAAGGGTGCTGGCGAGTTCTTTGCCAATCTGACGCAATATGCAAGCGAGCAGTCGGGCATGGCTCTGGAGTTCAAGGCCCTGGCCTGAGTCTTCAGGGCGCTGGAATAAAAAAGCCTGCCTCGACGAGAGGCAGGCTTTTTGCTTTGCGAGGGCTTAGTTTCTGAACAGGTCCAGAATGCGGCTGCGCTCCTCTGCGGCAGGCGGCTGGGTGGCACCCGGGCCTGCGTTGCCAGGATCGGAGGCGCCTTCCATACCGAGGCTGGAGACGCCGCCGTTGCGGGCGTTTTCTTCGTAATACCAGTCGCCGCCCATATTGACCACTCCGGGCGGGGTCTGCACTTCGGCCACCGGCACACCCTTGAGTGCGTGCTGCATGAAATTGATCCAGATGGGCAGGCTCAGGCCGCCACCGGTTTCGCGCGAACCCAGGTTGCGCGGGGTGTCGTAGCCAATCCAGGAGACTGCGGCAATGCTGGGCTGGTAGCCGGCAAACCAGGCGTCCACCGAGTCATTGGTGGTGCCGGTCTTGCCATACAGGTCGGGGCGCTTGAGTGTGGCCTGGGCACGTGCAGCCGTGCCCACGCGTGCCACATCATTGAGCAGGGTGCCGGTGAGGAAGGCATTGCGCTCGGGGATGGCCTGGGGCAGTTCCTTCACCGCTGGCGGCGTGAACTCGGAGAGGATGCGACCCTTGTGGTCTGTCACTCGGGCAATCAGCCAGGGGTTGATGCGGTGGCCGCCGTTGGCAAACACCGAATAGGCTCCCGCCATCTGCAGCGGCGTGACGGAACCGGCGCCCAAAGCCATGGTCAGGTAAGCGGGCTGTTTGGCGGCTTCAAAGCCGAAGCGAGTCGCCCATTCCTGTCCGGTCTTGGGGCCGATGGCCTGCAGCAACCGGATGGAGATCATGTTCTTGGACTTGTTCAAGCCCGTGCGCATGGTCATCGGGCCGTCGTAGCGGCCGTCGTAGTTCTTGGGCTCCCAGGGCTGACCACCGGTGGTTGCCGCACTGAAGAAGATCGGTGCGTCATTGATCATGGTGGAGGGAGAGAAGCCGTGCTCCAGCGCTGCCGAGTAGATGAAGGGCTTGAAGCTGGAGCCGGGCTGGCGCCAGGCCTGGGTCACGTGGTTGAACTTGTTCTTTTCGAAGTCGAAACCACCGATCAGCGCGCGGATCGCGCCGGTTTGCGTGGACATGGCCACAAAAGCGCCTTCGACTTCGGGCAACTGGGTGATTTCCCAGGCACCCTTGGCGTTCTTGATGGCGCGGATCACGGCACCGGGGCGGATCTTGATATTGGGCGGTGCCTTGGGGCTGAGGCCGGATTCGGCGGGCTTGAGGTTGTCGCCCGTGATCTCGAAATGGGTACCGTCCGCACGGGCCGCGACAATCTTGCGCGGCGAGGCTTCCAGCACCACGGCCGCAACCACATCGCCGTTGTCGGGATGGTTGGCCAGGGCATCGTCGATGGCGTCTTCCAGCTCCTGAGCGTTGGCTGGCAGAGTGATGAACTTCTCGGGGCCGCGGTACTTCTGGCGGCGTTCGTAGTTCATGATGCCTTCGCGCAAAGCCTTGTAGGCAGCCTCTTGTTCACCAGCATTGAGAGTGGTGTAGACGTTCAGGCCGCGGGTATAGGCGTCGCTGCCGTATTGGGCAAAGATCAGTTGACGGGCCATTTCAGCCACGTACTCTGCATGTACACGGGTCGAATTGGCGGCAGTACGCAGCTTGAGCGGCTCTTCGCGGGCCTGCTTGGCCTGATCTGCCGTGATGAAGCCGTTTTCCTCCATGCGCTCGATGATGTAGAGCTGGCGGATGCGGGCGCGCTTGGGGTTGCTGATCGGGTTGTAGGCCGATGGAGCCTTGGGCAGGCCTGCCAGCATGGCGGCTTCGGCCACCGTGATGTCCTTGAGCGGATGGCCGAAATAGGCTTCACAGGCTGCTGCAAAGCCATAGGCACGGTTGCCAAGGAAAATCTGGTTCATGTAGATCTCGAGGATCTGCTCCTTGGTGAGCAAGTGCTCAAGCTTGAAGGTCAGCAGGATTTCGTAGATCTTGCGGGTATAGGTCTTCTCGGAAGAGAGGTAGACATTGCGTGCGACCTGCATGGTGATGGTGGAGGCGCCCTGGCTCTTGACCTTGCCCAGGTTGGCCAGCGCAGCACGCAGCATGCCCTTGTAGTCCACGCCGCCATGCTCGAAGAAGCGGGTGTCTTCGATGGCCAGCACGGCATCCGTCATGACCTTGGGGATCTCGTTGATGGGCGTCAGGGTGCGACGCTCCTCCCCAAATTCGCCCAGCAGAGCGCCTTCGCTGGAGTAGACCCGCAGCGGTAGCTTGGGGCGGTAGTCTGCAAGTTCGGAGACGTCTGGAAGATTGGGGTAAGCCATGGCCAGCGCCACGGCCACGGCCAGCAAAACGGCCAGGGCGGCGGCGACGGCAAGTCCGATCAGCCAGAAAATGGAACGCGGCAGCCAGTGCATGCGTTTTTTGGGAGTTTGAGACCCAGGCGCAGGTGCCTGGTGAGCAGAATGTTCTGATGGCGGCATTTCGCAGTATTGGCAAGGGGTAGGGCATTATAGAAATGCCGCCCGGAAAAGCATCGTGGCGGCCGGGTGGGGGCCGCGCTTTGATTGAATCCTAAATCACAGGGTAAGCACCAGTATGCGCAAGGGCTGAGGTTC
This sequence comes from Comamonas sp. NyZ500, assembly GCF_016772095.1. NCBI lineage: Bacteria > Pseudomonadati > Pseudomonadota > Betaproteobacteria > Burkholderiales > Comamonadaceae > Comamonas > Comamonas sp. NyZ500. The sequence continues at coordinate 182,694 of NZ_JAEIJE010000004.1, read as the reverse complement.
TTGCGGTTTGACGTTACACAAGTTTGTCTTTTTTTGACCACGAAATACGGTGAAAAGCGCTGCAGCAAAGCATGTGCTGCTATAGCTTGCTGCTAGGATTCCGGGGTATTGCTGGCTTTTGTTTCCATTCTTACAAACCTGGGGGGGCATGTTGATTGCTCTGAGTTCTTTATTCAGCCGTCAGCCTGCACCTTTGCTTGGCATTGATGTCAGCTCCTCCAGCGTGAAGCTGGTCGAGCTGGCCAAAAGCAAATCCGGCGAGTGGCAACTGGAGCGTTGTGCGATTGAGCCTCTTGAAAAGGGCTGGATCACCGATGGCAATATTGAGAAATTTGATGAGGTGGCGGAGGCTGTGCGCCGCCTGGTCAAGAAAAGCGGAACGCGTACAAAGCAAGTGGCCATGGCACTGCCTGCCGCTGCGGTGATTACCAAGAAGATCACCTTGCCAGCCGGCTTGACCGAGCTGGAAATGGAAGTTCAGGTCGAGTCCGAAGCCAATCAATACATTCCGTTCTCGCTCGATGAGGTGAGCCTGGATTTCTGTGTCATAGGTCCGTCGCTGGTGTCGCCTGGCGATGTGGATGTGCTGATCGCTGCATCGCGCAAGGAAAAAGTGCAGGACCGCCAGGGCCTGGCCGAGGCAGCCGGTCTCAAGCCCATGGTGATCGATATCGAGCCCTACGCTGCCCGAATGGCGGCAACGCGTCTGGTGTCGCGTTTGCCCAATGCCGGGCGTGACGCCGTCGTGGCGCTATTCGAGGTGGGGGCCATGACCACCAGCATGCAGGTGCTTCGCAATGACGAGGTGCTGTATGAGCGTGATCAGGCCTTTGGCGGCGCACAGCTTACCCAGTTGATTGCACGCCAGTACGGTTTTTCTCCGGAAGAGGCAGAGGCCAAGAAGCGCAGCGGCGAATTGCCGGACGACTACGCGGCTGGTGTGCTCAAGCCCTTTGTGCAAAGCCTGACCCAGGAAGTGGCGCGAGCGTTGCAGTTCTTCTTCACGAGTACTCCCTATAACCGCGTCGATCATGTTTTGCTGGCAGGTGGATCGTCGTCCCTGCCGGGGCTGGTGGATGCCGTCAGCCAGCAGACGGGGTGTGCCTGCAGTCTTGCCAATCCCTTCGAAGGCATGGAAATTGGCAGCGGCGTGCGTCTGAAGAAGATGGCGCGTGAAGCGCCGTCCTATCTGACCTCTTGCGGTTTGGCCATGCGGAGGTTTCAAGAGTGATACTGATTAACCTTTTACCGCACCGCGAGGCGGCCAAGAAACGCCGTAAAGAGGCGTTTCAGGTCAATATGGTGCTGGGCGCACTGGGTGGACTGCTGATCGCAGCACTGATTTACTGGTACTTCCAGATGATGATCGAGGGCCAGCAGAACAAGAACAATCTGCTGCGCTCCGAAATCAAGGTCCTGGAAACACAGATCAAGGAAATCGAGGGGCTCGAGGCCGAAATCACCGCTCTGCGTGCACGGCAGAAGGCGGTGGAGGATCTACAGTCCGACCGCAACCTGCCGGTGTACATGCTCAATGAGCTGGTCAAGCAACTGCCGGACGGTGTCTACATCAGCAGCATCAAGCAAGAAGGCTTGTCGGTGACCATGCAGGGAACTGCACAGTCGAATGAACGTATTTCCGAGATGCTGCGTAATCTTACGGATGGCTCGCCCTGGTTCTCCAAGCCGGAGCTGATGGAAATTGTGGCCAAGACTGTTGATGTGACTGCCAAGGATAAGCGCCGTGCAGCTGCATTCACATTGCGCTTCAATCTGACCAGGGCCAGCGATGCGGAGAAAAATCTGCTTGCTGCAAGCTCTTCTGTGAAGGCGCAGTAATGGCAAAAAAGAAGAAATCTCTGGACATCGATTTCGCTGCGCTGCAAGAGAGGATTCAGCGCCAATTCCGGAATCTGGACCCCAATGACCCTTCGGTTTGGCCAGCCTTGCCCAAGGCACTGCTGTATGTGGCCGTTGCAGTCGCTGTCGCTGCCTTGCTGTGGTTCGTCGTTCTGAAGGATTACGAGGCAGAGCTCGACGCTGAGCGTGCGACCGAGGTGACTCTGCGCGAAGATTACTCCAAGAAAATGGTCAAGGCGGTGAGCCTGGAGGGCTTGAAGAAGCAGCGCGAGCAGGTGCAGCAGTATGTGACGCAGCTGGAAAAGCAACTGCCCAGCAAGGCGGAGATGGCTGCTCTGCTTTCCGATATCAACCAGGCCGGCTTGGGGCGTAGTCTGCAGTTTGAAGTATTCCGCCCTGGCGCCATGGTGACCAAGGAGTACTACGCCGAGCTGCCAATCACCCTGAAGGTGACGGGACGCTATCACGACATCGGTGCTTTTGCCTCGGATATCGCTTTCCTGTCCCGTATCGTGACCTTGAACAATCTGTCTATCGCCCCGGGCGGCAAGGACACGGATGTGCTGTCCATGGATGCCACGGCACGGACCTTCCGATATCTGGATGCGGACGAAGTCAAGGCGCAGCGTGACGCGGCCAAGGGGAAGAAATGAGCAGAGCATTCTTGAGCCCTGTCTGGCTGGTCCTGATGAGCAGTGCTTTGCTGGCGGGCTGCACCTCCTCCGAGGAGGAGCAACTGCGTGAGTGGATGGCCCAGGAGCGTGCCAATGCCAAGCCTCGCGTGACTCCTCTGGAGGAGCCCAAGCCTTTCAAGCCCCAGGCCTATACAGGGGCTGATGGCATGGATCCCTTCAATCCGCTCAAGCTGATCCAGGTGCTGCGCAAGGAGTCTGCGCAATCCAACATCAGCACGGCGTTGCTCACGCCAGAGCTGAGTCGCCGCAAGGAGCCGCTGGAGGCCGAGCCGCTGGACACCATGACCATGGTGGGCAGTCTCGACAAAAAGAACGTGCCCACGGCCTTGGTCAAAGTCGGCGGCCTGCTCTATCAGGTACGTGTCGGCAACTATCTGGGGCAGAACTACGGAAAGATCACCAAGATTACGGAAAACTCCATCCAGCTAAGAGAAATTGTCCAGGATGGCGGTGGTGACTGGATTGAAAGAACAAGCACTTTGGAGTTGCAGGAGGTCGGCAAATGATGGGTATTAATCGCAGCACTATGGCGAAGGCCCGTTGGGGTCTGACCCTGAGCGGCCTTTTGCTTTCTTCGGCAGCTTGGGCGCAAGCCCGCATTGAGGCTGTTACAGGTGCTTTGCAGTCAGGCTCCGAGGTCGTCCGTGTCGAGCTGTCCGAACCGCTGGCTGCAGACCCGACCGGATTCGTGGTTCAGTCTCCGGCGCGTATCGCTCTGGATTTTCCGGGTGTGAGCAATGGCTCGGGCAAGTCGTTGCTTGAATTCAATCAGGGCAATCTGCGCTCGGCAAATCTGGTGGAAGCATCGGGTCGCTCACGCCTGGTATTGAATCTGAAGACGGCTACGACCTATCGCTTGCAGCGCCAGGGCAAATCTTTGCTGATCTTGCTTGATCCCGCAGGTGCCGCGACAACCGCCGCAGCTGCGGCTCCTGTCATGGCTCCGGTGTTTGAGAACAAGACGGCAGCCTCTGATGCCGCTCCGATTCGCGGTATCGACTTTCGCCGTGGTAGCGATGGCTCCGGCCGGGTTGTAGTCAGCCTTGGCAGCAGCCAGGTGGGGGTGGATCTGCGGCAGGAGGGCAAGGGCCTGACGGTGGACTTCCTGCGTACAGCTCTGCCTGAAAATTTGCGCAAGAAGCTCGATGTGGGAGATTTCGGTACGCCTGTGCAAACGATCTCGACCACTCAGCAAGGCGATCGTGTTCGGATGCGCATTGACCCTGTGGGTGACTGGGAGCACAGCGCATACCAGAGCGACAATCAGTTCGTGGTGGAAGTGCGCCAGAAAAAGGTCGACACCAGCAAGTTGACGCAAGGCCCGGGCTACAGCGGCGAAAAGCTGTCGCTCAATTTCCAGAATATTGAAGTGCGCTCTTTGCTGCAGGTCATCGCGGACTTCACCAACTTCAATATCGTCACCTCGGATACGGTGACAGGTGCCTTGACTCTGCGTCTGAAGGATGTGCCTTGGGACCAGGCTCTTCAGATCATCATGGATGCCAAGGGGCTGGGCATGCGCAAGTCCGGCTCCGTGCTCTGGATCGCTCCCAAGGACGAGATTGACGCGCGTACCAAGCGTGACTACGAAGCGGCCATGGAAATCCAGAAGCTGGAGCCTTTGCGCACGCAAGGTTTCCAGCTCAACTATGCAAAGGCGGCGGACATCCTGCAGCAGATCACGACTTCGACAGGCGGCGGCGGTGCAGGCGGTACAGGGTCCAGCACGCGCTTTCTGTCGTCGAGAGGCTCCGCCATTTCCGAGCCACGCACCAATCAGCTGTTTGTGACGGATACGCCGACCAAGCTGGAAGAAATGAAGGCTTTGCTGGCAACGCTGGATGTGCCGGTGCGCCAGGTCATGATCGAGGCCCGCATTGTGGAGGCACGCGATACCTTTGGCCGTTCGCTGGGTGTGAAGTTCGGCGGAGGGGCTGTTGGCAGCAATGCTTCCATGACATCGTCTCAGTTCCTGCCTGATAGCAGCTCGGGAGCGAACACCAAGTTCCCCAGTGGCAATTTCGTCAATTTGCCCGCAAGTATTTCAGGAATCAACACTGTGGGGCAGGTCGCATTCTCTGTCTTCAATAGCTCGATGACGCGTTTCCTGTCCCTGGAGCTGTCCGCTTTGGAAGCAGAAGGCGACGGCAAGATCATCTCCAACCCCCGTCTGGTGACGGCAGACCAGAACAAGGCATTGATCGAGCAAGGCACGGAATACCCATACTCCGTGACTGCGCCGAATGGCGCCACGACCATCTCGTTCAAGAAGGCCGTGCTGAAGCTGGAAGTGACTCCGCAAATTACCCCTGAAGGCGACATCATTCTGGATCTGGATGTGAACAAGGACAGTCGCGGTGAGACCACGACTCAGGGCGTCGCCATTGATACCAAGCATGTCAAGACCCAGGTGCTGGTCGAGAATGGCGGCACGGTCGTGATTGGCGGTATCTTTGAACTGGAGGAAACCAACCAGCTCAACAAGGTACCGCTGTTCGGAGATCTGCCTGTGTTGGGGCATTTGTTCCGTAGCAACACCAAGGCTTCGAGCAAGCGTGAAATGCTGGTTTTCATCACTCCCAAGATGCTGAGCCAGGCGCGCAGCACCAGCAAATAACTGTTATCAGTTTTTACATAGGGCCCGCACGAGTTGATGCGGGCCTTTTCATTTGTAATATCTGCGGGCTGCGAGAATCATGGGCTGGCCAGATTGGCGGATGACGGTAACGCGATGACTGTTCTAAAGAAATTTCATATTGCCCTTGTGGGTTTGCCAGGCTCCGGCAAATCCACCATCGGACGCTATTTGGCCAAGCGTTGGTCTATGCCTTTTGTGGATGTGGACGTGGCCATCGAAGAGCATATCGGCTGCACGATTCGCGATTTTTTTGCCAAGGAAGGCGAGTCCAGATTCAGGGATGTAGAGCAAGAGGTGCTGGCAGCGCTGCTGGCGCGACCTGAGAAAACGGTGGTTGCCACAGGTGGCGGTGCCGTGCTGAAGGCTGAAAACCGGCAAGAACTGGCCGAGCATGCACAGGTGGTCTATCTGAGTGCATCACCGCATGAAATTGCCAAGCGCCTGCAGCGGGATACTCAGCGTCCCTTGCTGCAAGTGGACAATCCTTTGCAGCGCTTGCTGGATTTGCATGCCATCAGAGATCCGCTCTACAAGGAGGTTGCGGATTTTGTGGTGGCGGGCAGCGGCCTGTCCGCCACGCAGGTGGCCCAGCGAGTGGCCATGCAGATTGAACTTGGTCAGCATTCCGGATTGCGCTGAAAAGCTTGTTGGTCAATACACTGCGTGTGGTTCCTGCTATGTATTTTGAGAGAGGTTGAACGTGGAAACGGTGCATATTGATCTGGGAGAGCGCAGCTATCCCATCGTGATTGCAGAGGGCTTGCTGGCCCAGAGCTCCACTTGGCAGGGATTGCCCAAGGCGGCGGCGGCTCTGGTCGTGACGAATGATGTCGTGGCCCCGCTTTATCTGTCTGCACTCAAGCAGGCCTTGAGCGGCCAATACGCCCAGGTTCACGAGGTGGTGTTGCCCGATGGCGAAGCGCATAAAGACTGGCAGACTCTGAACCTGATTTTTGATGCCCTGCTGCAGCATGGTTGCGATCGCAAGACGGTGCTGTTTGCACTGGGCGGCGGTGTTGTGGGGGATATGACGGGCTTTGCTGCCGCCAGCTATATGCGTGGCGTGCCTTTTGTGCAGGTGCCGACCACGCTGCTGTCCCAGGTCGATTCCTCGGTGGGGGGCAAGACTGCCATCAACCACCCGCTGGGCAAGAACATGATTGGGGCCTTCTACCAGCCGCAGCTGGTGCTCTGCGATCTTGCTACGCTGGATACCCTGCCCGAGCGCGAGTTGAGCGCAGGTCTGGGGGAAATCATCAAATACGGCCCTATTGCCGATATGCAGTTTTTCGACTGGCTTGAGCAGAACATGGGTGGCCTGCTGCGCCGCGATCGCGACATGCTCGCCCATGCCGTCAAGCGAAGTGTGGAGATCAAGGCCTGGGTCGTGGGGCAGGACGAGAAGGAAGCGGGTCTGCGCGCGATTCTCAATTTTGGTCATACCTTCGGTCATGCGATCGAGGCCGGCATGGGCTACGGCAACTGGCTGCACGGTGAAGGTGTGGCGGCAGGCATGGTGATGGCGGCGGAGCTGTCCCAACGTCTTGGCCTGGTGGAGGCGAGCTTTGTCTCGCGTCTGCGCAAGCTGATTGAGCGAGCGGGCTTGCCGGTGCGCGCAGCGGTCATCGATGTTCAGGACAATGCTGGTCGCTATCTGGAGCTGATGCGGGTCGACAAGAAATCCGAAGCCGGTGAAATCCGCTTTGTGCTGATCGATGGTCCCGGCAAGGCGGTGATGAGGTCGGCACCCGACGCTCTGGTGCGTGAAGTGATCGAGAGTTGCTGCGCTTGATGGATGGCGCTATGTGAGCAGACCCTGGGGGAAGCGAGACCATAACTGTTAGAGTCATTGCATCGAGTTGTTGAGGCGATTTGCATGACCGCTCTGGCTTCCTATGCCTGCCATCCCCAGCAAAGCCGCGGGCGTCGCTTTGCTGAGCCCCCGGCTCCCACGCGCAGCGACTTTCAGCGCGATCGGGACCGCATTGTTCACTCCTCGGCATTCAGGCGACTGGTTTACAAGACCCAGGTCTTTGTGAACCATGAGGGCGATCTGTTCCGAACCCGGCTCACGCATTCTCTGGAAGTGGCACAACTGGGGCGCTCCATCGCGCGTTCTTTGCGGCTGGATGAAGACCTGGTTGAAGCCATCTGTCTGGCGCATGATCTGGGGCACACACCTTTTGGACATGCGGGGCAAGACGCGCTCAATGAGTGCATGAAGCCCCATGGCGGTTTTGAGCACAATCTGCAAAGTCTGCGTGTAGTGGACAGGTTGGAGGAGCGTTATCCAGCCTTTGACGGTCTGAACCTGACTTTTGAAACGCGCGAGGGAATTCTCAAGCATTGCTCGCTCAGCAATGCGCAATTGCTGAATGCACGTGAGCCCGGCGGCGTGGCTCAGCGTTTTCTGGATGGCACTCAGCCTTCTCTGGAGGCACAGCTATGCAATCTGGCGGATGCGATTGCCTATAACGCCCACGATGTGGACGACGGCGTTCGATCGGGTCTGATCACCATGGCCCAGCTGCGTGAAGCCGTGCCTTTGTTTGCCCGCTACTATGCCTCGACATTGGCGGATTGGCCCGATCTGGCTCTGCCGGATGCTCAGCGCAAGCTGCTCTATGAGAGCATTCGCCGCATGCTCAGTGACCAGGTCTATGACGTCATCCATCACTCACAGGCCGGTATTGAGCAGGCGGCTGTGCGCTCGGTGCAGGAGGTTCGTCAGCACGGCCGGACGCTGATCGGTTTCAGCGAAGAGATGAAAGCGCAGTCTCTGGTGCTAAAGCAGTTCTTGTTCAGGCAGCTCTATCGGCATCCTCAAGTCATGCAGACCATGAACAGTGCCCAGCAAGTTGTGAAGGAGCTGTTTGCTGCTTATATGGTGGAGCCTGAACGCATGAAGCCGCGCTTTGTTCAGCGTGCCCATATCGTCACTACCCTGCATGAACGTGCGCGAGTGGTGGCAGACTTTATTGCGGGTATGACGGATCGTTATGCGGCGCGAGAGCATGAGCGCATCACCGGGCTCAGGCTGCTGGGCGAGGCCTGAAGGAAGCTCCTCAACGGTCTTGCTGCCAGTGGCGAGCATGGCACAGGCCGGATCGCTAAAATAGCGGTGCTGTGTATCTAGAGCCGGAATATTTCCCGCCCAGTGCGCATTCTTTGGGGGCGATGGCCCCCGTTTGCATTTTGGAGGGCCCTGTCATGACCGAAACTTCAACCATCGCCGATCAGGCTTTCCCGCCGGAGCTTGTGATTGCGGATACCGTGCGCTGGCTGGAAAAGGCCGTGATAGGTCTCAACCTATGCCCTTTCGCCAAAGGCGTGCATGTCAAGGCTCAGATCCACTACGCCGTCAGCGATGCGACCGATGCGCAGGCTGTTGCCGAGGCTCTGCATCGCGAGCTTGAGGCCCTGGCCGAAGCCAACGCAGAAAAACGCGACACCACACTGCTGATACTGCCCCATGCCCTGCAGGATTTTCTGGACTTCAATGACTTTCTTGAAGTGGCGGATGCCATGATCGAGGAGCTGGATCTGGGCGGCATCTTGCAGGTGGCCTCGTTTCATCCTCAATTTCAGTTTGAGGGCACGGATGTGGACGACGTTACCAACTGCACCAATCGTGCTCCCTATCCCATATTGCACTTGCTGCGCGAAGACAGCATCGACAAGGCTGTGGAGGTGTTTCCGGAAGCCGAAACGATATACGAGCGCAATATGGAAACGCTGGAAAAGATCGGCATCGAAGGCTGGCTGGACCTGGATGTCGGGGCTCGCTGCCCCGTGACCGGCCATGGTCAGACGAAGGCAGAGAAGTGATGGGCAAGACCGATAAAAAGCAGAACCTGCAATAGCCCGCCAAAGCAGGGGCACTTGATATCGCCGAGCAACTGGGGCTCAAGCCCGGCCAGAGCCTTGAGTTGCTCAAGGCCCTGCATATTCTGACGCGCGAGGGCAAGCTCAATCAGGATTCGCGCCGCAAGCTCAAGCAGGTCTATCACCTCTATCAGTTCATCGAGCCTTTGCTTGCCGAGCTGTCCAAGGATGGGCATGCCGTGACATTGGCTGACCATGGTGCGGGCAAGTCCTATCTGGGGTTCATTCTTTACGACCTGTATTTCAAGGCCTTGGCTCAGGGTCGGATTTTCGGTATCGAGACGCGTGCGCCTTTGGTCGAGGCATCCCAGAAGCTGGCGATTGAACTTGGCTTCGAGCGCATGGAGTTTCTCAATATGTCGGTGGCCGAGTCCACGCGAGCAGACTTCATGCCTTCGCAGTTTGACGTGGTCACGGCCTTGCACGCCTGCGATACGGCGACTGATGATGCGATAGCCTTCGGGCTGGAAAAGCAGGCCAAGGCCATGGTGCTGGTGCCTTGCTGCCAGGCCGAGGTGGCTGCATGTCTGCGCCAGACCAAGGCCATGAGCCTGGCGCGCACTCCGCTGGCCGAGTTGTGGCGTCACCCGATCCACACTCGCGAGATGGGCAGTCAGATTACCAATGTGCTGCGCTGTCTGTATCTGGAGGCTTGCGGCTACCAGGTCACGGTCACCGAGCTGGTGGGCTGGGAGCACAGCATGAAAAACGAATTGATTGTGGCCCGTTATACGGGGCAGAAAAAGCGCAGTGCAGCGCAACGCCTGCGTCAGTTGCTCGCCGAGTTTGGACTGGAAGGTCTGGCTGGCGTGCGCTATCCCCATTTGCAGCAAACCAGCGCGGCCTGAGCAGGCTTGAAGCATGAGCTCTGCCGGGCTCGCTGCTTGTGATGCTCAGTGACTCTCCATCAGGCGCTTCATCAGCTCCTGCGTTGACGCGTCCACTCCTTCCCAGTCATTGTGGTTCTGGCGGGCATGAAGCTGCTTTGCCAGCTTCTTGCCCAGTTCCACACCCCACTGGTCGAAGCTGTTGATGTCCCAGATGGCGCCAGAGACAAAAATGCGATGTTCATACAGCGCAATCAAGGCGCCCAGAGAGGCGGGATCCAGTCTTTCAAGCATCAGGAAACTGCTGGGGCGATTGCCGGGGCAGTCTTTTTCCAGACCTTCGCCGCAGCGCCCCACCATCAGCGCCTGGGCCTGGGAAATCGCGTTGACCACCAGGCTTTGATGGTGCTCGCCCAGGTATTTGCCCCCGTCGCGCAGGGCAATGAATTCGACCGGTATGACATCCTGCCCCTGGTGCAGCATCTGGAAAAAAGCATGCTGCCCATTGGTGCCGGGCTCGCCCCAGATCACCGGTGCCGTGGGAGCTGTGAGCCGAACGCCATTCTTGTTGATGCTTTTGCCATTGCTCTCCATCTCCAGTTGCTGCAGATAGGCCGTCAGGCGGCGCAGTCCATGGCTGTAAGGTGCAATGCAGCGGCTGGAAAACTGGCAGAAATTGCGATACCAGATGTCCAGCAGTCCCAGGCGCACCGGGAGATTGCTCTCGAGAGGGGCTGTGAAAAAGTGGGCGTCCATCGCGTGCGCGCCGCCCAGCAGAGCCCTGAATTGCGCCGAGCCTATGGCGATGGCGATAGGCAAGCCGATGGCGGACCACAGAGAAAAGCGTCCGCCTACCCAATCCCAGAAACCCAGAGTGCGCTGTATGCCGAACTCTGCAGCCGCCTGTGTATTGGTGGTGAGGGCTACGAAGTGTCGGTCGATCGAGCATGGGGCCTGCGGATCTTCGCTGCCGCCATGATCGAGAAACCACTGCCTGGCCGAGCGAGCGTTCAGCATGGTCTCGGCCGTGGTGAAGGATTTCGAGGCAATCAGAAACAGCGTGCTTTCCGGTTTGACCCGGCGCAGCACATGTCCCAGCTCGTGGCCGTCCACATTGGAGACAAAGTGAAAGTTCTTGTCCTGGTCTATCCAGTCCTCAAGGGCATTGACCACGACTTCCGGACCCAGGTGCGAGCCGCCGATGCCGATATTGACGATATCGGTGATCTGTTGGCTGTCCCTGATCTGATCGGCCAGGGCGAGCATGCTATCCAGCGTCTCGTGCACCTCATGCAGAGCTGAACGCATGTCCTGGGGCCAGGTCCGAAGAACGGGGGACTGGGCGAGCTGCCCGCCGTTTGCAGGAGTGCGCAGCAACCAGTGCATCGCGCTGCGCTGCTCGCTGGTATTGATGGCTGCGCCGGCCAGCATGGCGTCGCGCTTGCTCGAGAGCTGGCTCTCGGCTGCAAGCTGCCTCAGCAAGGCCTCGGTCTCGCAAGTCCAGAGGTTCTTCGACAGATCGGCGAAGACATGTGGCGCCTGCATGCTCAGGGCGTCAAGACGTTGCGGGTCTTGTGCAAAAGCCTGGCGCAAATCCAGATGCTGGATCTGCGACCGGTAATGGGTTTGCAAAGCCTGCCAGGCAGGCAGCTCGTGACAAAGAGGCGTCAAAGGAAATTTCCGTCAATCTGCAGCCGCTTGCTGCATCAATGCTTCCAGCTTCAGGGTGTCCGCGGTGAAGGCGCGAATGCCCTCGGCCAGCTTTTCGGTGGCCATGGCATCTTCGTTCAGCGCAAAGCGAAACGAGGCCTGGTCATACAGAACGCGTTCCTGCGGCTGGGCTCTGGCCTTGTCCGGGTCCAGGGCGCGAGTCAAAGGCATGGCGTCGTCCTGCTGTGCGCGGAGCTGGGCCAGCAGCTCAGGTGCAATGGTAAGCAGATCGCAGCCCGCCAGAGCCAGAATCTGGCCGGTATTACGAAAGCTTGCACCCATGACCTCGGTGGAAACATCGAAGTGCTTGTAATAGTCGTAGATTTTCTGTACGGAGCGCACGCCCGGATCATTGGCGCCGGCCATGGTGGCTTCATCCCACTGCGCGCCGGCCTGCTTTTTGTACCAGTCGTAGATGCGGCCCACAAAGGGCGAGATCAGTTGGACCTTGGCCTGGCCGCAGGCAACGGCCTGGCAGAAGGAGAACAGCAGCGTCAGATTGGTGTGAATGCCGCGCTGCTCGAGAATGCGGGCCGCTTCAATCCCTTCCCAGGTGGCGGCGATCTTGATGAGCACACGCTCGGTGTGGATGCCGGCCGCCTGATACAGCTCGATCAGTCGCTCGGCGCGCGTGACCGTGGCCACGGTGTCGAAAGACAGGCGAGCATCGACTTCGGTGGAAACACGGCCGGGTATGGTGTTCAGAATCTCGCAGCCGAAGCGCACCAGCGTCCGATCCATGATTTCGTCAAGCCCCCGGTCTTTGAATTGCGCCACGGTGGCGCGCATCAGCGGCGCATATTCGGTCTTTTGAACCGCTTTGAGAATCAGGGATGGATTGGTGGTGGCATCTTGCGGTTGAAACTGCGCCAGTTGATGAAAATCACCGGTGTCCGCGACCACGGTCGTGAATTGCTTGAGCGCCTCCAACTGATTCATGTCCATCCTTTGCTGTGTTTCAAACTAACCAGCAAGTGTAGAGCGTGAATCCCTGATTGAGAATGAGCTTGCAGATACTCCGTTTGAGGATGCATCAAGGCAAACCCTGCTGAATATGCGCGCTCGCCTATTTATTTGCGGAAATATTCAAGTTTTGCTGCCATTTTGCGAGGCATGAGGCGCTTCGGTCTTATGCTCGCTTTTTTCTGCACTCATTCATTGCCTCCACCTCATCTGCGCCAATATGCTTGATCGGATTACTGCCTCCCTTCCGTCCCTGGCGCCTGCAGAGCAGCGTGTTGCACGCCTGGTACTGGCCGATCCGCGGGCCTTCGCGCATCTGCCGGTGCGAGAGCTGGCGGTGCGGGCGCATGTCAGCAAACCCACGGTGGTGCGCTTTTGCCGCAGCATGGGTTATGACGGCCTGGCGGACTTCAAGCTCAAGCTCGCAGGTAGCGTCAGCGAAGGCGTGCCCTTCATCCATCGCAGTGTGGACAGCGATGACAAGACCAGCGATGTCATGGTCAAGGTGGTGGACAACGCGGTTGCCGCTTTTCTGCAGTATCGCAATGCGGCCAGCACGGCGGCCATAGAGCAGGCTGCACAGGCGATTGCCGCGACCTGGCAGACCGGCAAGCGCATCGAGTTTTACGGCGCCGGGAACTCGGGCATCGTGGCGCTGGATGCCCAGCACAAGTTTTTCCGCCTCGGTGTGACCAGTCTGGCCACCAGCGATGGTCATATGCAGGTCATGAGCGCGACCTTGCTGGGTCCGGGCGACTGCGTGGTCATCATCTCGAACTCCGGGCGCACGCGAGATCTGATGGATGCGGCGGATATCGCTCGCAAGAACGGGGCCACCACCATCGCCATCACGGCCAGCGGCTCGCCTCTTGCCTCCGCTTGCCAGGTGCATCTGGCTGCCGATCACCCCGAAGGCTACGACCGCTACAGTCCCATGGTCTCGCGGCTGCTGCACCTGCTCATCATCGACGTGCTGGCGACCTGCGTGGCCCTGCGCATCGGGCCGGCACTGCAGCCGGCGCTGGAGCAGATGAAGAACAATCTGCGCGCCAAGCGCTATACCTGAGGGCCAGCAAAGGCGCGGCCTGTGCGCGTCGAGATGCCAAGCAAGAGGGCTCTCTTATTGAGAGCTTCTGTCGCCTTTCCATAAATGGTTTCACGCATAAAACACATTGAAATCATTCTGGGGAAGGCGCTTTAAGCTATCAAAATTTAAAAAGCATCCAGATCCCGCAAGCTTGCAGGGTGCGCGCCGGACGAGGGTGATGCATCTGCGGCTCGGGGACTTGGCTTGCCCGGGCAGCAGCTCGTATCGAGCCGCTTACACGGAGGCGACGCCCACGGTCATGCCGCCGCAGACATAGAGCACCTGTCCGGTCACAAAGCCGCTGCGCTCGTCGAGCATGTAGGACACGGCATGGGCCACATCCTCGGGAGTTCCCACCCGCTTGACGGGTACGGAAGCAATGATCTTCTGCGTGCGCGGGGCGTCGGGCGGATTGGCCTTGTCGAACAGCTCGGTGCGTATCGGGCCGGGGCCTATGGCGTTGGCCGTGATGCCCCATTGGCCCAGCTCCAGCGCCCAGACGCGGGTCATACCGATCAGACCGGCCTTGGTGGCAGCGTAGGCTGTGCGCAAGTCCTTGCCCAGCGCGGCGCGCGAGGACATGTTGACGATGCGCCCGAACCCCGCTTGCTTCATGCCGGGCAGCAGGGCCTGCATGCACTGGAAGGCGCAGCGCAGGTTCAGCGAGACGGCCAGGTCGAACTCGGCCAGGGTCTGCGAGGCGGCGTCGTTGGGTACGACCACGCCCACGTTGTTGATCAGACGCGTGATGGGGCCGGTTTCCAGAGCCTGACGCAGGGCGCGGGCCGTGTCCTCGGCGTTGCTGAGGTCGGCCTGTATGCCGCCGGGAACGTGATCGACCACGCGGTCGACGATGATGGGCTCGTAGCCGTCGGCGCGGCAGCGCTCGGCAGCGGCGGCGCCGATGCCGGCTCCGCCACCGGTGATCAACACGCGAGGGCGGTCAGTAAGGGAGGCGCTCTGGGAAGACATGGCAATAACTTTCAGACGGAAAACGGGGCGGTTGCGACAGGTGCGGGCCCGGGAGGGCAACAGCAGCCACCGGCATGCGCCGGCAGTGCTGGGGCCGGGACAGGCCGGCACCTGGGTGGGGTCAGACGCTGGCGCCGGAGTCCTTGACGACCTTGCCCCACTTCTTGGCTTCGGCGTCGATGAACTTGGCAAAGCCTTCCTGGGTGTCGATCACGACTTCGCCACCCTGGTCGTTGATCTTCTTGATCACGGCGGGATCCTTGAGCACCTTGGCAATGGCGGCATGCAGCTTTTGCTGGATGTCGGCCGGTGTCTTGACAGGCACGAAGAGACCGAACCAGGAGGTGGCTTCATAGCCGGGCACGCCGGCTTCGGCCACGGTGGGCACATCGGGCAGCTCGGGCGAGCGCTTGGCCGTGGTCACGGCGATGGGGCGCAGCTTGCCCGAGCGCACATGCTGGATGGCCGAGGGCATGTTGTCGAACATGATGGCGATCTGGTTGCCCAGCAGATCGGTGATGGCCGGCGCGCTGCCCTTGTAGGGCACATGCACCATGTCCAGGCGGGTCATGGACTTGAACAGCTCGCCAGACAGGTGGATGGAGCTGCCCGAGCCCGAGGAGCCGAAATTCAGCTTGCCGGGATTGGCCTTGGCGTAGGCCATCATTTCCTTGACCGTCTTGAAGGGCTGGCTGGGGTGGGCCACCAGCAGATTGGGCACATTGGCGACGCGGGTCAGCGGAGCGAAGTCCTTGACCGGGTCGAAGGGCATCTTCTTGTACAGGGCTTCGTTGATGGCGTGCGTGCCCACCGTTCCCATGAACAGGGTGTAGCCGTCACCGGCTGCGCGGGCCGCGGCCTGGCCGCCGATATTGCCGCCCGCGCCGGGGCGGTTGTCGATGATGATGCTCTGGCCCAGTTCGGTGCTCAGGGCCTGGCCCACCACGCGCGCCAGAATGTCGGTCGTACCGCCGGCCGAGAAGGGCACGATCATGGTGATGGGCTTGCTGGGATAGGGCGTCTGGGCCATGGAGGGAGCAGCGCCCAGAGCGAACAGGGCGCTTGCTGCCAGGGTCTGCAGGCTGCGGCGGCGAGACAGGGAAAGGGAATTGGACATTGAGGTCTCCGGAAAAAGGCAAGACACCGCCGGCCAAAGGCCGGGGCGCGGGCTGCCGCGGTGGCACACCTGCGAGAGAAGGTGCACGCCAGCGGTCGTTGTTTGGGTGTAAGAGGCAGGGGGCGGCAGCAGGCCGGACTTGGCCGGTCCCTGCCGCAGTCGGGATCAGACGCGTTCGAGCACCACGGCGATGCCCTGGCCCACGCCTATGCACATGGTGCACAGCGCATAGCGGCCGCCGAAGGCATGCAGCTGGTTCACGGCCGTGGCGGCCAGGCGGGCGCCCGATGCGCCCAGGGGATGGCCCAGGGCGATGGCGCCGCCCCACTGGTTGACGCGGCTGTCGTCGTCGGCAATGCCCAGGTCGCGCAGCACGGCCAGGCCTTGTGCGGCAAAGGCTTCGTTGAGCTCGATGACATCCATCTGCTCAAGAGTCAGTCCTGTCTGGGCCAGCACCTTGCGCACGGCGGGAGCGGGGCCGAAGCCCATGATGCGCGGCGCGACGCCGGCCACGGCCATGCCGACCACACGGGCGCGCGGCACCAGGCCGTATTGCTTGGCGGCTTCCTCGTTGGCCAGCAGCAGGGCGCAGGCACCGTCGTTGACGCCGCTGGCGTTGCCGGCCGTGACCGTGCCGTCAGGGCGTACCACGCCCTTGAGCCTGGCCAGGGCCTCGATGGTGGTGGCGCGGGGGTGCTCATCCTGGCTCACGACGATGGGATCGCCCTTTTTCTGGGCGATGGAGACGGGCACGATCTCGCGTGCCAGATGGCCGGCAGCAATCGCAGCTGCGGCCTTTTCCTGGCTGGCCAGGGCCATGCGGTCCTGGGCTTCGCGTTCGATTCCGAAATCGTCGGCCACGTTTTCGGCGGTCTCGGGCATGGAGTCCACGCCGTACTGTGCTTTCATCAGCTTGTTGACAAAGCGCCAGCCAATGGTGGTGTCGTAGACGGCATTGTTGCGGCTGAAGGCGGACTCGGCCTTGGGCATGACGAAGGGGGCGCGGCTCATGCTCTCCACGCCGCCGGCGATCATCAGGCGGGCTTCGCCGGACTTGATGGCACGCGCGGCCGTGCCGACAGCATCCAGACCCGAGCCGCACAGGCGGTTGATGGTGGCTCCGGGCACATCGATGGGCAGGCCGGCCAGCAGCGCCGACATGCGCGCCACGTTGCGGTTGTCCTCGCCGGCCTGGTTGGCACAGCCATAGAGCACATCGGCCACGGCAGTCCAGTCCACATTGGGGTTGCGCTGCATCAGCGCCTTGATGGGCAGGGCGCCCAGATCATCGGTGCGCACGCTGGACAGCGCGCCGCCGTAGCGACCGAAGGGGGTGCGGATGGCGTCGCAGATAAAGGCTTGGTTCTGGTTGCTCATGACATGTCTCCGTTATAAAAATCGAGCTTGGGGTCTAGGCCGGATTGGCCTGAGGGCCGTTCAGGCCGCGATGGGCAGGCCCACGATGCGTTCGAGTTCGGCGTGCTCCAGGCCTTCGACCTTGTCGATCAGGCGCAGCCCCTCGGGTGTGCATGCCAGGGTGCACAGATCGGTGTAGATGCGTTTGACGCAGCCCAGGCCGGTCAGCGGGTAGCTGCACTGGGCCACGACCTTGCTCTCGCCCTTTTTGGTGAGCAGATCCATCATCACCCAGGTCTGCTTGGCGCCAATGGCAAGGTCCATGGCTCCGCCCACGGCGGGAATGGCGCCGGGCTCGCCGGTGCTCCAGTTGGCCAGATCGCCCGTGGCCGAAACCTGGAAGGCTCCGAGTACGCAGATGTCCAGGTGGCCGCCGCGCATCATGGCGAAGCTGTCGGCGTGGTGGAAATAGCTGCCGCCGGGCAGCAGGGTCACGGGCTGCTTGCCGGCATTGGTCAGGTCGTAATCTTCGGAGCCGGCCGCCGGTGCCGGGCCCATGCCCAGAATGCCGTTCTCGCTTTGCAGAACAATTTCGCGTCCTGCGGGGATGTGGTTGGCCACCAGGGTGGGCTGGCCTATGCCCAAATTCACATAGGCACCGTCATGAATGTCCTGGGCCACGCGCAGGGCCAGTTCGTCCTTGCTTCGTTTTTGATAGCTCACGCTTGTATCTCCTTGCTGGACCTTGGCGGGCTCAGGCCGCCTTCTTGAAGCCGCCGGCCTGGGTGGCCACGCGCTCGATCTTCACCACCTGGCTCACATAGATGCCCGGGGTGACCACGGATTCGGGATCAAGCTGGCCGAGTTCCACGATCTCATGCACGGTGGCCACGGTGAACCTGGCGGCCGAAGCCATCACGGGGCCGAAGTTGCGCGCCGACATGCGGTAGGTCAGATTGCCCCAGCGGTCGCCTTTTTCTGCCTTGATCAAGGCCACATCGCCATGGATGGGGTGCTCCAGCACATAGTGCTTGCCGTTGATCTCGCGCGTTTCCTTGCCTTTTGCGAGTTCGGTGCCGTAGGCCGTGGGGCAGAAGAAAGCGCCTATGCCTGCGGCGGCAGCGCGCATGCGCTCGGCCAGATTGCCCTGGGCCACCAGTTCGAGCTCGATCTTGCCGCTGCGGTACAGCTCGTCGAAGACCCAGCTGTCCACCTGGCGCGGGAAGCTGCAGATGATCTTGCGCACCTGGCCGGTCTTGAGCAGGGCGGCCAGGCCGGTGTCGCCATTGCCGGCATTGTTGTTGACCACGGTGAGCTCGCGTGCACCCTGGGCGATCAGGCCGTCGATCAGCTCGCCGGGGATGCCCGAGGTGCCGAAGCCGCCGATGAGCACGGTGGAGCCGTCTTGAATGCCGGACAGGGCCTGAGCGACCGAGTCGGCGATCTTGTTGATCATGGGTGTCTCCAATTTTCTACACAAAGATCTGCGCCATTGGCGCTAAAATGTTCGTATATAGAACATTTGTTCGCTAAAAGAATTGTAGAAAAGGATGATGAAAATGGAGACTGTAAAAACCACATCAGGGAAAACCCAGGTCGAGGGCGAAGCGGTCTCGCTCAAGCCCGGTGACAGCTATGTGCAGTCCTTTGCCAGGGGGCTGGAAGTCATACGTTCGTTCAGCGCCAGGGCGCCCGAGCAGACGCTCAGCGAGGTGGCTGCCGCCACGGGCCTGACGCGTGCCGGTGCAAGGCGCATCCTGCTGACGCTGCAGACGCTGGGCTATGTGCGCAGCGATGGCAAGTACTACGCACTCACGCCGCGCATCCTGGATCTGGGCTTTGCCTATCTGAGCTCCACGCCGCTGTGGAATCTGGCCGAGCCGGCTATGGAGGCGCTGGTGGACGAGGTCAAGGAGTCATGCTCGGCCGCGGTGCTCGAAGGCCTGGACGTGGTCTATGTTCTGCGCGTGCACACGCACAAGATCATGAGTACCAATCTGGGCGTGGGCTCGCGACTGCCTGCCTTCTGGACATCCATGGGCCGGGTGCTGCTGGCGGCACTGCCCCCCGATGAGCTGCGGGCGCTGATGGCCCGGCGCGAGCAGCGCGCCTTCACGCGCCACACGCTGACCGGCGACGATGAACTGTATGCCGAGATCGCCCGCGTGCGCGAGCAGGGCTGGGCCCTGCTCAACCAGGAGCTGGAGGAGGGCCTGATCTCGATTGCCGCCCCCATACGCAATGCGCGCGGCCAGACTGTGGCGGCGCTCAATATCAGCGGCCAGGCCAACCGCACCAGTGAGCAGATGATGCGCGAGCGGTTGCTGCCGCAGTTGCTGGCCGCTACGCGCCACATCAGTCAGTTGCTGAGTGCTTCGGGTCGCATGCATCTGTGATGTCTGGCGCCTGAGGACGCGTCGGCCCTGGCGCGACGCTTCATAATGACCGAAACGCCTTCTCTGTCGCCCCTGCTCAAGTCCGCTCCATGGCCCGTCTTCCCCGTCTCACGCTGGCAAACATGCCGCACCACATCATCCAGCGTGGCAACAACAGCGGCGAGATCTTTGTGGACGCGCAGGATCGCCTGGTCATGCTGGATCTGATGCGCGAGATGGCGCGGCGCTTCGAGGTCGATGTGCATGCCTATGTGCTCATGCCCAATCACTTCCATCTGCTGCTGACGCCCAGGACGGAGCAGGGCGTGCCCCAGTTCATGCAGGCCGTGGGGCGCAGCTATGTGCGCTACTTCAACAACAGCCACGGACGCACTGGTACGCTGTGGGAGGGGCGCTATCGCTGCACCGTGCTGCAGGCCGAGCAATGGCTGATGGCCACCATGGTCTCCATGGATCTCAACCCCGTGCGCGACGGGCTGGTGCAGCGCGCGGTGGACTGGCCCTGGTCCAGCTATGCGCATAACGCAGGCCTGCAAAGCGATGCGCTCATCAGCCCGCATGCGCTTTTCTGGGCCCTGGGCAACACGCCGTTTGCCAGAGATGCCGCTTATGTCAGGGCCGTGGAGGCGGGTCTGGATGCCGATACCCAGGCGCAGATCAGCCATGCCGCACTGCGTGGCTGGGCTCTGGGCGAGCCCGATTTCATTGAAAATTTGCAACAGAAAACCGAGCGACGCGTGAAGCGGCAGAAGGCCGGCAGGCCTGCAGCACGCACAGCTTCGGTGCACGAAGACTAGGCGGTTCTTTCAACCCCTTGTTTTTATTGGATTGCTTCACTCTATTTATATATGTCCCTAATTAAATGCAAATAAAAAAAGTTGGGAATTAATTGGAATCTGACCCTAATTAAAACTTATTGCATAACTTCATGTCCTGTCGTAATCTTGCGTTCCCCGCGATTGATATAAGAGGATTCCCCATGACGACTGCTGCCGAGATCAAGTATCTCCAGGACCACGGTCTGTACTCCAAGAGCAACGAACACGATGCCTGCGGTCTGGGCTTTGTGGCCCATATCAAGGGCCAGAAGCGCCATGACATCGTGCTGGGGGCACTGAAGATCCTCGAGAACATCGACCATCGCGGTGCGGTGGGTGCGGACCCTCTGATGGGTGACGGCGCCGGTATCCTGATCCAGATCCCCGATCAGCTCTACCGCGAAGAAATGGCCAAGCAGGGCGTGGCACTGCCCCCCGCCGGCGAATATGGCGTGGGCATGATCTTCCTGCCCAAGGAACATGCCTCGCGCCTGGCTTGCCAGCAGGAGATGGAGCGCGCCATCAAGGCCGAAGGCCAGGTGCTGCTGGGCTGGCGCGATGTGCCGGTGAACCGCGACATGCCCATGTCGCCCACCGTGCAGGAAAAGGAGCCCATCCTGCGCCAGGTCTTCATCGGCCGTGGCGCCGACGTCATCGTGCAGGACGCGCTGGAGCGCAAGCTGTACGTGATCCGCAAGACGGCCTCGGCCGCCATCCAGAACCTGGGCCTCAAGCACAGCAAGGAATACTACGTTCCCAGCATGAGCAGCCGCACCGTGGTCTACAAGGGCCTGCTGCTGGCCGATCAGGTGGGCGTGTACTACCGCGACCTGGCCGACGAGCGCTGCGTCTCGGCCATCGGCCTGGTGCACCAGCGTTTCTCCACCAACACCTTCCCCGAGTGGCCTCTGGCTCACCCCTACCGCTATGTGGCCCACAACGGTGAAATCAACACCGTGCGCGGCAACTACAACTGGATGCTGGCGCGCGAAGGCGTGATGGCCTCTCCCGTGCTGGGCGAAGACCTGCAAAAGCTCTATCCCATCAGCTTTGCCGGCCAGTCCGACACTGCCACCTTCGACAACTGCCTAGAACTGCTGACCATGGCCGGCTACCCCATCAGCCAGGCCGTGATGATGATGATTCCCGAGCCCTGGGAGCAGCACGAAGCCATGGACGAGCGTCGCCGCGCCTTCTATGAATACCACGCTGCGATGATCGAGCCCTGGGACGGCCCCGCCTCCATCGTGTTCACCGATGGCCGCCAGATCGGCGCCACGCTGGACCGTAACGGTCTGCGCCCCTCGCGCTACTGCATCACCGACGACGATATGGTGATCCTGGCTTCCGAAGCCGGCGTGCTGCCCGTGCCCGATAGCAAGATCGTGCGCAAGTGGCGCCTGCAGCCCGGCAAGATGCTGCTGATCGACCTGGAGCAGGGTCGCATGATCGAAGACGAAGAACTCAAGGCCAACGTCGTCAACACCAAGCCCTACAAGCAGTGGATCGAGAACCTGCGCATCAAGCTCGACGAGGTGGAAATCCCCGCCGACTTCAAGGCACCCGCAGCCAAGACCGAGCTGTCCCTGCTGGACCGCCAGCAAGCGTTCGGCTTCACGCAGGAAGACATCAAGTTCCTGCTGACCCCGATGGCCGAAAAGGGCGAGGAAGGCATTGGTTCCATGGGCAACGACAGCCCGCTGGCCGTGCTGTCCGACAAGAACAAGCCGCTGTACAACTACTTCCGTCAGATGTTCGCTCAGGTGACGAACCCCCCCATCGACCCGATCCGCGAGGCGATCGTGATGTCGCTGGTGTCGTTCGTGGGCCCCAAGCCCAACCTGCTGGACATCAACCAGGTCAACCCGCCCATGCGCCTGGAGCTGCAGCAGCCCGTGCTCGACTTCGAAGGCATGGCCAGGCTGCGTGATATCGAAAAGCGCACCAACGGCAAGTTCAAGAGCTCGACCATCGACATCACCTACCCGCTGTCCTGGGGCAAGCAGGGTGTGGAAGCCAAGCTGGCCTCGCTGTGCGCCCACGCCGTGGACGAGATCAAGGGCGGTGCCAACATCCTGATCATCAGCGACCGCAACATGAGCGCCACGCAAGTGGCCATCCCTGCGCTGCTGGCGCTGTCCGCCATCCACCAGCATCTGGTGCGTGAAGGCCTGCGCACCACCGCCGGTCTGGTGGTGGAAACCGGCACGGCCCGCGAAGTGCACCACTTCGCCGTGCTGGCCGGCTATGGTGCTGAAGCCGTGCATCCCTATCTGGCGATGGAGACCCTGGTCGACATCTTCAGCCGCGAAGCTGCGCCCATCACTGCCGACAAGGCCATCTATCACTATGTGAAGGCCATCGGCAAGGGGCTGTCCAAGATCATGTCCAAGATGGGCGTGTCCACCTATATGTCCTACTGCGGCGCCCAGCTGTTCGAAGCCGTGGGCCTGAACAGCGAGACTGTGGACAAGTACTTCACGGGCACGGCCAGCCGTGTGGAAGGTATCGGTGTCTTCGAGATCGCCGAGGAAACCATCCGCAACCACGAGGCTGCCTTCAGCGACGACCCCGTGCTGGAAACCATGCTGGATGCCGGCGGCGAGTACGCCTGGCGTGCCCGTGGCGAAGAGCATATGTGGACGCCTGACGTGATCGCCAAGCTGCAGCACTCCACACGTGCCAACAACTTCAGCACCTACAAGGAATACGCCCAGCTGATCAACGACCAGACCAAGCGCCACATGACGCTGCGTGGCCTGTTCGAGTTCAAGTTCGACCCCGCCAAGGCGATTCCCGTGGACCAGGTCGAGTCGGCCAAGGAGATCGTGAAGCGCTTTGCCACGGGTGCCATGTCCCTGGGCTCCATCTCCACCGAAGCCCATGCCACGCTGGCCGTGGCCATGAACCGCATCGGCGGCAAGAGCAACACCGGCGAAGGCGGCGAAGATCCCAAGCGCTATCGCAACGAGCTCAAGGGCATCCCCATCAGCAAGGGCGAAACCCTGGCCTCCATCATCGGCAAGGACAAGGTCGAGTCCGATATCGAACTGCAGGCCGGCGACTCGCTGCGCTCCAAGATCAAGCAGGTCGCGTCCGGTCGTTTCGGCGTGACTGCCGAGTATCTGGCCTCGTCGGACCAGATCCAGATCAAGATGGCCCAGGGCGCCAAGCCCGGTGAAGGCGGTCAGCTGCCCGGCGGCAAGGTCTCCGACTACATCGGCGCACTGCGTCACTCGGTGCCCGGTGTGGGCCTGATCTCGCCTCCTCCCCACCACGACATCTACTCGATCGAAGACCTGGCGCAGCTGATCCACGATCTGAAAAACGTGGCTCCGCACGCCAGCATCAGCACCAAGCTGGTGTCCGAAGTCGGTGTGGGCACGATCGCTGCAGGCGTGACCAAGTGCAAGAGCGATCACCTGGTGATCGCAGGGCACGACGGCGGCACCGGTGCCTCGCCCTGGTCCTCCATCAAGCATGCCGGCGGTCCCTGGGAAATCGGCCTGGCCGAGACCCAGCAGACCCTGGTGCTGAACCGTCTGCGCGGCCGTGTGCGTGTGCAGGCCGACGGCCAGATGAAGACCGGTCGCGACGTGATCATCGGCGCTCTGCTGGGTGCCGACGAGTTCGGCTTCGCCACGGCTCCGCTGGTGGTGGAAGGCTGCATCATGATGCGCAAGTGCCACCTCAACACCTGCCCCGTGGGCGTGGCCACGCAAGATCCCGTGCTGCGTGCCAAGTTCACCGGCAAGCCCGAGCATGTGGTGAACTATTTCTTCTTCATCGCCGAAGAAGTGCGCCAGATCATGGCCCAGCTGGGTATCGCCAAGTTCGACGACCTGATCGGCCGTTCCGACCTGCTCGACACCCGCAAGGGCATAGCGCACTGGAAGGCTCAGGGCCTGGACTTCAGCCGTCTGTTCGCCCAGCCCGAAGTGCCTGCCGACGTGGCCCGCTATCACGTGGAAAGCCAGGATCACCTGCTGGACAAGGCGCTGGACGTCAAGCTCATCGAGCGCTGCAAGCCCGCCATCGACAACGGCGAGAAGGTGCGCATCATGGAAGTGGCGCGCAACGTCAACCGCTCCGTCGGTGCCATGCTTTCGGGCGCGGTGACCAAGCATCACGCCGAAGGCCTGCCAGACGACACCATCCGCATCCACTTCGAAGGTACGGGCGGCCAGTCCTTCGGTGCCTTCCTGTGCAACGGCATCACGCTGAACCTCAGCGGCGAAGCCAACGACTACACCGGCAAGGGCCTGTCCGGCGGCCGTGTGGTGGTGCATCCCAGCCATGAGTTCCGTGGCTCCACCACCACCAACACCATCGTGGGCAACACCGTGATGTTCGGCGCCACCAGCGGTGAGGCCTTCTTCAGCGGCGTGGCCGGCGAGCGCTTTGCCGTGCGTCTGTCCGGCGCCTCGGCCGTGGTCGAAGGCGTGGGTGACCACGGCTGCGAATACATGACCGGCGGTACCGTGGTCGTGCTGGGCAAGACCGGCCGCAACTTCGCGGCCGGCATGAGCGGCGGCGTGGCCTATGTCTACGACGAGGACGGCAAGTTTGCCGAGCGTTGCAACACCGCTTCGGTGAAGCTGGAGAAGGTGCTGCCGCACGACGAGTTTGTCTCGCGTGTCGATCCCGGCATCTGGCACCGCGGCCAGAGCGACGATCAGCAGCTGCGCAACATGGTGGAGGCTCACAGCCGCTGGACGGGTTCCAAGCGTGCCCGTGATCTGCTGGACAACTGGGCCGCAGCGCGTGCCAAGTTTGTCAAGGTGTTCCCGACCGAGTACCAGCGTGCACTCGGCGAGATCTTTGAACGCAAACAGAAGGAAAAGCAAGCTGCGAAAGCGCCAGCAGCTCCTCAGAAAGAAGCAGTAGCCGCCAAGTAAACACGGCTCCAAGCGGTGGCGGCCAGGCGGCCACCGCACTGCAAGCGAACACAGATTTCAAGGATTAAAGATCATGGGAAAGACCACCGGCTTCATGGAATACGAGCGTATCGAAGAGGGCTATGCCCCCGTTGCGGAACGTCTCAAGCACTACAAGGAATTCGTCATCGGCCTGACGACCGATCAGGCCAAGGTGCAGGCTGCACGCTGCATGGACTGCGGCACGCCGTTCTGCAACAACGGCTGCCCGGTCAACAACATCATTCCGGACTTCAACGACCTCGTGTACCAGGGTGACTGGAAGAACGCCATCACCACGCTGCACAGCACCAACAACTTCCCCGAGTTCACGGGCCGCATCTGCCCCGCACCCTGCGAAGCTGCCTGTGTGGCCAATATCAATGGCGACGCCATCGGCATCAAGTCCATCGAGCACTCCATCATCGACCGTGCCTGGAGCGAAGGCTGGGTCAAGCCCCTGCTGCCCAAGCACAAGACCGGCAAGAAGGTGGCCGTGGTCGGTGCCGGCCCTGCCGGCATGGCGGCAGCCCAGCAACTGGTGCGCGCCGGCCACGACGTGACCCTGTTCGAGAAGAACGACCGCGTGGGCGGCCTGCTGCGCTACGGCATTCCCGACTTCAAGCTGGACAAGGGCTTGATCGACCGCCGTGTCGAGCAGATGGTGGCCGAAGGCCTGAAGATCCGCACCGGCGTGCTGATTGCCGGCAAGGAGGGCCTGGGCAAGGATTCCAAGGTCACGAACTGGGCCAAGGAAACCATCAGCCCCGAGCAGCTCAACGCCGAGTTCGATGCCGTGCTGCTGACTGGCGGCTCCGAGCAGTCGCGTGATCTGCCCGTGCCCGGCCGCGATCTCGAAGGCGTGCACTTCGCGATGGAGTTCCTGCCCCAGCAGAACAAGGTCAACGCGGGCGACAAGCTCAAGGGCCAGATCCGTGCCGACGGCAAGCATGTCATCGTCATCGGCGGCGGTGACACCGGCTCCGACTGCGTGGGCACCTCCAACCGCCATGGCGCCAAGAGCGTGACCCAGTTCGAAGTCATGCCCATGCCGCCCGAGCAGGAGAACAAGCCCCTGGTCTGGCCTTACTGGCCGATCAAGCTGCGTACCTCGTCCAGTCACGACGAAGGCGTGGTGCGTGAGTTCGCCATCTCCACGAAGGAATTCGGCGGCGAAAAGGGCAAGGTCAAGAGCCTGACCACCGTGCAGGTCGAGTTCAAGGATGGCAAGCTGAGCGAAGTGCCCGGCACGGAAAAGGTCTGGCCTGCGGATCTGGTGCTGCTGGCCATGGGCTTTGTGAACCCTGTTGCCACCGTGCTCGAAGCCTTTGGCGTCGACAAGGATGCACGCGGCAACGCCAAGGCCAGCACCGATTTCATCGGCGGCTATGCCACCAGCGTGCCCAAGGTGTTCGCTGCCGGCGACATCCGCCGCGGCCAGTCGCTGGTCGTGTGGGCCATTCGTGAAGGCCGCCAGGCGGCGCGTGCCGTGGACGAGTTCCTGATGGGCGCCAGCGAACTGCCTCGCTGATCATTCACAGCGGGCCATCACACAAAAGGCATTCCCCGGAATGCCTTTTGTTTTTGATAGCTGCAAGCGTTTGCCTTAAATGGAATTCAGAAAGATTTCAATAGGTTTTTGATTGCTGTAAAGCGCAAGGTGCTATCAAAAAAGTCAGCGCAGCCACAGAAGCCGGGGGCGGGCGTCGGCATCGCTCCACAGCACGGCGTTCTGCTGCCAGTGCAGGCCCCATTGCCGGGCCGTGTCGGCATCCATGCCCCAGATCAGCACGCTGTCCTCGGCGGGCCAATGGCCTTGCGGGTCCTGGCCGCAGCCGTCCAGATACTGCCAGCCCTCGCTGTCCAGCGCCTGGCGCAGGGCGCGCATGCGACGCGCGTTTTCAGCCGGCTCCAGGATCTGTCCCCAGGAATTGCAGGCCGTGAGATAGCAGGCGGCCTGGATGGGCTGCCGCCCCAGTTGCTGCCCGAGCCAGTCATTGCGCTCGCCCACGCGTAGCGTCTGTGCGACAGAACCCTGGGAGGCATCGACCCGGTAGAGCGCATCGCGATAGGCCTGCTGCAAGGTGGGCGGGAGCTGGCTGGTGTCGGGTGATGGTGGTGACATGGTGTGGAGTTTGGCAAGCTTGCACATGATGAGGACTTGCGCAGACAAGAATGCAACAAGGGTCTGCCCTCTGGGGAAGCCGTCTTGCCGGAAGCTGTTTTGCGTCAGTCGTGATGGTTTTGCGACCGGCGAGTGACGTTCTGTCCCGTCTGCGCGACAATAGCGGATTCGGCGCTGGCGGCAGCCCGGCTTCGGGGCGGCTGCGGTGGCCCCGGACGGGAGACAAAGCCCCTGCCTCCGCTTTTTCCACTTCAAATTTTGACGCCATGAAAAAACGTACCCTGCTGGCCTCGGTGGCCCTGACTGCAATTTTGGCTGCCTGCGGCAAGAACGAGCCCGCAAGCAACACCGCTGCAGCTCCTGCGCCCGCTCCTGCGGCAGCTGCCGCCAAGCTGGTGGTGGGCCTGGACGACAATTTCCCGCCCATGGGTTTCCGTGACGAAAAGAACGAACTGGTCGGTTTCGACATCGACATGGCCCGTGAAGTCGCCAAGCGCGCCAATATCGAAGTGGAGTTCAAGCCCATCGACTGGAATGCCAAGGAAGCCGAGCTGCTGGGCAAGCGCGTGGACGCTCTGTGGAACGGCCTGACCATTCTGGAAGAGCGCAAGGAAAAGATCCTGTTCTCCGACCCCTATATGGTGAACAAGCAGATCATCATCGTGAAGGCCGGCTCTCCCATCAAGGGCAAGGCTGACATGGTCGGCAAGATCGTGGGTGCCCAGGAAGGCTCCAGCGCCGTGACCGCCCTGACCAAGGACAAGGAACTGTCGGACAAGTTCAAGGAAACCAAGCTCTTCGGCGACAACATCGCTGCCATGATGGACCTGGAAGCCGGCCGTCTGGACGTGGTGGTGGTGGATGAGGTGGTGGGGCGCTACTACGTCAACAAGAAGCCCGACAACTACGTGGTGCTGGCCGAGGACTTCGGCACCGAAGACTACGGTGTGGGTTTCCGCAAGGACGACGAAGCCACTCGCAACAAGGTCAACGATGTGCTGACCGAAATGAAGAAGGACGGCAAGGCTGCTGAAATCGCCCAGAAGTGGTTCGGCGCCGACGTCATCAAGCACTAATCCCTTTTTGACGTACTGCACCGGCAATGCCTGGCATTGCCGGTTTTTTTTGCGACGACAATGCGTGCAAACACTTCCTCCTGCGCACGCCCGTGCCTGTGGCGGGCTTTCGATAGCTGCAGCGCCACACTGAAGGCCATTTGATGGACTATGTAATCTCGCTCCTGGGGCCCATGTCGGCTGGTGCCCTTGTCACACTCAAGCTGTTTTTCATCACGCTGGCGCTGTCCATTCCCATGGGTCTGGCGCTGGCGCTGATGCGCATCTCCAGCATCAAGCCGCTGAGCAGCGCCGTGGGCGCCTATATCTGGCTGATGCGCGGCACGCCGCTGATGCTGCAGCTGCTGTTCGTGTACTTCGCGCTGCCCTTTGTGCCCTACATCGGTGTGCGCCTGCCCGACTTTCCTGCCGCCGTGGTGGCGTTTGCGCTGAACTATGCGGCCTACTTTGCGGAGATCTTCCGCGCCGGCATCAAGTCCGTGGACCGAGGCCAGTACGAGGGCGCCAAGGTGCTGGGCATGACCTATGCCCAGACCATGCGCCGCATCGTGCTGCCCCAGATGTGGGCCCGCATCCTGCCGCCCGTCAGCAACGAGACCATCACTCTGGTCAAGGACACCTCGCTGATCTATGTGCTGGCACTCAACGATCTGCTGCGCGTGGCGCGCGGCGTGGTGCAGCGGGACTTCAGCTTCACGCCCTTCATCGTGGCTGCGGCCTTCTATCTCATCATGACCCTGGTGCTAACCTGGGGCTTCCAATATCTTGAGAAAAAATATGCCAAGTACGACGCCTGACGTGATGATTTCCGCCCAGGGCATCCACAAGGCCTTTGGCAACAACGAAGTGCTGCGCGGCGTCTCTCTGGAGCTGCTGCGCGGCGAGGTGGTGGCCGTGATCGGCCCGTCCGGTTCGGGCAAGAGCACCTTTTTGCGCTGCCTCAACCACCTGGAGACGATTGACCGCGGCACCATCAGCATCGAAGGCGAGGTGTTGGCGCGCTCCGAGGGCGAGGCCAGGGCTCAGTATGTGAGCGATGCCGAAATCCGCAAGATCGGCCGCAAGATGGGCATGGTGTTTCAGTCCTTCAATCTGTTCCCCCATCTCACGGTGCTGGAGAACATCATCGAGGCGCCCGTCATCGTCAAGGGCATGAAGCGCGAAGACATCATTCCCAAGGCCGAGGCTCTGCTGGCCAAGGTGGGGCTGGCCGCCAAGCGCGATGCCTATCCCAACCATCTCTCCGGCGGTCAGAAGCAGCGCGTGGCGATTGCCCGTGCACTGGCCATGGAGCCGGACATTCTGTTGTTCGACGAGCCCACCTCGGCGCTGGATCCCGAGCTGACCGGCGAGGTGCTGCGCACCATGCGCGAACTGGCCGAGGAGCACATGACCATGCTGGTCGTGACCCACGAGATGGGTTTTGCGCGAGAGGTGGCCAACCGCGTCATCTTCATGGACGGTGGCTACATCGTCGAGCAAGGCCCGTCCGAAGCATTCTTTGTTGCGCCTCAGCACGAGCGTACCAAGGCGTTTCTGCAGAATATGTTGTAAATAAGTCGCAGCTGCTGATGCGGTTTCATATCGCAAAAACAGCAGTTTGCGCATGCACAACAAGCACTTAATGCTCCTGAAACAGGAGTAAATGCTCTGCAATTCAAGCCAGACCTTCAAGAAACATTCGCGAATGTATGTTTACTTGGGGCTAACCCGAGCTTTTTGCCGAGCTTGTCGGCACAATACCAGTTTGCTTTTTCTTGAGCGGCTATTCACGCATGTCACCCAACGCACCCTTTGTGGAACTGCGCAATGTCACCTTTGGCTATGGTGACCGCGTCATCCTGCGCGATCTGTCCCTGCAAGTGCCGCGCGGCAAGGTCACGGCGCTGATGGGAGCATCGGGCGGCGGCAAGACCACGGTGCTGCGTCTGATCGGCGGGCAGAACCACGCCCAGCAGGGGCAGGTGATGTTTGACGGCCAGGATGTGACCACCATGGATGCGCAGCAGCTCTACGCCGCGCGTCGCCGCATGGGCATGCTGTTTCAGTTCGGTGCGCTGTTCACCGACATGAGCGTGTTCGACAATGTGGCCTTTCCGCTGCGCGAGCACACCGATCTGCCCGAAGAGCTGATTCGCGACATCGTGCTCATGAAGCTGCATGCCGTGGGCCTGCGCGGCGCGCGCGATCTGATGCCTTCCCAGGTCTCGGGCGGGATGGCCCGCCGCGTGGCACTGGCCCGCGCGATTGCGCTGGACCCCGAGCTCATCATGTACGACGAGCCTTTTGCGGGCCTGGACCCTATTTCGCTGGGTACCTCGGCACAGCTGATCCGCCAGCTCAACGATGCCATGGGCCTGACCTCGATTCTGGTATCCCACGATCTGGAAGAAACTTTCCGCGTGGCCGACCATGTGGTGATTCTGGGAGCCGGCAGCGTTGCCGCCCAGGGCACACCCGAAGAGGTGCGCGCCAGCACCGACCCGCTGGTGCAGCAATTCATCCATGCCAGACCCACGGGGCCTGTGCCGTTTCACTATCCGGGCGTCAGCGCCGACGAGGACTTTGGCAGCAGGAGGCGTGCATGAACTTTCTCGCACGCATTGGCCTGGCAGTGCGCTGCCAGCTGGTCAACATGGGGATTGGCGCACGCCTGCTGTGGCGCCTGCTGGGTTTGATGGGGCCGGCGCTCAGGCGCCCGCGTCTGATCGGCGACCAGATTCACTTTCTGGGCAATTATTCGCTGGCCATCATCGGCGTCTCCGGTCTGTTCGTGGGCTTTGTGCTGGGTCTGCAGGGCTATTACATCCTGCAGCGCTATGGCTCGGCCGAGGCGCTGGGCATGATGGTGGCCCTGAGCCTGCTGCGCGAGCTGGGGCCCGTGGTCACGGCCCTGCTGTTCGCGGGTCGTGCCGGCACGGCCCTGACGGCCGAAATCGGCCTGATGAAGGCCGGTGAACAGCTGTCTGCAATGGAGATGATGGCGGTGGACCCCGTCAAACGCATTCTGGCGCCGCGCTTCTGGGCCGGGCTGATCACCATGCCTTTGCTGGCTGCAGTCTTCAGCGCCGTGGGTGTGCTGGGCGGCTGGCTGGTGGGCGTGGTGATGATCGGCGTCGACAGCGGTGCTTTCTGGGGCCAGATGCAGCAGGGCGTGGACTGGTGGAGCGATCTGGGCAATGGCGTGCTCAAGAGCTTTGTCTTCGGCCTGGCCGTGACCTTTGTGGCTCTGCTCGAAGGCTATGCGGCCAAGCCCACGCCTGAAGGAGTTTCCCGTGCCACCACCCGCACCGTGGTCGTGGCTTCGCTAGCGGTTCTGGGCCTGGACTTCCTGCTCACCGCAACCATGTTCAGCATTTGAGGCTGCTCAGCAGATAGAGGTAAAAAATCATGCAGCAAAAGAAAAGTGATGTCTGGGTCGGCCTGTTTGTGCTGATCGGTGCTCTGGCCCTGGTGTTCCTGGCCTTGCAGTCGGCCAATCTGCTGAGTTTGAATTTCCAGAAGACCTATGCGATCACGGCGCGTTTTGACAATATCGGCGGACTCAAGCCCAAGGCGGCGGTCAAGAGCGCCGGCGTGGTCGTGGGCCGCATCGAATCCATTGCCTTCAACGACCAGACCTTCCAGGCCGACGTGGCCATGAGCATGGAAACCCGTTACGCCTTCCCCAAGGACAGCTCGCTGAAAATTCTGACAAGCGGCCTGCTGGGTGATCAGTACATTGGTATTGAAGCGGGCGCCAGCGAAGAGAACCTCAAGGCAGGCGACCGTGTGACGGCCACCCAGTCTGCCGTGGTGCTCGAGAATCTGATCGGTCAGTTTCTCTACAGCAAGGCGGAGCAGGGTGGTGATTCCGGTGGTGCCGCAGCCAACGGGGGAGCGAAAGAATGATGACTACAACAAGCCCACAGACGAAATTGACGTCAGACGAGAACCAGGCGCTCAGGCGCGTTGCGCTGGCAGCCAGCGTTTCCGTGGCCGCATTGCTGTCCGGCTGCGCCACAACCACAGGCCCTGCCAACCCAGCCGACCCGCTGGAGTCCATGAACCGCAGCATCTATTCCTTCAACGAAGGCGTGGACGAGGCGATCTTCAAGCCCGTGGCCACGGCCTATCAGAATGTGACGCCGCGCGTGGCGCGCCAGGGCGTGACCAACTTCTTCGACAACCTCGGCGATGCCTGGTCCTTCGTCAACAATGTGCTGCAGGGTCAGGGCCAGGGTGCCTACAACTCCATGGTGCGCTTCAGCGTGAACACGGTGCTGGGCATAGGCGGTCTGTTCGACATCGCCAGCGAGGCCGGCATCGAGCGCCAGAAGCAGGACTTTGGCCAGACTCTGGGTCGCTGGGGCATGCCCACGGGTCCGTATCTGGTGCTGCCTTTCTGGGGGCCGTCCACGGTGCGGGATTCGGCCGGCCTCGTGGTCGATGCCTTCGGCTATCCTGCCAACACCATGGATGATGTGCGCTGGCGCAACAGCCTGTTCGGTCTGCGCATGGTCAACAACCGTGCCAATCTGCTCAAGGCCGGCGATGTGCTGGACTCTGTTGCGCTCGACAAATACAGCCTGGTGCGTGATGTCTATCTGCGCTCACGCATTGGCGGCGCGGCGTCCGGCGGCGATGGTCGCCTCGAAAACTATGATGACGACAACGCCGGCAAGCTGCCCCCGGAAGGCCAGTGAGCCGGTAGAGCTTGGTTACAAACATGATGCACAGGTTGCGCGAGTGCGGTGACACTTGCGGGCCTAGGAGAAAAAACGCAATGAAGATTACTCGTCGCATGTGGGGCATGGCAGCAGGTGCCGTGCTCGCTCTGAATCTGGGTCTGCCCGCAGCCCAGGCTGCTGAGGAAGCGCCCGATGCACTGGTCAAGCGCGTCTCTGCCGATGTGCTGGAGACCATCAAGAAGGATGCCTCGCTGCGCAACGGCGATTCCAGCAAGATCAATGCACTGGTCAACGAGAAGGTCATGCCCTATGTGGACTTTCGCCGCATGACATCGGCCGCTGTCGGTCCGGCCTGGCGTCAGGCCACGCCCGAGCAGCGCCAGAAGCTGCAGGATGAGTTCAAGGCCCTGCTGATTCGCACCTATGCGGGGGCCCTGTCCCAGGTCGGCGATCAGACCATTACCGTCAAGCCTGTGCGCATGGCAGCCGGCGACACCGACGTGCTGGTGCGTACCCAGGTCAATGGCCGTGGCGACCCCGTGCAACTGGATTTCCGTCTGGAAAAGCAGGCCACGGGCTGGAAGCTCTACAACTTCAATGTGCTCGGTGTGTGGCTGGTGGAAACCTATCGCAACCAGTTTGCGCAGGAAATCAATGCCAACGGCATTGACGGCCTGATCAAGACCCTGGCCTCGCGCAGCTCCATGCCGGCCACGGCGACCAAGTAAGCAAAGCGCTTCAGACGTCATGGCCCGCTCAGCTAGCAACCCTCTGCAACTGCCCAAGGAACTGACCTATCGTCAGGGGCGCGACTGTCTGCTGCGTCTGCGTCCGCTGGTCACGGGCCATGCGGATGCCCGGGTGGTGCTGGATGCCAGCGCCGTCAAGGTTTTTGACTCGGCGGCTCTGGCCGTGCTGCTGGCCTGCCGGCGCGCAGCCCAGGAGGTGGGCAAGCAGCTCATTGTCGAAGGTCTGCCCAAGGGGCTGCAGTCCATGGCCGCGCTGTATGGCGTGGACGGCTTGCTGATGCCCGCTCCCGTGCCCGATGCGGCCGCCACCGCTCAGCAGGGCTAGGCTGACGAATCACTGTGTCCGGCTAAGCCCCGCCAAGGCAGAGGCTGTGGGCAAGCCCTAGAATCATGGGCTCCATGTCCGCAGTCTCATTCCAATCCGTCTCCAAGACCTACCGCACCCCCAAGGGGGATTTTCAGGCCCTCAAATCGGTGAGCCTGGATATCGAGGAAGGTGAATTCTTCGGTCTGCTCGGCCCTAACGGCGCCGGCAAGACCACGATGATCAGCATCCTCGCCGGACTGGCTCAAGCCACGGGCGGGCGCGTGCTGGTGCAGGGCAGCGATGTGCAGGCGAACTACGCCGATGCACGCCGCAAGCTGGGCATCGTGCCGCAGGAGTTGGTGTTCGACCCCTTCTTCAATGTGCGCGAGGCCTTGAAGTTCCAGTCCGGATATTTTGGCGTCAAGAACAACGACGACTGGATCGACGAGCTGCTCGACAGCCTGGGCCTGACGGACAAGGCCCACAACAATATGCGCCAGCTCTCGGGCGGCATGAAGCGCCGCGTGCTGGTGGCTCAGGCCCTGGTGCACAAGCCGCCCATCATCGTGCTGGACGAACCCACGGCCGGCGTTGACGTGGAGCTGCGCCAGACGCTGTGGCATTTCATTGCCAAACTCAACAAGCAGGGCCATACGGTGCTGCTGACCACTCACTATCTCGAAGAGGCCGAGGCCCTTTGCAGCCGCGTGGCCATGCTCAAGCGCGGCGAGATCATCAAGCTCTCGCCCATGAGCGAGCTGCTCAAGTCGGCTTCCAGCAATGTGTTGCAGTTCAAGACCGATAGCGCCCTGCCCAAGGCCGTGGCCGACAGAGCGCGTGTCACCGGTCGAATCGTGCAGATTCCCGCCGCCCATGCAGTCGATGTGGAGCAACTGCTGGCCGCTTTGCGCGAGGCGGGTGTGACCCCCGAGGATGTGGAAATCCGCCGCGCGGATCTGGAGGATGTGTTCATCCACATCATGAATGAAGGCTCCAGGACACAGGCTCCTGCAGGAGGTGTCCAATGAACGGCTGGCAGACCCTGCTCAAGAAGGAAGTGCTGCGCTTCTGGAAGGTGAGCTTTCAGACCGTGGCCGCACCGGTGCTCACGGCCGTGCTGTATCTGCTGGTTTTCGGCCATGTGCTCGAAGGCCGGGTCATGGTCTACGACCGCATCCCCTACACCGCGTTTCTGATTCCCGGCCTGGTGATGATGAGCATGTTGCAAAACGCGTTTGCCAACAGCTCGTCCAGCCTGGTGCAGAGCAAGATCATGGGCTCGCTGGTGTTCGTGCTGCTCACGCCGCTGTCGCACTGGGCCTGGTTCAGCGCCTATGTGGGAGCGGCCATTCTGCGCGGCCTGCTGGTGGGGCTGGGCGTGTTTGTGGTTACCTTGTTCTTTGCCGTGCCCGATTTTGCCGCGCCGCTGTGGATTCTGGTGTTCGGCTTTCTGGGCTGCGCCCTGATGGGTACGCTGGGCCTGATCGCCGGCCTCTGGGCCGAGAAGTTCGACCAGATGGCGGCCTTCCAGAACTTTCTGATCATGCCCCTGACCTTTCTGTCCGGCGTGTTCTATTCCGTGCACTCGCTGCCCGGCTTCTGGCAGGCGGTCAGCCATGTCAACCCGTTCTTCTACATGATCGACGGCTTCCGCTACGGCTTCTTCGGCCAGAGCGATGTCTCGCCATGGCTCAGCTTCGCCATCGTGGGCGCTGCCTGGCTGGCCGTGAGCGCGCTGGCCGTGCACCTGCTGCGTATCGGCTACAAGATTCGTAACTGATTTTTAGAATTGACGCAGGGCTGCTTGCGAGACAATGACCGGTTTCGCCAGCTTTTGCGCATAAAGGTTCCCCATGACTGCAGACCAACTCAAAGACCTGATCGCCGCCGGCCTGCCCTGCGAGCATATTGCGCTGGAAGGCGATGGCCGACATTGGTTTGCCACCATTGTGTCTGCACAGTTTGAAGGCCAGCGTCTGCTGGGCCGCCAGCGCCTCGTATATGCCACGCTGGGCAACCGCATGGCCACCGATGAAGTCCATGCCCTGTCCATGAAGACCTACACCCCGGCAGAATGGGCTGCTGCCCAGGCTTGATGCGGGTCGAGACGCAAGATTGATAGCTGTCAGCACTTGCTACATAAGCGCTGAGTGCATTTTTTACATATAAACATTCAAGGCTTGAAGCCATGGACAAACTCAAGATCCACGGTGGTCGTCCCCTCAAGGGCGAAGTAATCATTTCCGGTGCCAAAAACGCCGCTCTGCCTGAAATGTGTGCCGCACTGCTCACGGCCGAGCCCGTGCATCTGCACAACGTGCCACGTCTGCACGATGTGGCCACCATGCGCAAGCTGCTGGCCAATATGGGTGTGCAGACCGAAACCCATGGCGAACGCGGCGGCATGAGCTTTGTGGCACCCGACAGCCTGGTGCCCGAAGCGCCTTACGAGCTGGTCAAGACCATGCGCGCCTCGGTGCTGGCCCTGGGTCCGCTGCTGGCCCGCTTCGGCCACGCCAAGGTGTCGCTGCCCGGTGGCTGCGCGATCGGCTCGCGCCCCGTGGATCAGCACATCAAGGGCCTGCAGGCCATGGGCGCCATCATCACCGTGGAAAACGGCTATATGCACGCCGGCCTGCCCGAAGGCTGGAAGCGTCTGAAGGGCGCACGCATCACCACCGACATGGTGACCGTGACCGGCACTGAGAACTTCCTGATGGCCGCTGCGCTGGCCGAAGGCGAGACGGTGCTGGAAAACGCCGCCATGGAACCCGAAATCACCGATCTGGCCGAGATGCTGATCAAGATGGGGGCCAGGATCACGGGTCACGGCACCAGCCATATCGTGATTCAGGGCGTGGACAAGCTGCATGGCTGCGAGCATCAGGTGGTGGCCGACCGTATCGAGGCCGGCACCTTCCTCTGCGCCGTGGCGGCCACCAGCGGTGAAGCCTTGCTGCACCACGCGCGTGCCGACCATCTGGGCGCCGTGATCGACAAGCTCAAGGATGCGGGCGTGAGCGTGGACTGCGTGGATGGCGGTCTGAAGGTGGCCTCCTCCGGCAAGCTCAAGGCCCAGGGCTTTCGCACCACCGAATATCCGGGCTTTCCCACCGATATGCAGGCCCAGTTCATGGCACTGAACCTGGTGGCCGAAGGCACCAGCATGGTGACCGAGACCATCTTCGAGAACCGCTTCATGCATGTCAACGAGATGGTTCGCCTGGGCGCGCGCATCACCACCGACGGCCGCGTGGCGACCATCGAAGGCGGCAAGCGCCTGTCCGGAGCCACCGTGATGGCGACCGACTTGCGCGCTTCGGCCAGCCTGGTGATTGCCGGTCTGGTGGCCGAGGGCGAGACCATCGTCGATCGCATCTACCACCTGGATCGTGGCTACGACCGCATGGAAGACAAGCTGCGCGCCCTGGGCGCCGATATCGAGAGAATTTCCGCATGAGCACCGCAACGCCTGTGACCATAGCCCTGTCCAAGGGCCGCATTTTTGAAGAAACCGTGCCTCTGCTGGCCGCCGCCGGCATAGCGGTGACCGAGGATGTGGAAAAGTCGCGCAAGCTGATTTTCGACACCAACCGTCCCGATGTGCGCGTGGTGCTGGTGCGTGCTTCGGACGTGCCCGTGTACGTGCAATATGGCGGCGCGGACCTGGGCGTCTCGGGCCTGGACTCGCTGATCGAGCATGGCGGCCAGGGCCTGTACCAGCCGCTGGACCTGCAGATTGCCAAGTGCCGCGTCAGCGTGGCCGTGCGCAACGGCTTCGACTATCAGCTGGCCGTCAAGCAGGGCGCGCGTCTGCGCATTGCCACCAAGTACCCCGAGATTGCCCGCAACTTCTTTGCCAAGAAGGGCGTGCACGTGGACATGGTCAAGCTCTACGGCTCCATGGAGCTGGCGCCGCTGACCGGCATGGCCGATGCCATCGTCGATCTGGTGTCCACCGGCAACACGCTCAAGGCCAACGATCTGGTCGAGGTCGAGCCCATCATGGACATCAGCTCGCGTCTGGTCGTCAACCAGGCTTCGCTCAAGCTCAAGCAGGCTCCGTTGCGCCACATCATCGATGCGTTTGCGCAGGCTGTTGCCGCCAAGAACAACTGATTTTCCCTACTGGTGAATACTATGGAATTCGTAGCTGCCCCCGCCCGTCTGTCAACCGCTGATGCCCAGTTCGAGCATGATTTTGCGCAGCGTCTGCATTGGTCGGCGGACACGGATGCAGCCATCGAGCAGCGGGTGGCCGACATCCTGGCCGATGTACAGCAGCGCGGCGACGCCGCCGTGCTGGAGTACACGGCACGCTTTGACGGCCTGCAGGCCGATTCCATGGCGGCGCTGGAGCTGACCAAGCAGGAGCTGAAAGACGCCTTCGACAGCCTGCCAGCCGCCGAGCGCGAAGCGCTGGAGTCGGCGGCACGCCGTGTGCGCAGCTATCACGAGGCGCAGAAAAAGGCCAATGGCGAGAGCTGGAGCTACCGCGACGAAGACGGCACGTTGCTGGGCCAGAAGGTCACGCCGCTGGACCGCGTGGGCATCTACGTGCCGGGCGGCAAGGCCGCCTATCCGTCCAGCGTGCTGATGAACGCCATTCCCGCCCATGTAGCCGGTGTGCAGGACATCATCATGGTCGTGCCCACGCCCCAGGGTCAGAAGAACCCGCTGGTGCTGGCTGCTGCCTATGTGGCTGGCGTGCACCGCGCCTTCACCATCGGTGGCGCCCAGGCCGTGGCTGCCCTGGCCTACGGAACGGCCACCGTGCCCAAGGTGGACAAGATCACCGGTCCCGGCAATGCCTATGTGGCCAGCGCCAAGAAGCGCGTGTTCGGCATCGTGGGCATCGACATGATTGCCGGTCCTTCTGAAATCCTGGTGCTGGCCGACGGAACGACCCCGCCCGACTGGGTGGCCATGGATCTGTTCAGCCAGGCCGAACACGACGAGCTGGCCCAGTCCATCCTGCTGTGTCCCGATGCAGCCTATATCGATGCCGTCCAGGCCGCGATCGACCGCCTGCTGCCCGAGATGCCGCGCAGGGCCATCATCGCCAAGAGCCTGAGCGACCGCGGTGCACTGATTCTGACCAAGGACATGGAAGAGGCTTGCGCGATCAGCAATCGCATCGCGCCCGAGCACCTGGAAGTCTCCAGCCGCGACCCGCACCGCTGGGAGCCTTTGCTCAGGCACGCCGGTGCCATCTTCCTGGGCGCCTATACCTCCGAGAGCCTGGGCGACTACTGCGCCGGCCCGAATCACGTGCTGCCGACCAGTGGCACGGCGCGCTTTTCCTCGCCGCTGGGGGTGTACGACTTCCAGAAGCGCAGCTCCATCATCGAAGTCAGCGAGGCCGGTGCCCAGATCCTGGGCAAGACCGCAGCCGTGCTGGCCTATGGTGAAGGCCTGCAGGGCCATGCCAGGGCTGCCGAAATGCGCCTGAAGTAAATCCGCCGGTGCTTGCCCATCAGCCGTGGCCCGTCCACGGCTTTTTTCATTTTCGGGCAGGTCCACATGCCCTCCGTCTCGGGGCAATTGATCTCCAGATGTTTCATGGTGCAGGAAAGCGCGGGTTTGCGGTGACACTCGGCGGGCTGCGTGGCAGCGCAGCATTCCATAGCCAATCACAACAAGGGAGCGTGAAGATGAATCAGGTCATGAGTTCCTGGCCGCAACGCGGCTGGCGGCTGCTGGGCGGACTGCTGCTGGTCGCGGGGCTGGCCGCCTGCGGTGCACCGCCTTCGGGCCAAGTCGCAGAGAGCGCGGCGGCAGCGCCGCCCACGCCCAGGGTTGAGTCCACGCTGGGCACGCAATGGGGCGAAGGGAGGGAATCGGTCACACGCACCGTGGAAGCTGCGCGCCTGGACCCCGAACGCCCGCGCACCGTGGCGCAGCTGCGCTACTCCGATGAGGCCAGCATCCGCCGCGCCCTGGGGCGCAGCATCGATCAGCAGCTCAGCGTGCAGCTGGCCGACGGCGATGTGGAGTGGGTGGTGCAGGACGGGCAAGGCCGGCCGCTGCCCATCTACACCATGCGCGGAGCTCGGGACTATCAGCTGGCCGGCCGTCATGGCGAGCGTTACGAGCTGGTCTACAGCAACCGCAGCCAGCGTCACTATGAGGTCGTTGCCACGGTGGACGGCCTGGATGTGCTCACCGGCCAGGCCGGCAGCGTGCACAGCGCCGGCTATCTGCTGCGTCCCGGCGAGACCCTGCGCATCGAGGGTTTTCGCAAGAGTCAGCGTGAAGTGGCGGCCTTTCGTTTTGCTGGCAAGGAGCGCGCCTATGCCGGCAATACCCCGGCTGGCGACGCGCGCAACGTGGGCGTGATCGGGGCGGCACTGTTCGAAGTCCGGCTGCCGGGGCGCGATGCCGCCCAGCCTGCGCCAGAGCGCCGCGGCGCGGCCGAGCCTGCGGCTTTTCCCGTCGACGGCAGATATGCCCCGCCGCCGCAGTACCGGCGCTGAGGGCTGTGGCGCTGCCGCCTGCGGCCGCAGCGCCTGTCAGATTCGCCTGCTGAACTGGCCCAGTCCGTCGTCGTCATAGAACTCCAGCCAGAGGCTTTGGGCCGGCGCTGCGTCACCTGCCTCGAAGACCGCCAGCGAAATGCTGTGCGGAGCCGCGCTTTCGTTGCCAGGAACGAAGCAGAACTGGCTGCCGCTCCAGTGCTGCAGCACATAGGTCTGGGCTTGCGGGCCTATGCTCAGCTGCAGCCGGTTGTCGACGAGGCTGACCTGCACCGGGCCATGGTAGGCGTTGTCATAGCTTCCCGCATAGCGCTGCAGCGCGCCCGGAGGCTGGGGCGCAGACGGGGGCTGCTGGCCCAGCAGGGATCCTGTGGGCGCCATCAGCGGAGCGATCTTTTCACTGTACAGCGACCACCAGTCCTGCGTGAGGCGGCCGGTTTCCATCAGGTCCACGAACTGGCGGCACAGGGTTTCGGGAACGCCGATGGGAATGCCGTTGGTGAGCACGATGACGGCAGCGTCCAGCGAGGGAATGAGCATGAAGCAGGTGGCCGCGCCCAGCATGAAGGCGCCCGAATGGCTGAGGAACTTCAGCCCGCCATCGGTCGCTGCGACATTGAAGCCGAAGCCGTAGTGTCCTCCCGGCGCCTGGGCCTGCCAGGCGGCTTGCAGGGCTGCAGGGGCGACCAGCTGCTGTCCCTGCCAGCGCCCCTGCGCCAGCAGCAGAGACAGCCAGCGCGCCATGTCGTTGACGCTGGAGCTGGCGCCGCCGGCCGGGGACTGGGGGTCGGCATTGCGCGGCGTGCCGCGCTGCCAGCTGCCGTTATCGGCGCGTACATGGGGGCTGGCACGGTTGGCCTGCTGCATGAATTCGGCATAGACCGATGTGGTTCGCGTCATGCCCAGAGGCGCATACAGGGTCTGGCGTGACAGACTCGCCCAGTCGGTATTGGCAGCGCCTGCGACGCCCACTGCGGCGGCAGTCAGGCCGGCATTGGTGTAGGCGTATTCGCTGCGCAGCGGCTTGACGGGCAGCAGGCGCAGCCGCTCCAGCACCACCTGCTGGCCGTTGCCCAGCTCTTCGAGCTTGTCGCCCGCATGGTCGGGCAGGCCGCTGCGGTGGGCAAACAGATCGCCCACGGTCAGCACCGCACTGCTGCCCGGATTGCGCAGCGCAAACCAGGGCAGCAAGTCCTTCATGCGGCTGTCCCAGGAGACCCGTCCCAGGCCGACCTGGCGCGCCACCACGGTGGCAGCCAGGGATTTGGAGACCGAGGCCAGCTGGAACACGGTGTCGGCATTCACGGCCGCACTGCCGCCGGTCTCGCAAAGCCCCAGGCCTTGGGCGGCAAGCGTTTGCGCGCCCTGGACCACGGCCCAGGCCATGCCCGGAACACCGCTGACGCGGCGCAGCGTTGCGGCCAGCTCGGGCAGCCGCCGGGCCGCCTCCGCGGCGCTCAGGCCTTTTGCTGGTGCATCGTCTCCGCCGCAGCCCGCCAGAGCCAGCCCGGAGCCGGCCGCGATGCCCAGGCCGGCTCCGGCGCGGACGGTGCGATCGAGCATCTGGCGTCTGGTCCATGCAGTCTTGGATGGCTGGCTCATGATTTCTCCTCCCGGTTGGTGGGTCTGCGCTTGCAGAGGGGCAAGGTTCTGGCGAACTGTTTTTTGCTCCGCAGTATGGATTCCTGCAGGCCATTCTGGCAATTTGAAATTTGACACGAATTTCGTGTTGCACGGAATTCGTGTACTATGCAGACCATGAAGAACGTCACCATCACCGTCGAAGACAGCGTGCTTGACTGGGCGCGCATTGAAGCGGCCAGGCGCGGCAGCAGCGTCTCGCGCATGCTGGGTGACTTCATGGCCGAGCTGATGCAGCGCGAGGATGCCTACGAGCGTGCCTATCTGGCCTGGCGCACGGATGAGCGCACCTGGCAAGCTGCCGGCCAGTCTGCCAAATCCCTGGCGCGCAGTGCCAGCAGCAAGAGGGCTGCAGCGCACAGCAATGCCGAAACCGAGGTGGCCAGGTGAACCCCGTATTTGTCGATACCTCGGTGCTGATTGCTGCGGAAGATGCGGCTGGCGGTGCGCTGTATGCGGCCACGCTGGAATGGTTGGATCTGCTGTGGCGCAGCCGTAGCGGCCGCACCAGCAACCAGGCGCTGGTGGAGTTCTATGACCAGGCCACCAGCGCAGCCCTGCCCCTGCCTCAGGGCGATGCCCGCGCAGCCATCCGCCGCTACCAGACCTGGACGCCCTGGAAGACCGACGCCGCCACGCTGGAGACGGCCTGGGCCGTGCAGGCCCGCCATGCGCTGGACTTTGGCGACTGCCTGGCCGTGGCCTGCGCCCAGCACAGCGGCTGCAACCAGATGCTGAGCCTGCATCTGCCCCATGGGGCAGAGTTTGGCGGCGTAACCGTGGTGCACCCGCTGGAGCAAGCCGCCACGCAGAATCTTGAGGCTTGAGCGCCAGAATCGCAGCGATCGGTATCGACTGCATTGGCCAACGCAAGCCTTGTGTGAAGGAGTGAACCCATGACTGCTCAAGACATCCAGACCAAAGCCCTGCAACGCATTCGCGCCGATGTACGCGCCATGCAGGGCTACCATGTGCAGCCCGCGCAAGGCCTGCTCAAGATGGACACGATGGAGAACCCCTACCGTCTGCCGCCCGAGCTGCAGAAAAAGTTGGGCGAGCATCTGGGCGGTCTGGAAATCAACCGCTACCCCGGCGAGCGCCAGGAAGTGCTCAAGCAGATGCTGGCCGACTACGCCGGTGCTCCGGCCGGCACATCGGTGCTGCTGGGCAATGGCTCGGACGAGATCATCACCCTGCTGGCGCTGGCCACGGCCCAGCCTTGCAACAATGCCCGCGCCAAGATGCTGGCGCCCATGCCGGGCTTTGTGATGTATCCGCTGTCTGCCAAGCTGCAGGGCCTGGATTTCGTGGGCGTGAATCTGACGAGCGACTTCGACCTCGATGTGCCGGCCATGCAGGCCGCCATCGCCGAGCACCAGCCTGCCATCACCTATATCGCCTATCCCAACAATCCCACCGCCACGCTGTGGGCCGAGGATAAGGTTCAGGCCGTGATCGACGCCGTGGCCGAGGTTGGCGGTCTGGTCGTGATGGACGAGGCCTACCAGCCCTTCGCCAGCCGCAGCTGGATCACCTGCATGAAGGCAGACCCCGCGCGCAACGCCCATGTGCTGCTGATGCGCACGCTGTCCAAGTTCGGTCTGGCCGGTGCGCGACTGGGCTATCTGATCGGCCCTTCGGCCATCGTCAACGAGATCGACAAGGTGCGCCCGCCCTACAACATCAGCGTGCTCAACTGCGAAACGGCGATTTTTGCACTGCAGCACGAGTCCCTGTATGCCGAGCAGGCTGCCGCCATCCGCGCCGAACGCCAGCCGCTGATCGATGCCCTGGCCCTGCTGGACGGCGTGCAAAAAGTCTGGCCCTCCGAAGCCAATATGGTGCTGCTGCGCGTGCGCGATGCCGGCAAGGCCCAGATCGAGATGAAGCAGCGCGGCGTGCTGGTCAAGAACGTATCGGCCATGCACCCCTTGCTGCACAACTGCCTGCGCCTGACCGTGGGCACCCGCGAAGAAAACGCCCAGATGCTGGCGGCACTGAAAGAAAGCCTATGAGCAATATCGTCCCCTCCATCGCCCAGAACCTGCCGCGCATTGCCGAAGTGCAGCGCAACACGGCCGAGACCCGCGTCGCCGTGCGCGTCAACCTCGACGGCACGGGCAAGGCCAGCCTGAACTCCGGTATCGGCTTTCTCGACCACATGCTGGACCAGATCGCGCGCCACGGCCTGATCGACATGGACATCGAATGCGCGGGCGATCTGCACATCGACGGCCACCACACGGTCGAAGACATCGGCATCACCCTGGGCCAGGCCTTTGCCAAGGCCATCGGCGACAAGAAAGGCATTCGCCGCTACGGTCATGCCTATGTGCCGCTGGACGAA
Organism: Comamonas sp. NyZ500; assembly: GCF_016772095.1. NCBI lineage: Bacteria > Pseudomonadati > Pseudomonadota > Betaproteobacteria > Burkholderiales > Comamonadaceae > Comamonas > Comamonas sp. NyZ500. The sequence goes on along the minus strand of NZ_JAEIJE010000004.1, from coordinate 138,063 downwards.
GCCCTGAGCCGCGTCGTCATCGACTTCTCGGGCCGTCCCGGTCTGCACATGGATGTGAAGTTCACGGCCGGCAGCATCGGCCAGCTCGACACGCAACTGGTCTTCGAATTCTTCCAGGGCTTTGTCAACCACGCCGGCGTGACCTTGCACATCGACAACCTGAAGGGCTTCAACGCCCACCACCAGTGCGAAACCATCTTCAAGGCCTTTGCTCGTGCCATGCGCTTTGCGCTGGAGCATGATGAGCGCATGGCGGGCGTGATTCCCTCGACCAAGGGTGCTCTGTAATCAGGAGCAAATTGCGCCTGTTTACACTGCACTTCAAAGCTGTTTGTCTTTAAAAACCAATCTCCATAAGCGGTAGCTGCTATGAGTTTGAAGAACAACACCGTGGCCGTGGTCGATTACGGCATGGGCAATCTGCGTTCGGTCTCGCAGGCGGTGCGCACGGCCGCAGCCGATACCGGCTGGGACGTGGTCGTCACGGCCGATCCCGATGTGGTCCATGCCGCCAACCGCGTGGTCCTGCCTGGTCAGGGGGCCATGCCCGACTGCATGCGCGAGCTGCGCGAATCGGGCCTGCAGCAGGCCGTGCTCGATGCGGCTGCCAACAAGCCGCTGTTTGGCGTCTGCGTGGGCATGCAGATGCTGCTCGACCACAGCGACGAAGGCGATGTGCCGGGCCTGGGACTGATTCCCGGCAATGTGCGCAAGTTCGATCTCGAAGGCCGAATGCAGGCCGATGGCAGCCGTTTCAAGGTGCCGCAAATGGGCTGGAACCAGGTGCAGCAGACGCAGCAGGGCGGCAAGCCCCATGCGCTGTGGGCCGGTATTCCAGACGGCAGCTTCTACTACTTTGTGCACAGCTTTTATGCGCAGGTGCAACACAGCGCGCATTGCGCGGCCGAGACCGACTATGGCGGCCTCTTTGCATGTGCCGTCGCACGCGATAATATTTTCGCAACCCAGTTCCACCCCGAGAAAAGCTCGGACCAGGGACTGGCGCTGTTCCGCAACTTCCTGGGCTGGAAGCCCTGAAGTTTTTCTTTGTGCACTGGCCATTTCTGACGGCCAAACTTGCTAGCAGATCACCATCATGTTGCTCATCCCCGCTATCGACCTCAAGGACGGCCACTGCGTTCGCCTGATTCAGGGTGATATGGACCAGTCCACCACTTTCGGTGAAGACCCCGCAGCCATGGCCGCCAAATGGCTGGATGCGGGCGCCCGTCGCCTGCACCTGGTGGACCTGAACGGCGCCTTTGCGGGCCAGCCCAAGAACCTGTCGGCCATCAAGAGCATCCTCAAGGAGGTCGATGGCGAGATTCCCGTGCAGCTGGGCGGCGGCATCCGTGATCTGGACACCATCGAGCGCTACATCGATCTGGGCATCGAGTACCTGATCATCGGCACCGCTGCCGTGAAGAACCCCGGTTTCCTGCAGGACGCCTGCAGCGCCTTTCCCGGACACATCATCGTGGGCCTGGACGCCAAGGACGGCAAGGTGGCGATCGACGGCTGGAGCAAGCTCACCGGCCAGGATGTGATCGAAACCGCCAAACGCTTCGAGGACTGGGGCGTGGAATCCATCATCTACACCGACATCGGTCGTGACGGCATGCTCAGCGGCATCAATATCGACGCCACCGTCAAGCTGGCCCAGTCGCTGAAGATTCCGGTCATCGCCTCGGGCGGTCTGGCCGGCATGGCCGACATCGAAGCGCTGTGCAAGGTGCAGGACGAGGGCGTGGAAGGCGTTATCTGCGGCCGCGCCATCTATACCGGCGATCTGGACTTCGCCGCCGGCCAGGAGCGTGCGGACGAGCTCACGGGTGAGTGATTTGACCTTTCAGGCCCAGGTCGTTGACTGGAAAGGGCTTCCTGCCATTGCTGTGAAGCTGGGTCAGGGGGATTCGGTGCTGATCTGCCTGCAGGGCGCCCAGGTACTGTCCTGGGTCGGCCTGGGGCAGGAACGCCTGTTCCTCAGTCCCCGCGCAGCCCATGACGGCCAGAGCGCCATTCGCGGCGGCATTCCGGTCTGCTTTCCCCAGTTCAATCAGCGTGGTCCCTTGGTCAAGCATGGCTTTGCGCGCCTCAGTCACTGGCAGGCCGATGCTGCGAGGCCATCGGGCGAGGATGGTGCGCAGATCTCCTTGCGCCTGACGGACAGCGAAGCATCGCGCGCCGTCTGGCCGCACGCCTTTGAAGCCGTGCTCACGGTCGAGCTCAGGCCCGGCGTGTTGCGTGTGGAACTGGCCGTGCATAACCGCGGCCGGCAGGACCTGTCTTTTACCGTGGCCTTGCACGGCTATCTTCGCGTTGCGCAGGCCGAGCAGGCCAGCTTGCACGGTCTCGAAGGTTTGAGCTACTGGGATGCTGCTGCGGCTCAACCGGATACCCATGTCGCGCAGCAAGGCTGCGTCAGCTTCGGTGCGGAGACCGATCGCGTCTATCCGCGTGCGGCTGCAGCCCTGCAGCTGCAAAGCTCGGGCCGGCCCTGGCTGCAGCTTGCCCAGGATGCGTCCTGGAGCGAAACCGTGGTCTGGAATCCCGGCCCCGCACTGTGCGCCACGCTCAAGGACATGGAGGCCGACAGCTGGCAGCAAATGCTGTGTGTGGAGGCCGCGGCCATTGATGCTCCTGTGGTTCTTGGACCCGACCAGCGCTGGAAGGCGGCGCAAACCTTCGAATGCTTTTGAGGCTTTGAACGGGGCGGGGTGATGTCACCCCGAGCCTGGGCCTGTCCTTGTGCGCAGACCTGTTGGCCTTCAGCCTGCTCGGCTCTGTTGACGGCTCCATGGGGCGCAGCTGCAGAAGCAAGGCGGACGGCGACTCATCGGGATTTGCTGCCCAGGGCATCCGCCAATGCATCGACCAGAGGCGGGTTCAGATAATGCGGGCCGTCGAAGGCAAAGACCGTCCAGCCTTGGTAGGCCGCCAACTGTGGCAGGAATTCTTCTGCCATGGCGCTGCGAAATCCGCCGCCCGGCGCAGGCCGGAAGGCCTCGGCAATCACGCGAACACGCGCCTGGCCCAGATGGGCGGTCAGCATTTGCAGGTATTCGCGTGCCACGCTGGGAGTGCGCGCGTGTACGCCGACTCCATCCTGGAAAAACACGCCCACATCTTCGGGTATCCAGCGCATGATCCAGTCAACCAGCGCCTGGGGACCCATATTGGCATTGTCATAGGCGCTGATCCACAGCGGACGTGGCAGTTTGTTGAGTACCTCGGTGAGAAGACTGGGCGCAGCCCAGGTCGGATCGACTTCGACCGGGAAGTACCAGCCGGCAACCCGCAGTGGCAGTGCCGTGATAGCCGCTTTCAAGGCATAGGACTGCATGGCCAGATCCGCGAGACTGGCGCGGGCCTTGGCCTCGTCATGCATGCCGGCCAGGCCGAGAATCAGCTCTTGCGCCCAGGGCTCGGCCGCGATGCGCTCCCAGTCCGGGAGGTTGCGGCTCATGGAGGGCAGGTAAGTGCCGGGCACCAGACTCAGATTGTCCACGGCCGTCCATTGCACCAGCAGGCGGCGGATGCCCAGACGCTGCCATGATCCATGGGGCCGCAGAGTGTCGGCACTGGGCTGCCAGACCATGCCAGGCAGACGCAGGCTGGGCTTGGCCTGTGCCTCGGGCAGGCTGCAGCTCAGCGCCCAGGCCAGGCCCAGCGCCTCGCGTCTGGTGCATTGTTCCATCGTCATATCTATGGATCGAGCCGCTTTCTCCTTTCGGAGAAAGCGCTTTTCTTTCATGGCAGCTGACTCGGAACCGTCCAGGTGAAGCCCAGATTGGAGATGCCGCTGACAAGGCTCTTGAAGTCCGCCAGGCCAGGGGTTCCAACCTGTGGCTCCAGCCAGAACGGGTGGAAGAAGAACGAGGCATAGCCGTCACGCACCGTCTTCACATACTGGGCATTGGTGAGAATGTCCTGCCATGTGTAGTTGAAGGAGGAGGTCGGGTCGATCAGGTGGATGTCGTACTCGATGTTCCCCAGGCTTTCCGGCAACACTTTCTGCCCGTAGTAGTCGGTCTGGATGGGGTAGGGGAAGATCTGGCCCACGGCAAAATCCTTCTCCACCGATGCAGTGAAGTTGGGGTTGTCTGCGGTGTAGTACACCACGCGCTGATAAGTCTTGGGGAAGACCTGCGTACTGGCCTTGGATGCCAGCGCCGAGCCCTGGTAGTGCGGGGTTTCCCATGCTGTAGCGCGATATCCATTGAGAGACAACTCCAACAGACCGGCCCGGTAGCGCCCCAATGCCCAGGTGGTCGAGTCTTCCGGCAGGGGCTTGTTGTTGACGATGTCCCAGAATTCGTAGTCATCGCCACTCACGGCCGTATAGCGGTTGCGCACATTGCTGTACTGGTGCGTGTAGCCATGCATCACGATTTCGCCGCCGCGTACCAGCGCATAGTTGAGAGCTCTCTTCAGATTGGTGGCCAGCGACATCGGCACCTGCATTGGCACCCCCGAGTTGTACACGCCAAGAGGATCCTTGTAGTACGGAATGGTCGCAATCGAAAACGGTATCCGCTGCTGGTAGAGGTAGTCCGTCAGCGATTTCATCGCTGCTACGCTGACATTGGCACTCACATCTTCAAGACGGACCATGGCCTTGTGGCTCTCGGCATGGTTCACCCCCAGCATGTCATGCAGCATGTCTGCCAGCACGAGATAGCGATCGCGTGGTCCGATATAGCTGAACGGCAGATCCGCCACATACCAGAAGTTGCCCGACCTCACCACATAGGGCGCCTGCTCGCCGGTCTTGGGATTGGACATGGAAACCAGGTTCTGGGCTTTGGTGGTGTCGGTGATGGCCGTCACCCCGACATCGGGATCCGCATTCACGGCTCCGGTGGTGCTGTCGTATGCGTAGTATTTGACAAAGGGCAGGTTTTTGTAGGTGATGGTGTCAAAGAACCCCGGCGTGGTGTTGCTTGATGTCGGAGCGGCATTGAGTCCTCGCAGCGCCGTCAGGTTGAAGCCATAGCGGGACTGGAAGCCGTAGGTCGGGTCCCAGGCAAACTGCCAGATGTTGTACTTGAACCAGACAATGGTCTTGGCAGAGCTGGCGGCATCGGTCATGAAGGCGGCGGGAACCGGGTTGTCGTAATACGCGCCCAGATAGAACGTGGCGTCGTAGCCGCTGAGCTGGCCTGCCGTGTAGTTCTGCACCGGGACCATATCGACCTTGCTGTCGAAATGTCCGAGCAGATTGCGCAGCATGATGGCATAGCCCATCCCGAGCTTGGTGTAGGCCGTATTGGGCGGCGCGTCATAAAGAATCAGCGTGCGCGGACCTGTTTGCGCAAAAGCGCCAGGGCTCGCAAAGAGCATGGCGAGCAGCCATGCCCCAAGAATGCGTCCTAGGGTTTTCATGAGACTCTCCTGAAATCAGTACACGGTGAGGTCTATTGCTGCTGACCGCGGAATGGGCCACCCGGATTGGGCTTGTCCTTCGGGGGATTGCCGGGGGAGGGGTTGCCGGGTTTGATCGGCAGTTCATCCAGCGTGTCATCCCGTGTGAAATCCTTCTTGAAATGTCCTTTGTGGTGATGCGCACGTTCGTTGCGCTTGCGCTCTACGGGGGAAGCGCCGACATCCATGCGGATCTGGGAGGTCCCAGGCGGCAATGGCGGCGGCATGACGTTGGAGGCCAGGGTCCAGTTGGCCCAGGTCAGCAGTGCCAGCGCGAGCAGCGCGCGCGTGGCCTGCCTTTGATCATGGGAGTGCATGAGAGTCTCCTTTCTGGAGTGCAGAAAGAAAAAGTGTCGAACAACACCATCCCCACAAACTCTAAAAATGGCGATGGGTTCGGGCCTTAAAGGCGTGCCATCTCAAAACACCAAGGCGGCACGTAGAAACACGCCTTTCCCTCGGTCGTCCCCGGCCAGCCGGGCGCGATACTGCAGGGAGAGGTCGAGGTAGGAGCGAGGTGCATGGTCACGGTCCTCGCGGAACCAGAAACGCATGCTCACACCAACGCCAGCGCCCACCGAGCTTTGCTTGCCCGAGGCTGTGCGTTCAGAGTTGTAATCAGCGCCCAGGACTGCATGCGGAAATAGCACCAGTCTTGAGTCGCTCCCCCCCATTCGGAAACTGCGCCCTGCTTGGGCTTCGAAAGTCGCGTAGTTCTGCTTGCGATGAATGAAGCGACCTACTTCGGCATACATATTGAACGTGTTCCAGCTGGGCACATCCACGCGCAGGTCGGTGCCCATGCCGCCCGAATATCCCATGCGCAGCAACCAGTCGTTGCTGGACAGCGAGCCGATGCGCACGCGCCGCTCGGCCGCGAGTATGAGGTTGTGATCGCTCAGCGGCTTGGCACGAATACCGACGGCACCCTGGGTGGTCTCTCCGCCCGTGGGCACATCGTGGCGGCTGTAGACCGTTTGAGCAGCGCCGCCGTACAGCTCCCAGAAGCGGCCGTCGCCGAACTTCTGCGGGCGCCAGTACACCTCGCTGACGAGCTGGGCCACGTCGCCATAGAGGCCGGGCTGGGCGCCCGCCGCGCCCAGGGAAATGCCTCGATAGCCCAGCAAGGTGTTGATGCCCCAGGAGCGGTCCCGGTCGGCAACTTCACGTCGTGTCTCATATTGCTGCTGCGGCGTCATGGCGAGCCGGCCTTCATGTGCAGCGGCAATGGCCTGCTTGAAGTAGTCGATGGACTGATCGTTCTCGGCCAGCCTGCTGGCAGCGTAGGCGCCATCGCGCAGCGCCGTGTCCGGCAGACGGCTCTGGTCCCGTGCGCGGTTGAAGATGGACAAGGCACTGCGATCGTCCCCCACGCGAATGGCCAGATAGGCCAGATTGGGGTCGGCGCTTTGCTGCAGCTCAGGCTCCGAAACGGCCTGTGCAAAGCGTGCAGCAGCCTCGTCTCGCCGCCCCAGCTGAAGCAGCAGATCCACCTCGCTGGACAGGGACAGGCCGCCCATTTGCAAGGCCGTCCGTGCGTCGGCGTTGGCGGCCTCGGTCATGCCCTGCTCGTGGCGCAGACGACTGCGCAAGGCCAGCACTTCGGCTGCATCGGGCTGTAGCTGCAGTGTTTGATCGACCTCCTCAAGCGCCTGCGCCTTCTGGCCTGCAGCCAGCAAGGCTTGCAGGCGAAGCTGACGGTAGGGGAGATGACCGGGGTTGAGCTGCACGGCAGCTCCGGCCTTTTCTGCCGCCAAAGCATATTGCCCATCGCTGTAGGCTTGATAGGCCTCATGGGCGACTTTGTATGCCGGGTCTGGCGCTTCCTGCCCGGGCCAGATTTCGCAGCCGGGCACATCGCCGGCGCTGAAGCAGTTGACCAGGGGCAGTGGCAGCTCGTAGTTGCGTGACATGGTTGAGGAGCGCAGGGCCTTGAGCTGCTCTCGGCGGCTGTTGACGTCGGCATTGCTGTCCGTCTCCAGCGCCTGCACAAGCCGCTGGGCTCGTTCTGTCTGGCCGGCTGCCAGCGCTGCATCCAGGGCTATCACGCCGTAATTCTGCCGCTCCGACCGCGACAGATGGGGGGCGGCAAGCGCTGCGTCGAAAGCCTGTTCGGAGGCCATGCCGCGACCTTGGACATGCAGGGCCACGCCCTGCAGTACCTGCAGTGCAGGATCATGCTGCAGCGCCAGCCCTTGCTCTGCCACGCGCTGTGCCTGGGCCGCCTGCCCATCCTGAAGCAGCAAGCCCAGCCACTGAAGCCGGGGAGCCAGCGCATCCGGCGCTATTCGGACGCTGGTCTCGGCATACCTGAGGGCCTTGACCATGTCGCCTTGCTCGCGTGCCTGCAAGGCCTGCTCGAAGGGCCGCAGGGCGCGGCGCTGACGTATGGATGTGCGCAGCATCTGCCAATCGGAGTCCGACTGCAGCTGCTTGACCTTGTCCAGCCTTGTTGCCCTGGCTTCGGCCTCGTCGAAGCGCCCGTTCTCGACGAGCAGGTAGACCAGCAGGCGCTGATAGTCCAGACGCCCGGGGGCCGCAGCTACGGCCTGCCTTGCCAGAGGCAAGGCCGTGGCGAAGTCGCGCCGCTCGGTTGCGGCATAGGCCTGGCTGGCCTTGGCGTAACCCGCAGGCATGGCCTGTGTTGCCGGGCTCTTGCGCGGGCGCGGCGTGGTGCCCGCTGTCGAGGTGGCTGCCTTTGCCGGCTCCGGTGCTGTCGCTGCTGAAGGCGCGGCGGTGCCTGGCGTCTTCGGTGGCTCCTTGGCCGCAGGAGCGGGCAGGGCTTGAGACTCGGGCTGTCTGGCTGGAACGGCTCCCTGATGCATATCGCGCAGAGCCTGGGCCAGACGCGCATCGCCAGGGTGGCGCTGAAGCTGAGCCTTCAGTACAGCTTCAGCCTGTGCGGGTTGGCCAAAGCGGCGATGGGCTGCGGCCAACTGCAAGGCGATCTCGGTGTTGTCCGGTGCCAGACGCTGAGCCTGCTGCAGCTCGGAGATGGCACGCTGGCCATCGCCGCGCGCCATGGCCTCATACGCCTTGTCGATCCGGGGATAGACCTGAAAGCGCTGTCTGGGAGTGATATCCGGGCCTAGATCCACCGTCTGCGCCAGACCATCGTATGGGGTGGCGCATGCCAGGGAAAGAACCAGAATAGGACGAGAAAGCTTCATATATTGGCACCTAAGCAACGGACACGATCGGGGCGGCATCAAGGCGGCGCAAAAGTTGCGCCATGGTGACCTGCAACTGTTGCTGCAGTCGCAGTGCTTCATCCAGCGTAGCCTGCGTCAACGCCCCCTGGTTCACCAGGAACAGGCCCAGGCTGTCATCGCTTTGCTCATGTCTGAGCAGCAAGGCATTCAGCACGGCCGTGTCGATGCGGCCCAGGGCCTGAAGCACTTCGCCCAGCATCAGCTGCCGCGACACATAGAATTTCCACAGCTCTTTCGCCTGTTCGGCGGATACGCGTTTGCGTTCCACGGCCCAGGCCAGCAGTTCGCGAGCCGGCTCCCCATGCTGTCTTGCATACAGACGCCGCAGCTCGACCGTGACCTCTCCCTTGGGGGCAATGAGGTAGCGCACGGGCCTCTCCAGCTTGCGCTCCAGGGCTGCATGCGAGACCGGGTCTATGACCGACTCGCTGGCCAGGATCAGCGCTTCTCCCTCCTCGCGCAGTCGGGGTCCCTCTCCCAGCATGGGGAAGTCATGGTCGGTCTTGGCCCAGGCCATGCGCCGGATATCCTTGGCCTGCAGCGCCTGGGCGATGGCCCGCCAGTTGGCCAGAAAGTTCACCAAATTGCCCCATAGCAGGCGCGGAAGCGACATCAATCCCTGGACGATGCCGTAGTAGCTGGTGACGAAGAACATGCGCTGGACAATGCGGTTGAGCATCAGCACGAAGTTCGCGGCCAGCAGCGCATACAGCCACCAGTCGCCCTGGAAGATGGAGAGAAACCGGTAGCTGTCCGGTACCAGGCGCTGGTAGAGCCAGATGGCAATCAGCTGCATCGCCAGCAGCATGGCCAGAAAGCTGGCGAAATTGGTGAGAGCCCCTTTGCGGTCGCGCCAGAGAAAATAGTTCAGCACACCGCTTTGGGTCCAGCGCAGGGTCTTGAAACCCTGGATCACGATGCCCGTGATCCAGCGGGACTTCTGTCGCACCGCCGCATTCAGCGTATCGGGGAAGAACTCCCGCACGCAGATGACGCTGGCTTCACGCGCGCTGCGCCCGTGTCGGCGTGGCTGGTCGGGATCGGTAGGCTGGTCCGCGTCATGCACGGGAAAGCGCACGAAGATCTCGCGCATGCCCAGCTGCTTGAGCCGGAAACCGATGTCGTAGTCCTCGGTCAGGCTCTGGGTATCGAAGGCTACGCCATCGCCCATCTCCAGCAGCGCCGTGATGGCGCGGCGGCTGAAGCAGGTGCCGACTCCGGCGCTGGGCACCTGACCCACCAGGGCCTCGCGCACCACGATGTCCTTGGCATGCAGCTCGGCAAACTCGTCCAGATAATGCCCGCCGGTGAATTCGCGCAGTGGCCGCTCCAGGGGGTAGACCGGCAGCTGGATCAGATCCTTGCGATCCACGAGAAAGTTGAACAGTCTCAGCTCCAACCTGGACAGCACGTCTTCCGAGTCATGCAGGATGAAGCCTGCAAACTCTATGCCCGAGCGCTGCTCGAACTGGAAGATGGCATCGAGCACATTGTTGAGACAGTCGGCCTTGCTGGTCGGCCCGGGGCGTGCGCAGACCACGCTGTGCACATTCGGGAAATGGGCTCTTACCTGCTCCACATCGGCGTGGGTCTGGGGGTCGTTGGGGTAGGTGCCGATGAAGATGTGGTAGTTCTCATAGTCCAGCGTGGTTGCCGCCAGCTGCGCCATCTTGCCGATCACGCCATGCTCCTGCCAGGCGGGCACCATGATGGCCAGCGGCTTTTCGTCCACACCGAGCAAGGCCTTGTGATTCATCTGCTCGTGGCGCGAATACACGGTCAGTGCACGCCAGGTGCGCCGCCCCCAGTAAAAGAGGTCGATGAACAGATCGTCCAGTCCGCTGATGAAGATCACCACCGCAATGACGATGGCGATGCTCTTGAGCACATAGAGGTATCCGGTGAACAGGTCAAGCCAGGACATGGCGCGTCCTTTCAGCGGCTTTCTGTGCCAGGCCTGCGTGATCAGGCCTCAGCATCTGGTGCAGTCTTTTCTCAGTGCGCTGTGCTGCAGTCCCGTCACCAAAGGGGTTGCTGCTGGCCTGCATGCTCCGGTAGGCAGCATCGTCATGCATCAGGTGGCGCACGGACTGAACGATCCTGCTTCTGTCGGCTCCGACCAGAGCGGCGCAGCCGGCTTCCAGCACCTCGGGACGCTCGGTCTCGTCGCGCAAGACCAGCACCGGTACCTTGAAGGTTGGCGCCTCTTCCTGCAGTCCGCCGGAATCGGTCAGCACCAGCCAGGCATCGGCCAGGGCCTGCTGCATGGCCAGGTAATCCAGAGGCTCCGTCAGCTTGACATTGGGAAGTCCGCCCAGCAGCCGGTGTACCGGCTCCTTGACCACCGGATTGAGGTGAACCGGGAACAGCACCGGCATCTGGGGAAACTCGCGCGCGATCTCGGCAATCGCTTCGCACACATGGTCCACATCGGGGCCCCAGTTCTCTCGCCTGTGCATGGTCACCAGAATATGGCCTTGGCCCTGCATGCGGCGGTGGATGTGGTGATGCTGGCTGGCCCAGAGCTGGGCATCGACGACGGTGTTGCCGGTGAGTTCGATCTTTTCCTTGGCCACGTTTTCGCGCTCCAGCGCCTGCTGGGCCCTCGGGGTGGGGGCCAGATGCAGGCTGGCGATGCGCCCTATCATTTGCCGCAGGCCTTCCTCCGGAAAAGGTCGGTGCAGGTTGTAGGTGCGCAGGCCGGCCTCGACATGGACGACGGGCACCTTGAGATAGAAGCCGGCCAAGGCACCCTGAAACGCGCTCTCTGTGTCGCCCTGAACGATCACTGCCTCACAGCTCGTATCCGTCAGCACGGACTCCAGCTGAGTCCGGCAGCCTGTGGCGAATTCCAGCAGAGAGCTTCCTTGCCTTTGCAGCACATGATCGGGCTGGATATGAAAGCAATCCAGCATTTGCGCGGCCATGTCGCCATGCTGGCCGGTGTGCAGCCAGATGGGGCGGGCCCAGTGCGTCTGCTGCAGTGCGTGATAGACGGGGGCCAGCTTGATGATTTCGGGCCTGGTCCCGGACACGATGAGCAACTGCGCGATGTCTGGCTTGCCGTGAAGAGCCTCGGAGTCCTGATTCATTGCGTTCTCCCTTTGAGTCAATTGGTATCAGACGTTCTTCATTCGCACCTGCTCAAAATCATCTTTCACGCTCTGCTTGGGGTATGTCAGCCAGCTCCTCGTGCAGGCCACAATTGGTGCCGGCTTTATCTGCTGCATGAGCGGCGCAGCCGCATCGGCGGGCTAACCGTCTCTGGCAGCCGTGACCAGTCGCTCGGCACAGCGGCTGGCCTGATCGCCATCCTGTGCCTCCACCATCACATGCAGCAGCGGCTCCGTGCCGCTGTGACGCACCAGCACACGCCCGGTGGAACCCAGTTCGGCCTCGACCTGCGCCTGCACTCGTGCCAGCAAGGCATTGCTGCGCCAATCCCGGTCTGGCGACCAGTGCACATTGAGCAATGCTTGAGGGTAGAGCTGCACTGGCAGCAGCCATTGCGATAGCGTGCGGCCGGTGCGCACGCAGGCCTGCAATATCTGTAGCGCATTCACCAGACCGTCGCCCGTGCTGTGCCGGTCCAGTATCAGCAGATGGCCCGACCCCTCGCCGCCGAAGGTCCAGCCCCTGCGGCTGAGCTCCTCAAGCACGTAGCGGTCGCCGACCTTGGTGCGCATGAAGTCCACATCCAGCACCCCGAATGCCCGCTCCACCGCCATATTCGTCATCAGCGTGCCGACGGCGCCCGCAATGCTCTCGTCATGCTCCAGGCGGTCGGCGACGATCAGGTACAGCAACTCGTCTCCGTTATAGAGCCGGCCGGCGGCATCGACGACCAGCAGGCGATCCGCATCGCCATCCAGGGCGATGCCGAAATCCGCACCGCAACCGGAAACAGTCGTGGCCAGGAGCTCGGGATGTGCGGCTCCGGCCCCCTGGTTGATGTTCATGCCATCGGGAGCACAGCCTATGGCCACCACTTCGGCACCGAGTTCATGCAAGACCATGGGCGCTATCTGATAGGCCGCACCATGGCCGGCATCGACCACGATCTTCAGCCCTCGCAAGGTGAACGCATGGTCGCAAGTGCTCTTGCAAAACTCTATATAGCGGCCGGCGGCGTCATCCAGGAGCTGGGTTTTTCCGAGTGCGATTGCCGGGACCCAATGCGGCTCATCCAGCAGCATTTGCTCGACTGCTACCTCCCAGACATAGGGCAGTTTGGTGCCTTTGGCACTGAAGAATTTGATGCCGTTGTCCTCGAAGGTGTTGTGGCTGGCGCTGATGACCACTCCCAGACTGGCACGCAGGGCCCGCGTGAGATAGGCCACTCCCGGTGTTGGCAGCGTCCCAAGCAGCACCACATCCACTCCAGACGAATTGAAGCCCGACACCAATGCGCTTTCGAGCATGTGACCCGAGATACGCGTGTCCTTGCCAATCAGCACCGTCGGGCGCTCTTCGTTGCGATGAAGCATTCGTCCGACGACATGGGCGAGATGCAGAGCGAAGTCCGGCGTGATGGGGAAATACCCAGCCCGCCCGCGGATTCCGTCGGTACCGAAATATTGGCGTCTCATATCCATGATGATCACCTGTGCCTGAATACATTCATCGAACGGGATGGGTTTCCGGGTCCGGTCAATTATTTATGGGGACAACACTGTCGAAATATTAAAAACTATTGATTTATTTTTTTCATAGTTTCACTAGCAAAAACAATCCGAACAAGAATGCAGCGTAAAAAGAAACATCTTTTTACGCCATGAATATCTGGATGCTGAATTGGGGTTTTATACACAATATTTAAGGTATTTCGCTTCCCGGTCGAGACTGCTTTGCATTGCTGTCAACCCTAGCGTCAGGTGGCTTGCCGAAGCCAGCCCGCAATAGCTTTGCTTGTCACGCAGTCATATGCCGCTCTCGGCAGTGCGGCTTCTCGCAGGCGTGGAGGCTTCTCATTGAGAATATCGGTGCCTTTGTTTTCGGATTGCTTGTGGCATGCCTAGTCAGGAGTGGGCGATGGTCCTATCTGCGCCAGTTAATCGCAGCCGGAATATCGATGCGGGAAAGAGATTGCGGCTGAAAACAATAAATCGTGAGGCCGGCTCTGTGTTTACTGTTATTCAATTGGGAGCACAGGGATTTTGTGCCGCTTTATGGATTGGGACTGCTGCTGACTTGAATCGTTTCAAGTCGAGCAGGCTTGACTCGCGATGCGATGGCTGTGGCCGGGCGGCGTGCCGCCGAAGCCAGCTGGCAATGCCATGGCAGCGGCAGGGGGGCGCCGTCGGCAGATGCCCTAGGCAGCGGCGAGGCCGTGGTATCTTTGGCCTCTTTGTTCGTAGATATTCCGAGACTGGTCCATGCTTGCCAAACGCATCATTCCCTGCCTTGACGTGACCGGCGGCCGCGTGGTCAAGGGCGTCAATTTTCTGGAGCTGCGCGATGCAGGCGACCCGGTGGAAATTGCCGCACGCTACAACGCCCAGGGTGCAGACGAGCTGACTTTTCTGGACATCACGGCCACCAGCGATGGCCGTGATCTGATTCTGCCCATCATCGAGGCCGTGGCTTCGCAGGTATTCATTCCGCTGACCGTGGGCGGTGGCGTGCGCAGCGTGGAAGATGTGCGCCGCCTGCTCAATGCCGGAGCCGACAAGACCAGCTTCAACTCCGCCGCCATTGCCAACCCGGACACCATCAATGCCTGCAGCGACAAGTACGGCGCGCAATGCATCGTGGTGGCCATCGACGCCAAGCGCCGCACGCCCGAGGACGAGCAGCGCATCGGCCCCGGCGGCACGCCCATGGGGCCGGGCTGGGATGTGTACAGCCATGGCGGGCGCAAGAACGTGGGGCTGGATGTGGTGCGCTGGGCCGAAGAGATGGCCAGGCGCGGTGCCGGCGAGATCCTGCTGACCAGCATGGACAAGGACGGCACCAAGAGCGGCTTCGATCTGAAGCTCACGCGTGCCGTGGCCGATGCCGTGGCCGTGCCCGTGATCGCCTCGGGCGGTGTCGGCAATCTCGAAGATCTGGCCGATGGCGTGACCATTGGCGGCGCCGATGCCGTGCTGGCCGCCAGCATCTTCCACTATGGCGAGTACACCGTGCAGCAGGCCAAGGAATGCATGCGCGCGCGCGGCATTCCCGTGCGTCTCTAAAGTTGTTTTGAGAGCGGCTTGCGCAGGCTACAAGCGGCTTTCCATATGTTTTATGGTTGATGTTGGCTGCTGGCCTGCGCTGGCAGCTATACAAAGCAAAGGTCTGCAATGAGCTGGCTCGATCAAGTCAAATGGGATGCGCAGGGTCTGGTGCCCGTGATTGCGCAGGAGCAAAGCAGCGGCGACGTGGTCATGTTTGCCTGGATGAACCGCGAGGCACTGGAAAAGACCGCCGAGCTGGGGCGTGCCGTCTACTTCAGCCGCTCGCGCAACAAGCTGTGGTTCAAGGGCGAGGAGTCCGGCCATGTACAGACCGTGCACGAGATGCGCATCGACTGCGACAACGACGTGGTTTTGCTCAAGATCACGCAAGAGGGGCATGATCCCGGTATTGCCTGCCATACCGGCCGCCACTCCTGCTTCTACAGCGTTTTCAAGGACGGACAGTGGCTTGCTGTCGATCCGGTCTTGAAAGATCCTGCTTCCATCTACAAATAAAGTCATGTCTGAACAAAACACCGCGTCGGTCGAGGGCGCACTGGCCCGTCTGGCCGCCGTGATCGAAAGCCGCAAGGTTGCCAATGGTGGCGACCCTGAAAAAAGCTATGTCGCGCGCCTGCTGCACAAGGGGCCTGACGCCTTTCTGAAGAAGATCGGCGAAGAGGCCACCGAAGTCGTCATGGCCGCCAAGGATGTCGATCATGGCGCGGACAAGGGCAAGATCCTCTATGAAGTGGCAGATCTGTGGTTTCACTCCATGATTGCGCTGTCGCACTACGGACTGACACCCGCAGAGGTGGTGGCCGAGCTGGAGCGCCGCGAGGGCACCAGCGGTCTGGAGGAAAAAGCCCTGCGCAAGGCCCAGGAACGCGCTGCTCAGGAAGGGGCGGCCAAGCAATAAGGAGGAAGCGCATGAATGACGATCGCGACATCATCGATGTAAATAGCAGCAGCTCTACCGAGGTCGAGGGCCTGAAGGCCTGGGGCTGGGTCAGCTATCTGCTGCACCTGGTCGTGGCCGTGGCCGCGGTGCTGCCTGGCGCGCAGGTCAGTGTGCTGCTGTTGCTGATTGCAGTCGTCATCGACCTGGTCAAGCGCGATGATGCGCGCGGCACCTGGCAGGAGAGCCATTTTTCCTGGCGGCTGCGCAGCGTGCTCTGGGCCATCGTTCTCTATGCGGTGACTTTCCCGTTCTTCCTGCTGGGCCTCTTGATCTTCAACCCTGCCTGGGTGCTGATCTCCATCTGGTTCCTCTACCGCATCGTCAGCGGCATGATCGCCATGAACAAGAATCGCGCGATCCAGCCCTGAACCGCACTTGCCAGACACCCAAGCCCCCGCTTTACGGCCGGGGCTTTTTTGTTTTTGCAAGCGGTTGTGCTGCGCTGCAACAGATTCGGGGTGGCAGGCTGACACGAGTGAGGGCCTGTGCAATGCTCGCTGTGCTGGATAAGCTCCAGGACTTGCGCTGATTCGGATCGGGCATGGTGTTTTGTCCATGGATATGCCCGCTGTGCATTCTTTGTTTGCGTGAGTCCCAAGCCCCTTGCTTGGTTCATCAACCCTCACAGGATCGTGCCATGGCTGCAGAGACTTCCCACACCCTCAACCTGGCCCTGCAGGGCGGGGGATCGCATGGTGCGCTGACCTGGGGCGTGCTGGATGCATTGCTGGATGACGACGGACTGATCTTCGAAGGCATCAGCGGCACCAGCGCCGGTGCCATGAACGCCGTGGCGCTGGCCCATGGCTTCGCGCAGGCGGCCGCGCAGGAAAAGAAAGTGGACGATGCCCGTTACCTGGGGCGGCAGCTGGCGCGCCAGTCTCTGCGCGAGCTGTGGGAGGGCGTGGGCACCATGGGCAGCGTGGGCAAGATGTTCTGGGCCGCACCGTTGCCGGGCAGCAAGCAATTCATGGGCGTGCTCAACCAGTTTCTGTCGCCCTATCAGACCAATCCGCTCAATATCAACCCGCTGCGACAGCTGCTCACCCGGGTGGTGGACTTCGAGACGCTGGCGCATCCCGAGCCCCCCAGCGTGGTGCCCAAGCTCTTCATCTGCGCCACCAATGTGCGCACGGGTGCCGGCAAGATCTTCAAGGGCGAGCAGGTGACGGCAGACGCCATCATGGCATCGGCCTGCCTGCCGCAGCTGTTCAAGGCGGTGGAGATTGACGGGGAGTGCTACTGGGACGGCGGGTTCTCGGGCAATCCGGCCCTGTATCCGCTGATTTACGAGACCAGGAGCAGGGATATCCTGCTGGTGCAGATCAATCCCAAGGAGTCCGATGTCTCGCCCGATACGGCCCGCGAGATCATGGATCGCATGAGCGAAATCACCTTCAACGCCAGCTTGCTGGCCGAGCTGCGTGCCATCGAGTTCGTGGTCAAGCTGCTGGAGCAAAAGCGCCTGGACCCCGAGCGCTACAAGCATGTGCTGATGCACCGCATCGACGGGGGCTCCGTGCTCAAGCCTTTTGGCGCCTCGAGCAAGGTGCGCGCAGACATGGGCATGGTGCGCAAGCTGTTCGAGCTGGGCCGGGAGCGCGGCCAGCAATGGCTGCAGCTCAATCGCGAGCACCTTGGCGTCAAACAGACGCTGCGATTCAACGAGAATATAGGATAGTCCCCTGAGGCCTCCTCAGGGGATGACGCCCTTGTCTGCTTTATGGGCCATGGGCAAGGCAGGGCGCCTGGAATACTGAACTGTCGAGATACAAGAGACCATGCACGACCACGATTACGACCCCCATTGCATTTTCTGCCGCATCGCCAAAGGGGAGATTCCTTCGCGCAAGGTGTATGAAGACGAGGAGCTGTTCGCCTTCCATGACATTCACCCTGGTGCGCCTGTGCACTTCCTGGTGATTCCCAAGAAACACATACCCTCCATGGCCCAGGTCGGCGCCGAGGATGTGCCCCTGCTGGGTCGCATGATGGCGCTGGCTCCCAAGCTGGCGATGGAGCAGGGCTGCAACCCTTATCCCGATGGCGGTTTCCGCATCGTGGTCAACACCGGCAGCGAAGGCGGGCAGGAAGTGCACCATCTGCACCTGCACGTCATGGGCGGCCCGCGCCCCTGGCTCAAGGGCTGATCCGGCGGCGCAGCGAGCCTGCACGCGGCGATAGAGCTGTGCGCTGCAGGCTTTTTGGGTGATTGATTCGTATCTGTCACAAGCCCCGTCTAAAATGGTTTGCAATTTCTAGGAGATTCTCATGGGCTCGTTTTCTATCTGGCACTGGGCGATCGTGCTGCTCATCGTGGTTCTGGTGTTCGGCACCAAGAAGCTCAAGAACATCGGCTCCGACCTGGGCGGCGCCGTCAAGGGCTTCAAGGACGGCATGAAGGACGGCGCGACTGACGCCGACGCCAACGCTGCGACCGGCCAAGTGGCCAACCAGCAGGCTGCCGAAAAGGCCACCATCGACGTGGAAGCCAAGCAAAAGAGCTGATCGCGGCAGGACTGACATTTAGATGTTTGATATTGGCCTGTCCAAAATGGCGCTGATCGGTGCCGTGGCCCTGGTGGTCATCGGTCCCGAGAAACTGCCGCGCGTGGCCCGCATGGTGGGCACCTTGCTTGGCAGGGCACAGCGCTATGTGTCCGACGTCAAGGCCGAGGTCAACCGCTCCATGGAGCTCGATGAGCTGCGCAAGATGAAGGACACGGTCGAGACTGCCGCGCGGGACGTGGAGTCCAGCATGCGCAATCAGGCCTCCGATCTTGAAAAGGACTGGAGCGATGCGACCAAGGACCTGCGCGACGACTCGAACATGACTTCAGCTTCGTCCTTCGGCTCCTATGACGCAGAGGGTGGCTACACCGGTCTGGATACGCACAGCAGCGTGGTGCCCAGCTATCGCCATCCGCGCAAGAACTGGCGCATCAAGCGCGGTGCCGTGCCCCAGTGGTACAAGGCCCGTGCCGGGGTACGCAGCAAGGTCCAGTCGGGTGCGGCACGCGTGGCGCGCTTTCGCCCCAAGAAGTTCCATTGAACATGCAGCTCAGCAGCCTGCCGGCCGCAAGGTCGGCCATGGCCGGCCCAAGGGGGTCGGCTCTGCTGCCCGCATGTCGCTCTTTGCCCGTGATCCGCGGGCGTTGTTGTTTCTCAAGCGTGTGGAGCCGATCGGGCTCCGACGCGGTTTTGCACCATGTCCGAACCCTCTAAAGAAGACGAACTCGCCGGCACGGAGCAGCCGTTTGTCCAGCACCTGATGGAGCTGCGTGACCGCCTGCTCTACAGCCTGTATGGCGTTTTGATCGGCGTCGGGCTGCTGATGTTCTGGCCGGGCCCCGATGGCCTGATCGACTTCATCGCCCTGCCCATCAAGGAGCATATGCCGCCCGGCGCCAAGCTGATTGCGGTGGGCGTTTTCTCGCCCTTCTTTGTGCCGCTCAAGGTGCTGATGATGGTGGCCGTGCTGCTGGCGCTGCCCTGGATCATGTACCAGATCTGGGCCTTTGTGGCACCGGGCCTGTACAGCCACGAGAAGAAGTTCGCCCTGCCGCTGATCCTGTTCGGCAGCTTGCTGGCCTATGCCGGCATTGCCTTCGTACAGTTCTTTGTGCTGGGCAATATGTTCAAGTTCATCCAGCACTTCACGCCGGCCAGCGTGGCGGCAACGCCCGACATCGCCTCGTATGTGGAAGCGATTCTGTCGCTTTACATCGCTTTTGCGGCGGCTTTCCAGGTGCCCATCGTGGTGATGCTGCTGGTGCGCTTTGGCCTGGTGGAGATTGAAAAGCTCAAGGCCTTTCGCGGCTATTTCGTGGTGCTGGCCTTTGTGATTGCGGCCGTCATCACGCCGCCCGATGTGATTTCCCAGCTGGCCCTGGCCTTGCCCATGTGCCTGCTCTACGAGATCGGCATTCTGGGGGCCGGCTGGTTCAGCCGGGTATCGCGTGCGCCCGATGCCGAGGAAGGCACGGGCACGGAAGTGGAAAAATCCACTGACGGCCACTGATCTTCGTTCCCGACCTCCTGCAAAGCCCTTGAAGCGATTCAAGGGCTTTTGTTTTGATAGCTGTCAGAGCTTTACCTGCAAGCGTTAGAGCCGTATTTTCTAATGGTATGTGATGGCCCGCTGCAGCCTGCAACAGGCCGCACCATGAAAAAAGCCAGCGACCGGCGCTGGCTGGTGGACTTGTTGGCAGTACCCGTCAACGACGGGGACGGCTCTGCTGCTGCAAGGTGCTGGCTGCTGGGCGGGCTCCCGGAGTGATGTCCAGCATGACTTCGCTGTCGCCGCGGCGCACATCGAACTTGGCGGCTTCGCCGGGCTTGAGCGAGGCCACGGCCGTCAGCAGCTCGGAGACATTGCGGGTCGCGGTCTCGCCCACCTTGACGATCACGTCGCCGGGGCGCATGCCGGCCTGGGCGGCGGGGCCGGCCTGCAGCACGCCGGTGATGATGACGCCGGCATCGGCCTTGACGCCAAAGGTCTCGGCCAGCTCGGGTGAGAGTTCGTTGGGCTCCACGCCGATCCAGCCGCGCGTGACCTTGCCGTCCTTGACGATGCCGTCCAGCACCATCTTGGCTGTGGAGACGGGAATCGCGAACCCGATGCCCATGCTGCCGCCAGAGCGCGAGTAGATGGCCGTGTTGATGCCCAGCAGATTGCCGTTGGCATCCACCAGCGCACCGCCGGAGTTGCCGGGGTTGATGGCAGCGTCGGTCTGGATGAAGTTCTCGAAGGTGTTGATGCCCAGCTGGCTGCGGCCCAGAGCGCTGATGATGCCGCTGGTCACTGTCTGGCCCACGCCGAAGGGGTTGCCGATGGCCAGCACGCGGTCGCCCACAGCGACCTGATCGGAGTTGCCCAGCACGATGACGGGCAGCTTGTCGAGCTCGATCTTGAGAATGGCCAGATCGGTCTCGGGGTCTGTTCCAATGATCTTGGCCTTGGCCTGACGGCTATCGGTCAGCGTGACCTCGATATCGTCGGCGCCTTCCACCACATGGTTGTTGGTGAGGATGTAGCCATCTTGACTGATGATGACGCCGCTACCCAAACCAGATTGCTCTTGCGGACCCTGATCGCCAAAGAAGAACTGGAACCAGGGGTCGTTGGCGCGCGGGTGGCGAACCGCCTTGCTGGTGTTGATGCTGACCACGGCGGGCGAGGCTTTGCGCGCGGCAGGCGCAAAGCTGCCGGGAGCGACTTCACCCGCTGGAGTGGATGGAGCCTGCAGCAGCGAAACACCGGCACTGCTACGGATATTTCCGCGCTGAAGCCAAGTGGGCTGTAGGGTAGCCACTACAAAATAGATAGCCACCAGCACGGTGACGACCTGCGAAAACAGCAACCAGGTGCGTTTCATGTAATGCGTATAGGTAGTGAGGGGAACAAGCCCACATTGTGAAGCATGGCTGCGCCAGGCGTCGAAGCGAACATTTGCTTGCAAGCAAATGCATAACGCAAAGCTTTGCAGAATGCAGGGCCCATGGCTATAGGACTGCAAGCACCTAAAGTTTTATGTGTCCAGGATATATGAGTGGAAACCCTAGAATGTTTTTTCGACTGCGCTTACGCCGCCGTTACTGAAGTGACTGCCCACAAGGTGCTCAATTCAGTCTGGTGTGGCTTTGCATCTGAAGCCCGCCGCAATCGGTCTGCCACTGCACGTTGACCCGTGATCAGCGGCCTTATCCGCGCTGTCCTGTTGTTCGATCTAGGAAACACCATGACTACGCTTGACCACGCTGCATCGGCTGACGCGCCGGCTGCAGCGCCGAATCGTCTCCTGAACCGGGAGGACTACAAGACCCTGGGCTTATCGGCCCTGGGCGGAACGCTGGAGTTTTACGACTTCGTGGTGTTCGTCTTTTTTGCCAATGTGATCGGCAGCCTGTTCTTTCCAGCCTCGCTGCCGGAGTGGATGCGCCAGCTGCAGACGCTGGGCATTTTCGCGGCCGGTTATCTGGCGCGCCCCATCGGCGGCATCTTGATTGCCCACTTCGGCGACATCCTGGGCCGCAAGAAGATGTTCACGCTGTCGGTGTTCCTGATGGCCGTGCCCACACTGGTCATCGGCCTGCTGCCGACTTATGAAACCATAGGCTTGGCCGCTCCTATCCTGCTGCTGCTGATGCGCGTGATGCAAGGTGCTGCCATCGGCGGTGAAATGCCCGGTGCCTGGGTGTTCGTGGCCGAGCATGCTCCCCAGAAGCGTTACGGCTTTGCGATCGGCGCACTGACCTCCGGCATTACCGGCGGCATTTTCCTGGGCTCCATCATCGGGGTGTGGCTCAACAGCACCTACAGCCAGGGCGAGATCCACGACTGGGCCTGGCGCCTGCCCTTCATCCTGGGCGGTGTCTTCGGTCTGGTGTCGGTGTATCTGCGCAAGTTTCTGCACGAGACCCCCATCTTCAAGGAACTGCAGGCCCGCAAGGCCGCTGACCGCGAACTGCCGATCAAGACCATCCTGCGCGACCACCGGGAAGCCTGCGTTGTCGTGGCACTGATGACCTGGGTGCTGTCCACGGCGATCGTGGTGGTGATTCTGTTCACACCAGCCTATCTGCAAAAGGTGTTCCACATCGAACCTGCCATGGCCCTGAAGGCCAATGCCGTGGCGACCGTGACGCTGACCATAGGTTGCGTGTTCTGGGGCTGGCTGTCCGACAAGATTGGTACCAAGCTGACCATGCTCATCGGTTGGGGCGGCATGACGGCCACGGCCTATCTGTTCTACCTGAACCTGCCTGGCAACGAGGCGTCTCTGATCTGCAACTATGCGACCGTGGGCTTCTTCGTGGGCTCCATCTCGCTGCTGCCCGTGGTGGGCGTGCGGGCCTTCCCGCCCGAGGTGCGCTTCACCGGTCTGTCCTTCTCCTACAACATGGCCTATGCCGTGTTCGGCGGTCTGACACCGATGCTGGTGTCCGTGTGGCAGCAGGTGGATGTGATGGCTCCCGCCCACTATGTGGCGGCCATGGGCGTGCTGGGCATGGCCATGGGCTTCTGGCCTCTGGCCTGCAAGGGCTGGCAAGCCAAGAAGGCTTGAAGTCACTTGTTCTGATAAAAAAGGGCAGCTCTGAGCTGCCCTTTTTACGTCTGTCAAAGCCTTGCTGGCCGGGTCTGCGTGCGGGCTTGGGCACAATCGAGCCATGAGCATTGAGCGAAACACCCTGTTATCCGTTTTCAACGGGCTGCTGCAGCCCGAACGTTTCAAGGACTACGGACCCAACGGCCTGCAGGTCGAAGGCAAGGGCGAGATTCGTCGTATCGTCAGCGGTGTGACGGCCAGTCGCGCCTTGATCGAGGCGGCGATCGAGGCCGGGGCCGATGCCGTCTTCGTGCACCACGGTCTGTTCTGGCGCGGCATGGATGGTCGCATCACGGGCTGGCTCAAGGAGCGCATCCGTCTGCTGCTGGCGCATGACATCAATCTGTTTGCCTATCACCTGCCGCTGGATGCCCATGCCGAACTGGGCAATAACGCGCAACTGGGTGCCAGGCTCGGCGTGCGGGGCCAGGCGGCCTTTGGCGAGCAGAACCTGGGCTGGCTGGCCGATGTGGACTTTGCCGATGCCGCCGCCCTGGCAGGGCATGTGCAAAGCGTGCTGGGGCGCAAGGTGACGCTGGCCGGTGCGCAAGAGCACAAGCCGATCCGCAGGCTGGCCTGGTGCACCGGAGGGGCGCAGGGCTTTTTCGAGTCCGCGATTGCCGCCGGCGCCGATGCCTATATCACCGGCGAGATCTCCGAGCCCCAGATGCATCTGGCACGCGAGATGGGCGTGAGCTTTATCGCTGCCGGCCATCATGCGACCGAGCGCTACGGCGCGCCGGCCGTGGCGGCCCATGTAGCCCGGGAGTGCGGGCTGGAGCACCGCTTCATCGATATCGACAACCCGGCCTGATCCGCCTCGGCCTTTCACTTTGATGACTGCAAGCACTTTGGAACAGGGGGCTTGCGGCAACTCTGATGCCTATGTCTGTCATTGCTTCAACCCAAACCATCGCCATCACCCAGGGCGACTGCGCAGGCATAGGGCCTGAAATCATCGCCAAGGCCTTCCGGGCTGCGCCGCAGGCCATGCGTGGCTGTTTTGTGGTGGGTGAGTTGCAGACTCTGCGCCGTGCCACAGCGCTGGCCGCCCGGGCCGCTGACGGCGATCAGGCCATCGCCCAGCCCGTGGTGGTGATCGATGAGCCGGGCGAAGCCTGGTCTGTTCCGGAGGGTGCTGTTGCACTGCTGAACCTGCCGGGGCTGGCGGGGCCTCAGCCCTATGGTCGGATTTGCGCGGCTGCCGGGCAGGCCGCGGCGCAATGCGTGGTCTGGGCCGCGCAGGCGGCTTTGCGTGGCGAGATTGCCGCCATGGTTACGGCTCCCTTGCATAAAGAGGCACTGCATCTGGCCGGCGTGACTTTTCCTGGGCATACGGAGCTGCTGCAGGCCGAGGCGGCCGTCCATGCGGGCGTTTCGCTGGAGCAGATGCCGGTGCGCATGATGCTGGCCAATGACGAGTTGCGCACCGTGCTGGTCAGCATCCATGTCTCGCTGCGCGAGGCCATCGAGGCCGTGACCGGGCCGCAGATTCTGCAGACCTTGCGCATCACGCATCAGGCGCTGGGCAGGAACCTGGGGCGCGCGCCTCGTATTGCCGTGGCAGGGCTCAATCCGCATGCGGGCGAGGGCGGCATCTTCGGACGTGAGGAAATCGAAATCATTGCCCCGGCGATCGCGGCAGCGCAGGCCGAAGGCATGAATGTGCAGGGACCGTTTGCGCCGGACACGGTCTTCATGCGGGCGCGAAATACGCCGGCCCACCCGGGTGAATTCGATGTGGTGTTGGCGATGTACCACGACCAAGGGTTGATCCCAGTCAAATATTTGGGTGTGGAAAAAGGCGTCAATGTGACCCTGGGTTTGCCGTTGGTACGCACCAGTCCCGACCATGGCACGGCTTTTGATATTGCCGGTCAGGGCGTGGCCGATGAGGCCAGCCTGCTTGAAGCCGTGCATATGGCCCGCAGCCTGGCGAGTTGATGGGACTTCAACTGCGGGTTCACCAGTCGTCAATGCTTCAGGCATCCAGGCACTTGCAGGAAGGATTCATGCATTGTGCTGGGTCGCGCCGAATGCTCGATGCCATGAAAAAAGCCTGCTGGAGGTCAGCAGGCTTTTTCTCACTGGGCTGAACGCTCTCAGGCCTTGCGATTGAGGCTGTCGCGGATCTCGCGCAGCAGCTGAATGTCTTCGGGCGTAGCGGGCGCTTGCTCCGGTGCAGGCGGAGCCTCGCGTTTGAGGCGGTTTATCTGTTTGACCATCATGAAAATGATGAAGGCCAGAATCACGAAGTTCACCGCAACCGTGATGAAGTTGCCATAGGCAAATACGGGAATGCCGGCTTTTTTCAGTGCATCCAGAGTGCGTGGAACTCCTTCGGGCATGGTGCCCAGAACGACGAATAGGTTGGAAAAATCCAGCTTGCCAAAGAACAGGCCCACCAGAGGCATGATGAGGTCGTTGACCACGGAATCAACGATTTTCCCGAACGCGCCGCCGATGATCACGCCCACGGCAAGATCCATGACGTTTCCCTTGATTGCGAACTCGCGGAATTCTTGCATCATGCCCATAAGCAGTTCCAGTCACTAAGAGTTTGAGATAGCGCAGTATTGCGTGACTTTGGCGGTTGTCAACGTCGGACTGGGGCTGGAATAACCATAACCCCACCGCTAGAATTTGCAGTTGACCCCAAATCAAGCGATGTACTTCGAGGAAATCCATGAGTGACTCTCCAGTCGACTCCAGCAAGCGCACGTGGATCATCACGTCAGCATGTGCTGGTGCCGTGGGCGGTGTGGCAACGGCCGTCCCTTTCGTGAGCTCCTTCCAGCCTTCTGAAAAAGCCAAAGCAGCAGGCGCTGCGGTAGAGGTGGATATCTCCAATCTCAAGGATGGTGAGAAGCTCACCGTCGAGTGGCGTGGCAAGCCGGTGTGGATCATCAAGCGCACACCCGAGCAGCTCAAGGACTTGCCCGGCCTCGATGGCGAACTGGCAGACCCGACCTCGGCGCGTCATCCCGAAGAGTTCACTCCTCCCTATGCGCGCAATGAAGCGCGCTCCATCAAGCCTGAAATCCTGGTGGTCGTGGGCATCTGCACGCATCTGGGCTGCTCTCCCACCGACAAGTTCGTCGCCGGGCCTCAGCCTTCGCTGCCTGCAGACTGGAAGGGCGGTTTCCTGTGCCCATGCCATGGCTCCACCTTTGACATGGCCGGCCGGGTGTTCAAGAACAAGCCAGCGCCGGACAACCTGCAAGTGCCGCCACATATGTATCTGTCCGACACCAAGCTGCTGATTGGTGAAGACACCAAGGCAGCCTGAGGGAGACAAGAACAATGGCTCACGAATTCAAGCAAATCGACCCGAACTCCACAACCGGAGCGAAGGCCATGAACTGGCTGGAGAACCGGTTTCCGACGGCATTCGATGCGTACCGCGTCCATATGTCGGAGTACTACGCTCCCAAGAACTTCAACTTCTGGTACATCTTCGGCTCGCTGGCGCTGCTGGTGCTGGTGATCCAGATCGTCACCGGCATCTTCCTGGTGATGCACTACAAGCCCGATGCCGAAAAGGCGTTTGCTTCGGTGGAATACATCATGCGTGATGTGCCCTGGGGCTGGCTGATCCGCTACATGCACTCCACGGGCGCCTCGGCGTTCTTTGTGGTGGTCTATCTGCATATGTTCCGCGGTCTTCTGTACGGTTCTTACCGCAAACCGCGTGAGCTGGTCTGGATCTTCGGCTGCGCCATCTTCCTGGTACTGATGGCCGAAGCCTTCATGGGCT
Organism: Comamonas sp. NyZ500; assembly: GCF_016772095.1. Taxonomy (NCBI): domain Bacteria; kingdom Pseudomonadati; phylum Pseudomonadota; class Betaproteobacteria; order Burkholderiales; family Comamonadaceae; genus Comamonas; species Comamonas sp. NyZ500. Next base: position 111,442 of record NZ_JAEIJE010000004.1, on the reverse strand, counting down.
ATCTGCTGCCCTGGGGCCAGATGTCGTACTGGGGCGCCCAGGTGATCGTGAACCTGTTCTCCGCCATCCCCTTTGTCGGTCCCGATCTGGCTCTGCTGATCCGTGGCGACTATGTCGTGGGCGATGCGACTCTGAACCGCTTCTTCAGCTTCCACGTGATCGCCGTGCCTCTGGTGCTGCTGGGTCTGGTGGTTGCGCATTTGCTGGCGCTGCACGACGTGGGCTCCAACAATCCCGACGGTATCGAGATCAAGGGCCCGAATGCGCCCAAGGATGACAAGGGCCGCCCTCTGGATGGCGTGCCCTTCCATCCTTACTACACGGTGCATGACATCTTTGGCGTGACGGTGTTCCTGTTCCTGTTCTCGGCCGTGGTGTTCTTTGCGCCCGAGTTCGGCGGCTACTTCCTGGAGTACAACAACTTCATCCCTGCCGACCCGCTCAAGACGCCCAATCACATTGCCCCTGTCTGGTATTTCACGCCCTTCTATTCGATGTTGCGTGCCATCACCAGCGAGATGATGTATGTGCTGATCGCCTGCGTGGTGCTGGGTGCCGGCTACGGCATTCTCAAGTCGCGTCTGCCCGGTTTTGCCAAGGGTGCTGTCGCCATCGTGGCCCTGGGTGCCATCGCCATGATGCTGTCCATCGATGCCAAGTTCTGGGGCGTGGTCGTCATGGGTGGTGCGGTCATTATCCTGTTTGCCCTGCCCTGGCTCGATTGCAGCCCGGTCAAGTCGATCCGCTATCGCCCCAGCTGGCACAAATATGTGTATGCAGTGTTTGTGGTGAACTTCGTCGTCCTGGCCTATCTGGGGGTGCAGCCTCCGTCGCCGGTGGGCGAGAAGGTGTCGCAGGTCGGCACGCTGTTCTACTTCGGCTTCTTCCTGCTCATGCCCTGGTGGAGCCGCTTGGGTGAAACCAAGCCCGTGCCCGAGCGTGTCACCTTCAAGCCTCACTGAAGCAGGAGAGAACAAGAATGAAGAAACTGATTCTGACCCTGGTTGCAGCCCTGGGTATTGCCGGTGCAGCGCAAGCTTCTGAAGGCGGCATCCACTGGGACAAGGCGCCAGTCAACACCAGCGACACGGCATCCCTGCAAAATGGTGCCAAGATCTTTGTCAACTACTGCCTGAGCTGCCACTCCGCTGCCTTCATGCGTTTCAATCGCTTGAAGGACATCGGTCTGACCGATCAGGACATCAAGGACAATCTGTTGTTCACCACCGACAAGGTGGGTGAGACCATGAAGGCAGCCATCAATCCAAAGGAAGCCAAGGAGTGGTTCGGTGCCAACCCTCCCGACCTGACCGTGATCGCGCGCTCGCGTGCCGGCTCGGGCGGCTCGGGCGCTGATTACCTGTATACCTTCTTGCGTACTTTCTACAGGGATGACACCAAGGCCACGGGCTGGAATAATCTTGCCTTTCCCAGCGTAGGCATGCCGCATGCGCTGTGGGAGCTGCAGGGTGAGCGTCGCGCCATCTTCGAAGAGCATGACGACCATGGAACTAAGACCCAGGTCTTCAAGGGTTGGGAGCAGGTGTCTCCTGGCAAGATGAGCGCAGTGCAGTACGATCAGGCAGTTGGCGATCTGGTGAATTACCTGCAATGGATGGGGGAGCCGGCTCAGAACACCCGAACCCGTATCGGGGTGGGCGTGTTGATTTTCCTGGCCTTCTTCATCTTTATCGCTTGGCGCCTGAATGCCGCGTTCTGGAAAGACGTGAAATAGGCTTTGCCGCCGTGCAGAAGTTGTCTGCAGCCAAACCGTGTTAGTGCAGAGTGGGGTGCCGTGGGCAACCCACTCTTTTTGATTTTTAGGAGTCTCCACCATGATGGTGCTTTATTCGGGAACGACTTGCCCCTTCTCACACCGCTGCCGCTTTGTGCTGTTTGAAAAAGGCATGGATTTCGAGATCCGCGATGTGGACTTGTTCAGCAAGCCCGAAGAAATCGCCGTGATGAACCCCTATGGTCAAGTGCCAATCCTGGTCGAGCGCGACCTGATTCTGTACGAGTCCAACATCATCAACGAGTACATTGATGAGCGCTTTCCCCATCCCCAGCTGATGCCTGGCGACCCTGTGGACCGTGCCCGTGTGCGCCTGTTCCTGCTGAACTTCGAAAAGGAACTGTTCGTGCACGTGAGCGCTCTGGAAGAGCGCAACGTCAAGGGCAATGAAAAGGCTCTGGAGAAGGCTCGTGCCCATATCCGTGACCGCCTGACCCAGATGGCGCCCATCTTCCTGAAGAACAAGTACATCATGGGCGAGAACTTCTCCATGCTGGATGTGGCCATTGCTCCCCTGCTGTGGCGCCTGGACTATTACGGCATCGAGCTGTCCAAGAATGCTGCCCCTCTGCTCAAGTATGCCGAGCGCATTTTCTCGCGCCCCGCTTACATTGAAGCACTGACTCCCTCTGAAAAGGTCATGCGCAAGTAATTGCACATGAGCGCAGAGCGGGCATGTTGAAGGGCTTTCCTTCATCTGCCCGCTTTTTTGTCTTTGCAATCTTCTGGATTTGATTCGTCAGGAAATGAGATGACAGCCCCTGAAACGACTTCAACCCGTCCGTATCTGCTGCGGGCATTGTTTGAATGGTGTACCGACAATGGTTTGACGCCGCATATTGCCGTGCGCGTGGACCGCAGCACCCAGGTGCCCATGGAGTTTGTGCGTGATGGTCAAATCGTGCTCAACATCAGCTATGACGCGACCAGCGGCCTGCTGATCGGCAATGAGTATGTTGAATTCAAGGCACGCTTTGGCGGCCAGCCACGGGAAATCATGGTGCCTGTGGCGAACGTCATGGCCATCTATGCCCGCGAGACCGGCCAGGGCATGGCCTTCCCGCCCGAGGAGGACGAAGTCCCCGAGGACGACGATGCGCCATCGATGGAGGACGCCGAGCCCGACATGGAGTCGGATGAGGAGTCCTCGGCCGAGCGTGTGGTGCAACTGGTTCCCGTCAAGGCGGAAGCAGAAGCTTCCGGCGAAGATGATGCTCCTCGTACGCCGCCACCCGCAGGTGGTCGTCCGGCGCTCAAGCGTGTGAAGTAGTCCGGCCAGTGTTTTTGCCGGCAGATCGGGAAATTTCAGGATTCTTCTTTTTGGGCTGAATTTCTACGTTAGAATTCAGTCTTCGCCGGTTTAGCTCAGTTGGTAGAGCACCCGCCTTGTAAGCGGTAGGTCGTCAGTTCGAATCCGACAACCGGCACCAAACAAATAGGTCTCTTCGGAGGCCTTTTTTGTTTTTCTGCCTCTAAAAAGGTCTTGTCAGGCCTGAACCTTGATGCGGATGCTGTTGACAGCCCAGCCTTTGGTGCGCAGATGAGCCGCCATGGCCGGCAGCAATTGGCGCACTTTGGCCGCAGCAGCGTTGTTTTTCACAATCAGGCACCAGCCGTCTTCATCAATGGGGCCGGCTTGCAAGCTGGCGCGCAGCATGGGCGGAACCAGGGGTAAAACGGCTTTGAGCCGGTTGCTGGAATCCTGAGTCAGTGCTGCCAGGCGCGCCAATGTGGGAGAAGACTCCATGGCATTGATGGCAGTTACGGCGTGATGGCGGCGAACAATGGTCATGCGAGCGGCAAACAGTTGGGCAAGGGCAAGCCCGAGCTTAGCTCAGCCGGGAATGAATGCCGCAGTGCCGGCTATTTGCGCGCGCGGTGCAATCCCATACGTGCTCTTGAGTGGCGAAAAGCCAAGGCAGGCTTGCGCGGTTAGAATCATTTTTTGGTCCTGTCCCTGTTTGGGGTGCGTCAGGAGGTTTTTTCACCCATTTCGGGTGTGGCTCTTGACTGCCGCAGGGACGGCCCCATCTGAAGACCAACAATCAAGGGATTCTGGACACATTGCTTTGCGCAACAGGCAAAAAAGCAATGTGCCTTCGCACGCATGGCCACCAATTTCCTCACCAAACTGTTCGGCAGCCGCAATGACCGGTTGCTCAAGCAATACCGTAAAACAGTCGCTCGCATCAATGCGATGGAGCCTGAGTACGAAAAGCTCAGCGATGAGGCATTGCGCGCCAAGACGCAGGAGTTCAAGGACCGCGTTGCCAAGGGCGAGGCGCTGGACGAGTTGTTGCCCGAAGCCTTTGCCGTAGTGCGTGAAGGCTCCAAGCGCGTCATGAAGATGCGTCACTTCGACGTGCAGATGCTGGGCGCCATGGCGCTGCATTACGGCAAGATTGCCGAAATGCGCACCGGAGAAGGCAAGACGCTGACCGCGACGCTGCCCGTGTACCTCAATGCCCTGTCGGGCGAGGGCGTGCATGTCGTGACCGTCAACGATTACCTGGCCAATCGCGATGCCACGACCATGGCTCGCCTCTACAACTTCCTCGGCCTGTCGGTGGGCATCAACCTGCCCAATCTGTCGCGCGAACAAAAGCAGCAGGCATACAACTCCGACATCACCTACGGTACGAACAACGAATACGGCTTCGACTACCTGCGTGACAACATGGTGTACGAGCCCGGCGACCGCGTGCAGCGCGTGCTGAACTACGCCATCGTCGACGAGGTGGACTCGATCCTGATCGACGAGGCGCGTACTCCGCTGATCATCTCCGGTCCGGCCGAAGATCACACGGCCATGTACGTGGCCATGAACCAGATCGTGCCGAATCTGGTGCGTCAGGAGGGCGAAGCCGATCCCCGTACGGGTGAAGGCGTGACCAAGCCCGGCGATTTCACGGTCGATGAGAAATCCCATCAGGTCTACCTGACCGATCAAGGCTATGAAGCGGCCGAGCGCCTGCTGGCCCATGCCGGCCTGATCGCCGAAGGCTCGTCCCTGTACGACCCCTCCAACATCTCTCTGGTGCATCATCTGTACGCCGCGCTGCGTGCCAACCAGCTGTATTTCCGCGACCAGCACTATGTGGTGCAGAACGACGAAATCGTGATCGTGGACGAGTTCACCGGCCGTCTGATGGCCGGTCGTCGCTGGAGCGATGGCCTGCACCAGGCCGTGGAAGCCAAGGAAGGTGTGGCCATCCAGGCCGAGAACCAGACCATGGCCTCGATCACCTTCCAGAACTACTTCCGTCTCTACAAGAAGCTGTCGGGCATGACCGGTACGGCCGACACCGAGGCCTACGAATTCCAGGAAATCTATGGCCTGGAAACCGTGGTGGTGCCGCCCAACAAGCCCAGCAAGCGCCAGGACCAGCTCGATCGCGTCTACAAGACCACCAAGGAAAAGTACGATGCGGCGATCAAGGACATCCGCGAGTGCTACGAGCGCGGCCAGCCCGTGCTGGTCGGCACGACCTCGATCGAGAACTCCGAAATCATCGACCAGTTGCTGACGCGCGAAAAGCTGCCCCATCAGGTGCTCAACGCCAAGCAGCATGAGCGCGAGGCCGACATCATTGCCCAGGCGGGCAGCGAAGGCATGATCACCATCGCCACCAATATGGCCGGCCGTGGTACCGACATCGTTCTGGGCGGCAATATCGACAAGCAGCTCAAGGCCATCGAGAGCAACGAGGCGCTCAGCGAGACCGAGCGCCAGCAGCAGATCGAGCAACTGCGTGCCGACTGGCAAGTGGCCCACGACAAGATCGTGGCACTGGGCGGTCTGCGCATCATCGCCACCGAGCGTCATGAATCGCGCCGTATCGACAACCAACTGCGCGGCCGCTCGGGCCGCCAGGGCGACCCCGGCTCTTCGCGTTTCTATCTGAGCCTGGACGACCAGCTGATGCGCATCTTCGCGGGCGACCGAGTCAAGGCCATCATGGACCGCCTGAAGATGCCCGAAGGCGAAGCCATCGAGGCCGGCATCGTGACCCGCTCCATCGAGTCGGCGCAGCGCAAGGTCGAAGCACGCAACTTCGACATGCGCAAGCAACTGCTCGAATATGACGACGTGGCCAACGACCAGCGCAAGGTGATCTACCAGCAGCGCAACGACATTCTGGATTCCACAGACCTGAATGGCATGCTGGCCGCGATGCGCGAGGACGTGATCACCGACCTGGTGCGTCAGTACGTGCCGGCCGAGTCCATGGAAGAGCAGTGGGATGTGCCCGGCCTGGAGAAGGCGCTGGCCAGCGAATGGCAGATCGATCTTTCCTTGCAGCAGGACGTGGCGGGTTCCGAATCCATCACCGACGAAGACATTCTGGAGAAGGTCGTCAAGGCGGCCCACGATCTGTTCGACGCCAAGGTGGCCATGATCGGCCAGGAGAACTTCACGCAATTCCAGCGTGCCGTGCTGCTGCAGAGCTTCGACACCAACTGGCGCGACCACCTGGCCGCGCTGGACTATCTGCGCCAGGGCATTCACCTGCGCGGCTATGCCCAGAAGCAGCCCAAGCAGGAATACAAGCGCGAGGCTTTCGAGCTGTTCCGCCAGCTGATCGATCAGGTCAAGACCGAAGTCACCCGCGTACTGATGACGGTCCAGGTCCGCTCGCGCGAAGAGATGGACGAAGCCGCCGTCGCCATGAACGAGCGCGGTGCGCAGAGCCTGGAGCACATGAGTTATGCCTCGCCCTCGGAAACCGAAGGCATGAGCATCGAGGACGACGTGATGCTGGCCGAGCCTCTGGCCATGCCCGAGGGCGTGCACGTGGGCCGCAACGACCCTTGCCCTTGCGGTAGCGGCAAGAAGTTCAAGCTTTGCCACGGCAAGCTGTCCTGACCCCCTGAGGCGCTTGGCGCCTTGCTCCAAGGGGAACTCACGGCCCAGCCGTGAGGATGGCTCTGGCTTGGGTAGTGCGTCTCAAGCTGCATTTACAACACGGGCATTGGCCCGTGTTTGCATTTGTGCGTTGGCTTTTTACTCGGGCAATGCCAGTAAAGCCTGAGGTCGGCTTGATTGTTCCGATAATGGGGAACGTTTTAACTTTCGACCCCTAGGCTGCTGCACGGGGCGCGCTCTTGGCCGGAGACATCGAGCAAGAGCCGCCTCGCGGCGAAGATGTCGTCCCCCTCAGGGGGAAGCCGTGCAGCGGCTCAGGGGGAGGCTTTCCTCAGGAACATACAGAAATGTCCGTGAATCTTTCCGCTCCCGTCGCCGCTGATCTGCTGGCGATCAATGGCGTTCGCATTGGCGTTACCGAAGCCGGCGTGCGCAAGGCCAATCGCAAGGACCTGACGGTGTTCCTGCTCGACGAAGGCGCCTCGGTGGCCGGCGTGTTCACCCAGAACCGTTTCTGCGCCGCTCCCGTGCAGATCTGCCGCGAGCATCTGGCGGCCGGCACCGGCATCCGCGCCATGGTCATCAACACCGGCAATGCCAATGCAGGCACCGGCGCCGCCGGTCTGGCCAATGCCCGCGCCACCTGCGCGGCTCTGGCCAAGGAGCTGGATCTGAGCGCAGGCCAGATCCTGCCTTTTTCCACCGGTGTGATCATGGAAGAGCTGCCCGTGGACCGCATCGTGGCGGGCATGCCCAAGGCCATTGCTGCTGCCAAGGCGGATAACTGGGCCACGGCTGCCGAAGGCATCATGACCACCGACACCTTGCCCAAGGCTTTCAGCCGCAGCGTCAGCATTGGCGGCAAGACGGTTGCCATCACCGGCATCAGCAAGGGCGCGGGCATGATCCGCCCCAATATGGCGACCATGCTGGGCTTTCTGGCTACCGATGCGGCGATCGCACCCGAGCTGCTGCAGCCCCTGGTCAAGGAGCTGGCCGACGGCTCCTTCAACCGCGTGACCATCGATGGTGACACCTCCACCAATGACTCGTTCGTGCTGATCGCCACCCACAAGGCAGGCAACGCCCAGATCAAGGAGCTCTCCAGCGCCGAAGGCGAGCAGCTCAAGGCCGCATTGCTGGAAGTGGCACAAAAGCTCGCGCAGGCCATTGTTCGCGATGGCGAGGGCGCCACCAAGTTCATCAGCGTCAAGGTCGAGGGTGGCAAGAATGAGGAAGAGTGCCGTCTGGTTGCTTACTCCATTGCCCACTCGCCCCTGGTCAAGACGGCCTTTTTTGCTTCCGACCCCAACCTGGGCCGCATCCTGGCCGCTGTGGGCTATGCCGGCATTGCCGACCTGGACCAGACCAGGATCGATCTGTACCTGGACGATGTGCATGTGGTGGTCGACGGCGGCCGCAATCCTTCTTACAAGGAAGAAGACGGTCAGCGCGTGATGAAGCAGCAGGAGATCGTGGTGCGCGTGGTGCTGGGTCGTGGCGATGCCGCGCAAACGGTATGGACCTGCGATCTGAGTCACGAATATGTGACGATCAACGCTGATTACCGGTCGTAAATGATCACCCCCTGAGGCGCGTTGCCTAGGCGGTTCCGCCTGGGCAACGCGCCTTCCCCCTCTCTCGATGCGTTGCATCGGGAGGGGGACGATACCTTCGCTGCGAGGCGGCTCTTGCTCGGTATCTCTGGCTTGGGCCGCGCCAGCCTCATGCCTCGCAGGCGACTGCGTGTGCTTCAATTTCAGGAGCTTCTTGCGATTGTCTATATTGAGTTTTGATTGCTTTTTATTCTGAAATCAAGATTAAGCAAGCGCAAGAAGCTATAAAAACATGGAGATCTGGTCGTGCAAGATGTGATGAACCCTTTGGAGCGCCTGGTCGAGCGTGCCGAGCAATTGATGCAGCGCATCGAGTCCGTGCTGCCCCAGCCCCTGCAGGCACCCGCCGACTGGGATGCGGCGATTGCCTGGCGCTACCGCAAGCGCGCCAACGGCTGCGGCGTGCTGGAGCCGGTGCGCCATGTGGGCGCCATGCAGCTGTCCGATCTGCAGAACATCGACGTGCAAAAGGAAAAGATTGCGCGCAATACCGAGCAGTTCGTCAGCGGTCGCACGGCCAACAACGTGTTGCTGACGGGTGCGCGCGGCACGGGCAAGTCCTCGCTGATCCGTGCCTGCCTGCACAGCTTTGCGCCCCAGGGCCTGCGTCTGATCGAGGTGGACAAGGCCGATCTGACCGATCTGCCCGACATCGTCGACGTGGTCGCCGGCCGGAGCGAGAAATTCATCATCTATTGCGACGATCTGAGCTTTGAAGAGGGCGAGCCCGGCTACAAGGCCATGAAATCCATGCTGGATGGCTCGGTTTCCGCGGCCACGCCGAATGTGCTGGTCTATGCCACCAGCAATCGCCGCCATCTGCTGCCCGAGTACATGATGGACAACCTGGCGCAGCAAAAAGGCGAGAACGGCGAGATCCACCCCGGCGAGGTGGTGGAGGAGAAAATCTCCCTGTCCGAGCGCTTCGGTCTCTGGGTGAGCTTCTACCCCTTCAGCCAGGACGAGTATTTGCGCGTGGTGGCGCAGTGGCTGTCTGCGCTGGGCATGGACCAGGCCACCATCGAGGCGGCCAGACCCGAAGCCCTGGTCTGGGCGCTGGAGCGCGGCTCGCGCAGCGGCCGTGTGGCCCACCAGTTCGCGCGCGACTACGCGGGCCGCAACGAGCGCCCCGTGACGGTCAAGAAGCGCATTGAAGATGTGGACGGTCTGGCTGAAGAAGCAGACCTGGAATGAAGAAAGAGTGTTGTGGAAGTGACTGCTGAAACACAGGCGCAGCGCAAGCACACGGAAGTGGCCGTGGGCGTGCTGTTGCGCGAATCCGATGGGGCGCTGCTGATTTCAAGCCGCCCTGCAGGCAAGCCTTATGCGGGCTACTGGGAGTTTCCTGGCGGCAAGCTGGAGGCCGGCGAGAGCGTGGAGCAGGCTTTGCGCCGCGAGCTGATCGAAGAGCTGGGCGTGACCATTGGCCAGGCCCATGCCTGGAAGGTGACCGAGCATGACTACCCGCATGCGCTGGTGCGTCTGCACTGGTGCAAGGTGACGGAATGGACGGGCGAGTTCGAGATGCGCGAGGGCCAGCAAATGGCCTGGCAGCAGTTGCCGCTCGATGTGCACCCCGTCCTGCCCGGTGCCTATCCCGTGCTGCAATGGCTGAGCGAGGAGCGCGGCCTGGTCTTTGATCAGAGCCATTACGAGGCGCAGCAGCCTCTGGCCTGAAACGGTATGCTCTGAAATAAAGAGCGCCTTGCGCTGGTTGAACCTCGATTTTCTTGGTCAATCAAGTTGAAATCAAGACATGCCAGGTGCAAGGCGCTCTTGTTTTTGCTGCCTCGCTTAGTTTTCCGTGCGTGGATCACCAAACGGCGCATCTTCGGGAGGCGTCTGAGCCGGAACGCGGAATTCTTCATTGCCCCAGGCGCCCAGGTCGATATTGCGGCAACGCTCGCTGCAGAAGGGGCGGAATTTGTTGCTGGGCAAAAAAACGCTGGGGCCGCCGCAGGTCGGGCATGTCACCATGGTGGGGGATTGCTTGTCAGTGCTCATGGCGTAGATGTATCACAGCTGGAAAACACGGGTGGCCGACCCTGAAAGCCATTGAGCCGCAATGTGCGGCTCAATCGGGACGAGAAGACTGCCGGGGACTTATGCGCAGAGCGTGAGCTCGAAAGTGGCGTCGTCATTGCAGGGCTGGGGCTTGCTGCCATGGGCCAGCTTGAGCAGGCGCACCGACACCAGCAGGCGGTTGCCGCTGATCTCCGGCACCAGATTCAGATGCGGGTCTATGCGCAGGCGCAGCAGCTGGAAGCTGCGGCCGGCCGGCATGGCCTGCTGGAACACGCCTTGCTCGGCCACCACGCGCTGGGGAATGCCGGTTTCGCGCAGCAGCTGCAGGATCAGCTCAAGCGCCTGACCCAGCGGGGTCAGCTCGCCGGCCCAGTCTTCGAGGTCGCGCTGGCGGTAGCGCGGATCGAGGTTCTGCCAGGCGTGATAGGCCGGCAGGTCAAAGCTGCAGGTGCCGCCGGGTATGCCCACACGGCTGCGTATGGACATCAGCCATTCGTTCTCGGTCAGCGCCTGGCCGGTCTTGCCGGTCTGTGCATTGATGGTGGCAAAGCAGCTCTCCACCTGGCGCGCCACCTGGTGCAGCATGTGCTGGGAAATATCGGGGTTGTCGCGCAACACGTCCAGCAGGTGCTTCTGGCGCTCCAGGTCCTTGATGACGTCGGCTCGCAGATCGCTGCGCGAGGCCACGTCCATGATCTCGAAGATGGTGATCAGGGCGAAATGATGATCGACCGAATGCGCGCGGGTCAGCAGCTCGCGCAAACGGCGATACAGCTGCTCAAGACGCAGATAAGTTCTCAGACGCTCGTTAAAAGGATATTCGTACAGGATCACGTTTGCTGGGCTCCTCGGGGTGCACAGGAATCAGCGGTCAACGTGCACATGCGGCGATCACACGCACAGGCCAAGCCATGGTCTGCATCATAGCCCGAACCATGCAGCGATTTGATCGGTATATGCGTGGAGAGTTCCGATTGTGACCCCGTCATCGTTATAGATGACCCAGTCGGCCGTGGCCAGGCGCTGGGCACGCGTGGCCTGGGCGTCGATGATGGCCTGCACGGCCTCGCGTGTGAGAGCGCTGCGCGCCATGACGCGCTCTGTCTGCGTGCTCTCGCGGCAGTCCACGACCAGCACGCCATCCAGGCGTGTTCGCCAGTGGCCGGACTCGACCAGCAGCGGAATGTCGTGCACGATGAGCTTGCTGCCCGCAGCCACGGCCGCTTCATGCTGCTGACGGGTCTGCTCGGCGATCAGGGGGTGGAGAATGGCTTCCAGGCGCTGGCGCGCGGACGGATCGGCGAAGACCAGCTCGCGCATGCGGGCGCGGTTGAGGGCGCCCTGTGCGTCGATCAGATCGGCACCAAAAGCCTGAGCGATGAGGGGCAGGGCCATGCCGCCGCTTGCCGTCAGGCTGCGCGAGATATGGTCGGCATCGATCAGCGTTGCGCCGCATGCCTGCAGCCTGGCTGCTACCGTGCTTTTGCCGCTGCCGATGCCGCCCGTCAGCCCCAGTCTGAATGGTGAGCGCTTAGGTGCGACTTTCATGGCTTACAGGCCTGCAAAGCTGAGCACCGCCTGCGGGCCCCAGATCAGGCTGACGAAACCGCCGCCGGCAAGAAAAGGGCCGAAGGGCACATAGCCGCCTTCGCGCAGCTTGCTGTTGATCTTGAGCGCAATGCCGATGACGGCGCCCACGACCGATGCCATGAGAATGATGGGCACCAGTGCCTGCCAGCCAAACCAGGCACCGAGTGCGGCAAACAGCTTGAAGTCGCCGTAGCCCATGCCTTCCTTGCCCGTTGCCAGCTTGAAGGCCCAGAAGATCAGCCATAGCGACATATAGCCTGCGACGGCGCCCCACAGCGATTGTTGCAGAGGCACGCTGGTCCACTGCAGTGCGGAGGCGATCAGGCCGGCCCAGAGCAGGGGCAGAGTGATGGAGTCCGGCAAGAACGTGGTGTCCCAGTCTATCAGTGCAAGCGCCAGCAGCGCCGCGCTGAAGCCGCACCAGGCAAAGCCGGTGGCGGTCAGGCCGTCGCGGCCCAGGCAGAAGGCAAACAGCGCGGCGCAGACCAGTTCAACCACAGGGTAGCGCAGGCTGATGGGGGTTTTGCACTCGGCGCAGCGTCCGCGCAGAAACAGATAGCTGAGCACGGGAATGTTCTCGTACCAGGCGATCTGATGGCCGCAATGCGGGCAGCGCGAACGAGGCTGGCTCAGCGTGATGGCGGGCTTGGCCGGCGGCAGCTCGATTCTGGCGCCCTTGTCCTTTTGTTCCTCGGCCCATTGCGCACCTTCGGCATGCCATTCCTGCTCCATCATCAGAGGCAGGCGGTGGATCACCACATTCAGAAAGCTGCCGATCAGCAAGCCCAGCACGCCGCCGGCAGCGGCATTCAACACCAGTTCGGAAATCATCAGACCACTTGACCCAGCTTGAAGATAGGCAGATACATGGACACCACGATGCCGCCGATCAAGGTGCCCAGGAAGACGATGATGATGGGCTCCATCAGGCTGGAGAGGCCCGCCACCATTTCGTCGACTTCGCTTTCATAGAAATCGGCTGCCTTGCCCAGCATATGGTCGATGGCGCCTGATTCCTCGCCGATGGCACACATCTGCAGCACCATGGAAGGGAAGATATTGGCATTGGCCATGGCCACGGTCAGGCTGGTGCCCGTGGAGACTTCCGACTGAATCCTGTCGGTGGCGTTTTTGTAGAGGTAGTTGCCCGAGGCGCCTCCCACGGAGTCCAGCGCCTCGACCAGCGGCACGCCGGCGGCAAACATGGTGGACAGCGTACGTGTCCAGCGGGCCACGCAGGACTTCTCGATCAGCACGCCGAAGATGGGCAGCTTGAGTATGGTGCGGTCCATGAACTGCTGTACGCGCTCGTTGCGCTTCCAGGCCTGCATGAAGAAATAGATGCCGCCGCCCAGCACGCCGAAGATCAGCCACCAGTACTGGACAAAGTAATCGCTGATGCCCATCACCAGCAGCGTGGGCGCGGGCAGGTCGGCGCCAAAGGAGGTGAAGACCTCCTTGAAGGCCGGGATCACGAAGATCATGATCACGGTCACCACGACGAAGGCCACGATCATGACCGATGTGGGGTACATCAGCGCCGACTTGATCTTGGACTTGATGGCTTCCGTCTTTTCCATATAGGTGGCAAGACGGTCCAGCAGCGACTCCAGAATACCTGCGGCCTCGCCGGCCTCCACCAGGTTGCAGTAGAGGCTGTTGAAGTAGAGCGGAAACTTGCGAAAGGCGGCGCTCAGCGAAGTGCCGGTTTCCACATCGGAGCGGATGTCGTTGAGCAGCTTGGTGACGTTGGGGTTGGTGTTGCCCCGGCCCACGATGTCGAAAGACTGCAGCAGCGGCACGCCGGCCTTCATCATGGTGGCCAGCTGGCGCGTGAACAGCGCAATGTCCTTGGGCTTGATCTTCTTGCCGCCGCGGGTCCTGCGCTTCTTGATCTTGGACGGAGTCACGCCCTGGCGGCGCAGCATGGCCTGGATCTGGTTTTCTCCGCCGGCACGAGTCTCGCCGCGAACGATCTTGCCGTTGCGGTCCTTGCCTTCCCACTCGAAGAGAAATTCCTTGATTCCCTTGGACGCTGCGCTTGCCATGGCGTTCCCTCACTGATACTGGTTTTATTCGTTGGTGACCGCCAGCACTTCTTCGAGTGAGGTCAGACCCAGCTTGACTTTATGCAGGCCCGAGCCGCGCAGAGAGCGTACTCCTTCGGCCTTGGCCTGTGCGGCAATCTCCAGGGCGCTGCCGTCACGCAGGATGATGCGCTGAATCTCTTCGCTGATGGGCATCACCTGATAAATACCGACACGTCCCTTGTAGCCGTTGTTGCAGGCAGGGCAGCCGACAGGCTTGTAGCTGACCCAGCTGCCGTCGAGTTCGGCTTCGTCGTAGCCGGCATCGATCAGGGCGTCGTGCGGTATGTCGGCGGGTTCCTTGCACTGCGCGCACAGGCGTCGCGCCAGACGCTGGGCGGTGATCAGAATCACGCTGGAGGCAATATTGAAAGGGGCGATGCCCATATTGCGCATGCGCGTCAGCGTGGTCGGAGCGTCATTGGTGTGCAGCGTGGACAGCACCAGGTGCCCGGTCTGGGCGGCCTTGATCGAGATGTCGGCGGTTTCCAGGTCGCGGATTTCGCCGACCATGATGATGTCCGGATCCTGGCGCAGAAAGGACTTGAGCGCTGCGGCAAAGGTCAGGCCGGCCTTCTCGTTCACATTCACCTGGTTGACGCCGGGCATGTTGATTTCGGAAGGGTCTTCGGCGGTGGCAATGTTCACGCCCGGCTGGTTGAGCAGGTTCAGGCAGGTGTAGAGCGACACGGTCTTGCCCGAGCCCGTGGGGCCGGTAACCAGAATCATGCCGTAGGGGCGGTTGATGGCCTTGAGCAGGCGCTCTTTCTCCTCGGGCTCGTAGCCTAGGGCATCGATGCCCATCTTGGCCGAGCTCGGGTCCAGAATACGGATCACGATCTTCTCACCAAACAGCGTGGGCAAGGTGCTGACACGAAAGTCGATGACGCGATCAGGGCCGACCTTGAGCTTCATGCGGCCGTCTTGCGGAACGCGTTTCTCCGAGATGTCCAGGCGCGAGATCACCTTGATGCGCGAAGCCAGCTTGTCCTTGATTGCAATCGGGGGAGAGGCAATCTCGCGCAGCTCGCCGTCGATACGAAAGCGCACGCGGTAATTGTGTTCGTAGGGCTCGAAGTGCAAGTCGGACGCGCGCATATTGAAGGCGTCCAGCAGCATCTTGTGCAGAAACTTGACGACCGGCGCATCCTCGACCTCGGCGCCGACGGCATTGTCTTTTTCCTCGGGGGCATCCTCGATCTTGACGTCGTCAAAGTCGAAGTCTCCTGAGCTGGAATAGGAGTCCAGGGATTCGCTGACGCTCTTGCCGGTCTGCTCGACGAGCTTTTGCAGCTTGTCGGCCTCGACAACCACCCAGTCCACCAGCAACTGAGTCGTGAACTTGATCTGCTCGGCTGCTTCCTGCTGAGTAGGGTCTGCCGTGGCGATGGTGAGCCGATTGCCGCGCTTGCTGAGTGCCAGCACGCGATAGGCGTTGCTGATTTTCGGGTCCAGCAGTTCGCGCGGAAGTTGCTGGGCGTCGATGGCGTTGAGGTCCAGCAGCGGAGTGCTGAACATCATGGAAATGGTTTCGGCAATTTCCAGTGCGCTGATTTCACCAGACTGGCTGAGCTCGGTGATGAACGGGGTCTTGCCTGTGGCGGCTTTCTTGGCTGCGTTCTCGGCGGCTTGCTGCGAAACCTTTCCTGCAGAAATCAGGGCCCTGCCCAAACCTGGGATGGCAATGGGCGCAGGAGTGTTCTTTTGCAGAGTGTCGGCAGCAGCCATGTATCCAAGTCTGGGAGGGGAGTAGAGGATCTATCCTACCATTCTTGTTGTGGCAAACGGCAGGTCGCCAGGCGCGCATGCATGCGTCAATGCCGCGTCATTGAACATGGCGCAAGAAACTGCGACAAAAATGAGATTGGTCGGGGTGAGAGGATTCGAACCTCCGGCCTCTACGTCCCGAACGTAGCGCTCTACCAGGCTAAGCTACACCCCGCAGGCTTTGTTTGTCGAACACCGTGGTGCACCTGGCGATTCAGGTGCGGCGCTCCAAAAGCTGAGAGGCCAATTGTAGCAAACTTGCGGTGTATGCATTGCTTGGCAGCGAGGCCAGTGCATCAATGGCGCGCTGGGCTTCCGCGTGCGCGGCGGCTCGGGCGACGTCCAGGGCACCGGTGCTGCGCACGATTTCCACCACGGCATCCAGTTGATCCGTAGAGCCTTGTTCGATGGCGTTGCGCACGATGGCGGCCTGCTCGGCGCTGCCGCGCTGCATGGCGGCGATCAGTGGCAGGGTGCATTTGCCTTCGCGCAGGTCATCGCCCAGGTTCTTGCCCATTTCCTGAGTGTTGCCGGTGTAGTCCAGCACATCGTCAATGATCTGGAATGCCGTTCCAAGTGCCTGGCCATAGGCGGCACAGGCCTGCTCCACTTCAGGCGTGGCACCGGCCAGTACGGCTGCCAGCTGTGCGCTGGCCTCGAAGAGCTGGGCGGTCTTGGAGCGGATGACGTGCAGATAGCCGGCTTCATTCAGCGAAGCATCATGGGTGTTGATGAGCTGCTGGACTTCGCCTTCTGCGATCACGTTGGTGGCGTCGGACAGGATTTGCAGCACGCGCATGCTGCCCACTTCCACCATCATCTGGAAGGAGCGGGTGTGCAGAAAGTCTCCGACCAGAACACTGGCAGGGTTGCCAAAGGTCTCGTTGGCCGTGGCCCTGCCACGACGCAGCGTGGATTCGTCCACCACATCGTCGTGCAGCAAGGTCGCGGTGTGAATCAGCTCCACCACGGCGGCCAGAATGTATTTGTTCTTGCCCTGATGTCCAAGGGCGCCGGCGATCAGCAGTAGCAGAGCCGGGCGCAGGCGCTTGCCGCCCGCGGCAATGATGTATTGGGAGATCTGTGCGATCAGGGGGACGCTGGTTGTCAGTCGCTGAGCAATGACGATATCCACTTCGCGCATGTCATCTGCGATCAAGGCAAGCGGATTGGATGTGGAAATTTCTGTAGTCAAGGTGATGAACCGCCAAGTGGACTCACGATTATAGGAAGATGCAACAGGGTTTTGCGTGGTGTCCTCAGAGCCCGTTCAAGTGAACAGAGGCTTTGCGGGCAGTCTGTGGCATTGCGGTCGCTTGCAAGGAGCAAGCCTTGCCGCGCACCTGCGCCTGGCATCCCATTCCGCGCGGCCACCGGAGATCCTGAATCGCTTCCTAGGGGTATGCCAGCAGAAAAAATGCATGCGTGCTAGAATTGCCGGCTCCGTGGAAATCATTTCATGGAACTCTCAGACTTTAGAGGTTTTCAATGTACGCAGTCATAAAAACCGGCGGCAAGCAGTATCGCGTTGCAGCTGGCGAAAAGATCAAGGTAGAACAGATTGCTGCGGACGTAGGCCAGGAAATCGTGATCGACCAAGTTTTGGCCGTCGGCAACGGCGCTGAAATCAAGGTTGGTGCCCCCCTGGTGTCCGGTGCATCTGTAAAGGCAACTGTGGTTGCTCACGGCAAGCACGACAAGGTGCACATCTTCAAGATGCGCCGTCGTAAGCACTATCAAAAGCGCCAAGGCCATCGTCAGCAGTTCACCGAACTGCAAATCGTGGCAATCGCTGCTTAATTTTAGGAGCTAAGTCATGGCACAGAAAAAAGGCGGCGGCTCTACGCGTAACGGACGTGATTCCAAGCCAAAAATGCTGGGCGTGAAGGCCTTTGGTGGCGAGCTGGTGACAGCTGGTTCCATCATCGTGCGTCAGCGCGGCACCAAGTTCCACCCCGGTGAGAACGTTGGCGTGGGCAAGGATCACACCCTGTTTGCACTGGTTGACGGCCACGTGTCGTTCGGTGTGAAGGGCGCTCTGTCCAAGCAAACAGTCAACATCACGGCTGCATAAGTCGTCTGTGACTCCAACAAAGCCCCGACTTGTCGGGGCTTTGTTGTTTGAAAAGGCTCCAGGCAGCAGATTTCTGGCAGATGGGGCATGGTAATAGAGCACTCAAGTGTGGCCCGGAGCTTCTGGTGCACACTGATTTTGTAGACTGGATGCCTCATGAAGTTCGTTGACGAAGCTTTTATCGACATTGCAGCCGGTGACGGCGGCAATGGCTGCGTGTCTTTCCGGCACGAGAAATACAAGGAATTTGGCGGCCCCGACGGTGGCGACGGCGGCCGTGGCGGTCATGTGTATGCCGTGGCCGATGTGAACCTGAACACGCTGGTGGATTACCGCTATTCGCGCCGCCACGAGGCCAAGCGCGGCCAGCACGGCATGGGCTCCGACATGTTCGGTGCAGCCGGTGACGACATCACGCTGAACATGCCTGTGGGCACCATCATCAGCGATGCGGATACTGGCGAAGTGCTGTTCGAGCTGCTGGAGCCCGGCCAGGTCATCACCATCGCCAAGGGCGGTGACGGCGGTTTCGGCAATCTGCGCTTCAAGAGCGCCATCAACCGAGCGCCGCGCCAGAAGACTCCCGGCTATCCCGGCGAGCGCCGCAACCTCAAGCTGGAGCTCAAGGTGCTGGCCGATGTGGGCCTGCTGGGCATGCCCAATGCGGGCAAGTCCACTTTCATCACGGCCGTCTCCAACGCTCGTCCCAAGATTGCCGACTATCCCTTCACCACCTTGCATCCCAATCTGGGCGTGGTGCGCGTGGCTGCCGAGCAGAGCTTTGTGGTGGCCGACATCCCCGGTCTGATCGAAGGCGCTTCCGAAGGTGCGGGCCTGGGCCACCAGTTCCTGCGCCATCTGCAGCGCACGCGTCTGTTGCTGCATATCGTGGACATTGCACCGTTCGACGAGGGCGTGGACCCGGTCGAGCAGGCCAGAGCCATCGTGGCCGAGCTCAAGAAGTACGACGCCGAGCTCTACGACAAGCCGCGCTGGCTGGTGCTCAACAAGCTGGACATGGTTCCCGAGGAAGAGCGTGCTGCCAAGGTCAAGGACTTCGTCAAGCGCTTCAAGTGGAAGGGCCCGGTCTTCGAGATCTCGGCGCTGACCCGTGAAGGCTGCGAGCCGCTGATCCGCAAGATCTTCGAGCATGTGCACAACCAGCAACTCGCCGAGCAGGCACCCAAGGAGATCGATCCTCGCTTTGCGGGAGGTGAGGATTCTGGTCTGGATATGACCGATCCGCGTTTTGCCTCTTACGATCCGGAATAAGCTAGAGGGTATAACCCAGCAGCGCACTTGGTGCGCTGTTTTGCTTTGAATTTAATAGCTTCTTGCGCTTTGCTTATAAGCGTCAGAGGCTTAAAACACTGTAAATTCTCATGTCTTCCAATGTGCTGCGTGATGCCCGTCGCATCGTCGTCAAAGTCGGCTCCAGCCTGGTTACGAATGAAGGTCGTGGTCTGGATGAGGCCGCCATTGAAGAGTGGAGCCGCCAGCTGGCGGCATTGGTGAATGGTGAAGACGGCGTCAAGCGCGAAGTCATCATGGTCTCCAGCGGCGCCATTGCCGAAGGCATGAAGCGCCTGGGCTGGGCCACGCGTCCGACCGAGGTGCATGAGTTGCAGGCCGCTGCTGCCGTCGGCCAGATGGGCCTGGCCCAGATGTACGAGACCAAGCTGCGCGGCGAAGGCGTGCCCAGCGCCCAGGTGCTGCTGACCCATGCGGATCTGGCCGATCGCGAGCGCTATCTGAACGCCCGGACCACGCTGCTGACGCTGCTGCAACTGGGCGTGGTGCCCGTCATCAACGAGAACGACACGGTGGTGATCGACGAGATCCGCTTCGGCGACAACGACACCCTGGGCGCGCTGGTGGCCAACTTGGTCGAGGCCGATGCACTGGTCATCCTGACCGACCAGCGCGGTCTCTACAGCGCCGATCCACGCAAGAACCCCGATGCCAGGTTCATCGACGTGGCCGAAGCCGGCAACCCCGAACTTGAAGCCATGGCCGGTGGTGCGGGCCTGTCCATCGGTACGGGCGGCATGATCACCAAGATTCTGGCGGCCAAGCGTGCGGCGGGCTCCGGTGCTTCCACCGTGATCGCCTGGGGACGTGAGAAAGACGTGCTGCTGCGTCTGACGCGTGGCGAGTCCATAGGCACGCTGCTGGTTGCCAACACGCACAAGATGCAGGCGCGCAAGCAGTGGATTGCCGACCATCTGCAGCTGCGTGGTTCGGTGACCGTGGATGCGGGTGCCGTCTCAAAGCTGCGTGATGAAGGCAAGAGCCTGCTGCCCATAGGCATGATCACCGTGGAGGGCGATTTCTCGCGTGGCGAAGTGATTGCCGTGCGTGATGAGAACGGTGTCGAGATCGCTCGTGGTCTGGCCAGCTATGCCAGCGCCGAAGCGCGGCTGCTGTGCCGCAAGAGCTCCTCGGAGATTGAGTCGCTGCTGGGCTACTCGGCTGGTCCCGAAATAATGCACCGCGACAATATGGTGGTGGCAGGACACTGAGCCCAGGCCGCCGACAAAAAAGCCGTAATGCTGTGAGGCATTACGGCTTTGTTCATTGCAGAGGCTTGTGATCGGGCGGATTGTCTATGCCGGTCTGCGGGTCCGGGTCAAAACTGGCACCGGGCGGCAGCTCTATGCCGGGGTTGATGCGAAAGCTCCCCGTGCGGGCAGGGTACATGACCTGATGGTGCTGCCCAGGATGGGGAGTGCCGCCAGTGGTCTGGCCTGCCTCCTGATCGCGTGGCCGCATGCCGCTGCGCAGATAGCGATTGCGCTGCTGCTCGCCGCGCGGCAGAAAGCGCGCCAGCTCGGTCAGCGCCATTTCATAGACGCCGCGTTTGAATTCGACCACCACATCCAGAGGAACCCAGTAGTCATTCCAGCGCCAGGCATCGAACTCAGGGTGGTCGGTGGCACGCAGGTTCAAGTCCCAGTCATGCCCGACCAGTTGAAGCAAAAACCATATCTGCTTCTGGCCTTTGTAATGCCCGCGCGCGTCGCGGCGGATGTACCTGTCTGGCACCTCGTAGCGCAACCAGTCCCTGGTGCGGGCAACCACGCGAACGTGATTGGGCTTCAGCCCCACTTCCTCGTGCAGCTCGCGGAACATGGCTTGCTCGGGTGTCTCACCCCGATCAATGCCACCTTGCGGAAACTGCCAGCTGTGGGTGCGAATGCGTTTTCCCCAGAACACCTGGTTTCTTTGGTTGAGCAGGATGATGCCGACGTTCGGGCGAAATCCGTCCCGGTCAAGCATAATCAAACCCCAAATTTTTGAATTGTGTTCATTATGCATGGCCCCTTGTGATCGACAAGCGGGCCATGCCTATTTCCACTGAATTGCCAGTTCCATGAAAGCCTCCCAATTTCTCATCTCCACCCTGAAAGAAGCTCCGGCCGACGCCGAAGTGGTCAGCCACAAGCTCATGATGCGGGCTGGCATGATCAAAAAGCTGGGTGCTGGCATTTACAACTACATGCCCATGGGCCTGCGCGTGATCCGCAAGGTCGAGGCCATCGTGCGCGAGGAAATGAACCGCGCCGGCGCCATCGAAACCACCATGCCCGTGGTCCAGCCTGCCGAGCTGTGGCAGGAAACCGGCCGTTTCGAGAAGATGGGCCCCGAGCTGCTGCGCATCCAGGATCGTCATGGTCGTGATTTCGTGATCCAGCCCACGTCCGAAGAGGTGGTCACCGATATCGCGCGCCAGGAGTTCAAGAGCTACAAGCAACTGCCCAAGAACCTCTACCAGATCCAGACCAAGTTCCGCGACGAGCGCCGTCCGCGCTTCGGCCTGATGCGCGGTCGCGAGTTCATCATGAAGGACGCCTATTCCTTCGACAAGGATCGCGATGCGGCCCAGATCAGCTACCAGACCATGCGCGAAGCCTATAAGCGCATCTTCGACCGCTTCGGCCTGCAGTACCGCGCCGTGCGTGCCGACTCGGGCGCCATCGGTGGCGATCTGAGCGAGGAGTTCCAGGTCATCGCTTCCACGGGCGAGGACGCCATCGTCTACTGCCCGAACAGCGACTACGCGGCCAATATCGAGAAGGCCGAGAGCCTGGCGCCCACCCAGGCCCGTCCTGCCGCCGCCCAGGCCATGCAAAAGGTCGCCACGCCCGGCAACAGCACCTGCGAAGCCGTGGCCGAGCAACTGGGTCTGCCTCTGGCGCAGACCGTGAAGTCGCTGGTGCTGGCCACGGACGAGCTCGACGACAAGGGGCTGATCGTCAAGTCGCAAGTGTGGCTGCTGCTGCTGCGCGGCGATCACGAGATGAACGAGATCAAGGTCGGCAAGGTCGAGGGCCTGGCAGGCTTCCGTTTCGCGACCGTAGGCGAGATCGAAGAGCATTTCGGTGCCAAGCCCGGCTATCTGGGCCCCATCGGTCTCAAGAAGCCCGTGAACATCGTGGTGGACCGCGATGTGGCCGTGATGGCCGACTGGGTCTGCGGTGCCAACGAGGAAGACTTCCACATCACCGGCGTGAACTTCGGCCGCGACCTGCCAGAGCCCACCGTGGTGGCGGATCTGCGCAATGTGGTGGCTGGCGACCGCTCGCCCGACGGCGCGGGCGAGCTGGCGATCGAGCGCGGCATTGAAATCGGTCATGTGTTCTATCTGGGCACCAAGTACTCCAAGGCCATGGAAGCCACTTTCCTCGGCGACAACGGCAAGCCCCAGCACTTCGAGATGGGCTGCTACGGCATTGGCGTGACCCGCCTGCCCGCCGCTGCCGTGGAGCAGAACCACGACGAGCGCGGCATGATCTGGCCCGATGCGATTGCACCGTTCACCGTGGTGATCTGCCCCATCGGCATGGGTCGCAGCGAGGCCGTGAAGACCGAGGCCGAGAAGCTCTATGGCGAGCTGCTGGCACTGAGCGTGGACGTGATCCTCGACGACCGCGACGAGCGCCCCGGTGCCATGCTGGCCGACTGGGAGTTGATCGGCGTGCCCCACCGCGTGGTGCTGGGCGACCGTGGCCTGAAGGAAGGCGTGGTCGAGTACCAGCAGCGCCGTGACACGGAAGCCACAAAGCTGGCGACGAATGAGGTGCTGGCTCACCTCAAGAGCCGCCTGGGCCTGTAAGCTGCTGTTTCCATGCCCGAGACCCTGCTGAGCCGACGCCACTGCCTGAGGACTGCCGCTGCGCTGGCCGCCCCGGCGGCCGGCTGGCTGTGGCCGCAGGCGGCCTGGGCCGGCGGGCAGCTCGAAGAGCCGCTGGCCGACTCCGTGCGCACGGCGCTCAGCGCGGCCGTGGCGGGCTCGGGCGCGCCGCCCGAGCTGGAGTTCGCCTCCACTGCGGCGCGCATGAGCTATCTGCGCTGGCTGGTCGCCAGCAGCGACAAGCTGGCCAAGCGCAAGCCCGACCTGCAGGCGCGGCGCGAATTCCTGCAGACCGTCTGGTACGAGTCCAAGCGCGCGGGTCTCGATGTGTCCATGGTCATGGGCCTGATACAGGTGGAGAGCGGCTATCGCAAATACGCCATCTCCAGCGTGGGCGCGCGTGGCTATATGCAGATCATGCCGTTCTGGATGCGGCTGATCGGTGACGGCGATATCGGCAAGCTGTTCCACATGCAGACCAATCTGCGCTTCGGCTGCGTGATCCTGCGCCACTACATGGACCGCGAAAAAGGCGATGCCTATATGGCACTGGGCCGCTACAACGGAAGCCGGGGCCAGCCCCAGTATCCGAATGCCGTGTTCGGCGCCCAGCGGCGCTGGCTGGTGGAAGAGCCGCAGCCGGTCTGATGCCGTGGCGATATACAGAAAAAAAGAGAGCGCCTGGCGCTCTCTTTTCATTGATTTCAGCAAGAAAAGAACCTGAAGTCCTTTGGAGATGAGTGCAAGAAGCTCCTGATTCAGGAGTGGGTGCTCTTGCCAGCCTGGGACTGGGCAGCGCTGCCCTGCACCTTGGCCGCTGCGGCCGCCGAAGGTGCGGCAGATTCGGCCGCGGGCTCGGGCAGATGGGTCACCATGACCTGGTCGATGCGATAGCTGTCCACGTCCAGCACCTCGAACTTGAAGCCGCCCCAGGTGACGGTATCGGTGCGGCGCGGCACGCGGCGCAGCATGACCATGAGAAAGCCGGCCAGCGTTTCGTACTCGTCGTCATGCGGCATATCGTCCAGATGCAGCACGCGCATCACGTCCTCGATGGGCGTGATGCCGTCGATCAGCCAGGAATGCTCGTCGCGGCGGATGATCTGCTCCTCGTCGGCCGGGCCGACCAGATCGCCCATCACCGTGCTCATCACGTCGTTGAGCGTCACCACACCCACGACCAGGCTGTATTCGTTGACGATGACGGCAAAGTCCTCGTGCACCATGCGGAACTGCTCCAGCACCTCGGCCAGCGTCAGGCGGTCGGGCACGATGAGCACCTTGCGGATCAGGCTGTCGTCGCTGAGCGACAGTGGCTGGTTGTTGAGCGCGCGCTGGAACAGGTCCTTGGCGTCCACATAGCCGATCACATGGTCGATATCGCCGTCGCAGACCGGGTAGGTGGAAAAGGGCTCCTCGGCAATGCGGGCGCGGATGATGGCGTCGCTGTCGTCGCGGTAGAAGAAGGCCACGCTGTCGCGCTGGGTCATGGCAGAGGCCACGGTGCGCGAGTCCAGCTCGAAGACATTGGCAATCACCTGTTGCTCGCGGGCGGCCAGCACGCCGGCCTTGGTGCCTGCTTCGGTCATGGCCAGGATGTCGTCGCTGGTGATGCGCTCGTCGCGCGTCGCGGGCAGGCCCAGCAGGCGAAACAAGGTGTCGGTCGCTAGGTTGTAGAACCAGATGATGGGCTTGAAGATCACCACAAACCAGCGCATGGGGGCGAGCACGCGCACCACATAGCGCTCGGGCTCGTTCATGCTGATGCGGCGCGGCAGCAGGTCGGCCAGCAGGATGAAGGCCGAGGTGACTATGAAAAACGAGAGCAGGAAGCCGAGCGTCGCCGAGAGGCTGGGCGAGAACCAGATCGAGAAGAACTCGGTCAGTGCGGGGCTGAACGCACCCTCGCCGACGATGCCGCCAAGGATGGCGACGGCATTCTGTCCCACTTGCACCACGGTGAAATATTCGCCCGGCTGCTCCTGTACGCGCAGCGCATGTTCGGCTCCCTCGTTGCCGTCGTCGGCCATCTGGCGCAGGCGCAGGCGGCGCGAGGCGGCCAGAGAAATCTCCGCCACAGAGAAAAAGGCGCTGAGCAGAATCAGCAGAACAATCACCGCAAGGCTTTGGGACACACTCATAGGCAGGGCTGCTGCGGCACCTGGCAGTGCCTGCGGCCGGTTATCAAGGAGTCTCTATTCGACCACATAAAGCCTGCGGCAGGCAGCTGTACTGGCTTCAGGGCTGAAGCGCGGCTGCCGAACGGGCCATGCGTGCCAGCGCATCGGCCTCGGTATTGCGGTGTCTGGGCACCCATTGCAGCACCAGCTCGTCAAAGTCCTGCATCTGTGCGCGGGCGGCCTCGAACAGCGGGGCGAGTCGGGCGATGGGCCGAGCCGGCTTGGCCGTGGGCGGGCCGAGCTGCTCCAGCAGCACCTGGGAGTCGGTGCGCACGGTCAGGCTGCGCGTGCCGAGATCGCGTGCCAGCTTCAGGGCGGCCATCAGCGCGCGCAGCTCGGCTTCGTTGTTGCAGCCGCTGCGGTGCAGATCCTGCGACAGCGTATGGCGGCTGCCATCGGGCAGCTGCAGCAACACGCCCAGGCTCATGGGGCCGGGGTTGGGCAGGGCACTGCCATCGATATGGATGCAGCAGTGGTGAGGGGGAACAGGTTTGGGGGGCGGCATGAAAAAAGCCACCGGGGTGCCGGTGGCTTGCAGACGGGGTTGGGCTTACTTGGCGGCCAGCACTTGCTGCAGCTCGCCCGATTCGTACATCTCCATCATGATGTCCGAGCCACCGATGAATTCGCCCTTGATGTAGAGCTGGGGGATCGTGGGCCACTGGCTGTAGTCCTTGATGCCCTGGCGGATTTCCTGGTCTTCCAGCACGTTCACGGTGGCGATGGACTTGGCATCCACGCCGCAGGCCTTGAGGATCTGGATGGCACGGCCGGAGAAGCCGCACTGGGGGAAGCTGGCGTTGCCCTTCATGAACAGCAGGATGTCGTTGTTCTTGACCAGGTCGTCGATGCGTTGTTGAGTGTTGCTCATAGTGGGCTCCGGATTTTGGAAATGGCGGTACCAGCCGCGATGTCTGCAATTATTTCACCGACCGCAAGGAATGCGATGCTGTGAGGAAATCTTGCTGACAGGATATTTTGGGGTGAAGGTCTGGAAATCAAGCCTTGCCGCTCCGGCAACCGCCCGTGCAGCGTGCAATGCCGGCCAGGTCGTGGCGGTGCTGGACCTGCTCGAAGCCGGCCGCCTGCATGAGCTGCGCCACGTCTTCGGCCTGATCCCAGCCATGCTCGAAAAGCAGCCAGCCACCAGCCTTCAGGTGTGCCGGGGCCTGGTCGATGATGCTGCGTATGTCCTCCAGCCCGTCCGCGCCGCTGGCCAGGGCCGACAGCGGTTCGTGGGTCAGCGCCGCCAGGTGTGGGTCGTCGGCGCGGATATAGGGCGGATTGCTGACGATCAGATCGACGGGTTCCAGCCCGTCCAGAGGCTCCAGCCAGCTGCCATGGGCGAACTGCACGGGCAGTTGGAGTCGGGCGGCATTGCTGCTTGCCACAGCCAGGGCATCGGCGCTGGCGTCCACGGCGATGACCCGGGTTGAGGGGCGCTGGCTTTGCAGAGCCAGGGCAATGGCACCGCTGCCGGTGCCCAGATCCACGACGCGGTGGGCGGCGCCTTCGGGCAGCAGTTCCAGCGCCCAGTCCACCAGGGTCTCGGTATCGGGGCGCGGGTCCAGCACCCTGCTGTCCACGGCCAGATCCAGGCCGTAGAACTCCTTGCTGCCGGTCAGATAGGCCACGGGCGCGCCCTGCTGGCGCAGGGCGCACAGCTGGTCCCAGCGTTGCTGCTGCTCCTGACTCAGGGCATCGCAGTCATGCGTGATGAGCCAGGCGCGGGCATGCGCTGGCTGCTGCATCAAGTGCAGCAGCAGCATCTGTGCATCGACACGCGCCAGGCCTTGGCGGGCGGCTTGCTGCAGGGCTTGAGCGACGGAGAAAGTGGGGGGCGAGGGTTCGGTCATGGCTTGGCCGGTGGCGATCTTCTTCAGAAATTCAGTAGCGGTATATCTCGGGGTCGCCCGCCTTGTAGAGCGTGCCGTACAGCTGGGTCGACGACTGGCCGGGCTCCAGCATGGGGCGCGAACGTATTCCCAGCAACAGATGCTCCAGCGCCTGCTGAAGATTCTCGCCCTCGAAGCTCATGCCTACAAAAGACCAGGAAAAGCAGCGTCCATCGCCGGCCATCAGCAGCTGGCCGTGGGCATGGTGAACGTCGGCAACTGCCATCAGCCGGGTGTTCAGGCGCTGTTCCCAGGAGAGCAGGGCGTCGTCAGCATCTTGGCCGGTGAAATGCGCTTCGAGCCAGTCAAACTCTATATCGCTGCTGGCGCATTCCCGTCCCTTGCCCACCTGGCCTATGTGCAAGCCCGCCAGGTTCTGCAGCGCAGCCACGGCGGGGTGGCAGGCCAGAGCGGGCTGTTGGTCCAGAGCGCTCTGGATAAGCGCGGGTATGGCGACCTCTCGCTGCGGGGTCCAGCCCCGGGCTTGCAGCAGCTCAATGACGACAGGTGACTCGAAATTCAGCATGGCGGATTCTTAACGTCCGGGCGCCGAGATGAAGGGGCGCGACTGCAGGATGATGAGTTGATCGCCCTGCATGGCCCACTCGATGTCCTGGTCCTTGCCGCCAAAGCGTTGCTTGATGCCGGCTCCTGCGCGGGCCAGTCGCTGCACCAGTGCGTCGCTGAGCACGGCGCGGCCGGCAGTCACCGCCACTTCGCGCACGCCGCCCCTGGTGTCCAGCTGCAGCGCCACATCGTCCTGGGAACGGTTGAGCACCTGCACGGCCTTGCTGCGGCTGGAGTAGAGGATTTGCTCTGCGACCCGCCGGCCCTCGACCACGCGGATGCCTATGCCGCGCTTGGCGGCGATATAGCTCATGTAGCGGTGCGAGGCGTCGAAGGGGTCGCGGGTGATCATCACGCCCGATGCGGAGGAGTCCACGGCTTTTTGCACAAACACCGACATCATCACCTGCGCGTCGTCTATGCCCGCTGCCTGTCTGGCTTCCCAGGCCTCGAAGTTGTAGACCGAGGCCCAGACCTTGCGCACGGCGGCGGCCAGATCCGTGCCGCTGCGCACATTGGGCACGGTGGTGTAGAGGCCTGCTCCGCTGAAGTTGGGCAGGTCCTCGGAGCTGGAAGAGCTGCGTACGAACACGCCCTGGCTGCCCAGCTGGCCGGACCAGCGCTGTGCCCAGCCATCGGCCGCGGCCGGGCTGACAGGCCATTGCTCGATTTCGGCCTGCAGCGCGGACAGGGCCTGCTTTCGAAGGCCTGCATCCGTCGCAAAACCGGGCTGCTGTCGCATGCGGGCAATGCGCTCGGTCAAGCCGTTGGCGCGCATGAAGTCAGCATAGGCGGCAAACGGAATGCAAAAGCCATCGGGCACGCTGACGTCTGCCAGGCGGGCGGACTGGATCTCACCCAGATTGGCGGCCTTGGCACCGCAGCGGCGGCGATCCGCGCTGCGCAGGCCGGCCAGGGGCACTAGTTCGCCGCGACGCAGATCGGGCTGCAGCAAGACCTTGTTGCCCTTGGCGGGCTGGTGCAGTGCCTGCTGTTCCGCGCTCTGCTGTTCGGCAGCCGTGGCGGCGCGCAGCACAAAGCTGGCGGGCTGTACGTCGATATGCACCCAGCGGCCGTTGAAGTTCGCGTATTGCTCGGCGGCTTTTTGCACATAGGCATTGGGTATGCCCCAGCCGCGCGCCAGCAGATTGACATGGGACAGTACCGTGGAGGGGCGCTCCGTCACCACGCCGGCCACGGGCGGCAGGCTGATGGGTACTTCACGCAACAGCACGATGTCCCTGGGCTGGAGGTCATTCACGGCTTCGGCCTGGTTCAGGATGCGCAGCCGGCCCACGGCCTGGCCCTGGTTCAGCGGCAGATAGGTCTGGGCTCCCAGCAACTGGGCCTGGGTGACCGCTGCAACACCGGCCTGCTGGGCCACGGCTTCCTGCTGCGTGGAGTTGGCCTTGAAGCGCACAGGGGCGAAGAAGCCGGTTTTCAGCGCAGCCGCCGTGGTCTGCAGCAGCTCGGGCGTGAGCTGGTCGCCTTCCCAGAACTCGTAGCTG
This sequence comes from Comamonas sp. NyZ500, assembly GCF_016772095.1. Taxonomy (NCBI): domain Bacteria; kingdom Pseudomonadati; phylum Pseudomonadota; class Betaproteobacteria; order Burkholderiales; family Comamonadaceae; genus Comamonas; species Comamonas sp. NyZ500. The sequence continues at coordinate 82,337 of NZ_JAEIJE010000004.1, read as the reverse complement.
TAGTCCTTGAGCACGGGTTGCCAGCTCAGCGTGCCGAGAATGAAGCGACGGCCCGGCTCGCGGTAATTGCGGTTGAGCTCTGGCTTGCCGCCCTGTAGCAGGCTTTTGGCGCGCAGAAAATCTTCGTGAAACGCGTAACGCGGCGTGTTGATGAAATGCAGCGGCGTGCTCTTGCTTTGGCGGTCGATCACAAACAGCACATGGGGCATGGCGCTGACCGGATCGAAGATGCGGGCCACGCGATCGAAATCGGCGCGGCTGGTTAGGGCCGGCAGGCTGGCTGGAGCGTTGCGGTTGCCGCTGGCGTCGACCGGGCGCCCCGCACCCGAGTCATAGGCCGATGGCTTGCGCAAGGCCTGAGCCTGGGCGGTGGTCGATGTGAACAACAGGCCGGATAGCAGAGCAGAAACCAGAACCGGCAAAAAGCGCTGTGTCATCTTGAAATTGTTCCCATTTCTGGCGAAGCGTTCGAACGGACCCGGCTCGAGCCGGCTGCAGCCTGCCGGTGCCTGCAGACTCAGGAAGCTGCCAGCTCCGCCAGCAACTCGGCCTCGCGTGCATGTTGCAGGGCCTGGATCACGTCGCCCAGATCGCCTTCCATCACGGCCAGCAGCTTGTACAGCGTGAGGTTGATGCGGTGGTCGGTGAGGCGGCCCTGGGGAAAGTTGTAGGTGCGGATGCGGTCGCTGCGGTCGCCCGAGCCGATCAGGCCCTTGCGCATGGCGGCTTCCTTGGCGGCCCGCTCGCTGCGTTCCTTTTCCTGGATGCGGGCCTGCAGCACCTGCAGGGCCTTGGCCTTGTTGCTGTGCTGGCTGCGGCCGTCCTGGCATTCGGCCACGATGCCCGTGGGCAGGTGGACCACGCGCACGGCGGAGTCGGTCTTGTTGATGTGCTGGCCGCCGGCACCGCTGGCGCGAAAGGTGTCGATGCGCAGATCGGCGGGATTGAGCGTGATGGCCTCGGCCTCGTCGGGCTCGGGCATCACGGCCACGGTGCAGGCGCTGGTGTGGATGCGTCCCTGGGTTTCGGTGGCAGGCACACGCTGCACGCGGTGACCACCCGACTCGAAGCGCAGCGCGCCGTACACATTGTCGCCCTCGATGCGCAGCACCACTTCCTTGTAGCCGCCGATTTCGTTTTCGCTGGCGCTCATCACCTCCACCTTCCAGCCCACATTGGCGGCGTAGCGGGTGTACATGCGGGTCAGGTCGCCGGCAAACAGGGCCGATTCGTCGCCGCCCGTGCCGGCGCGGATTTCGACAAAGGCGGGGCGCGCATCGTCGGGGTCCTTGGGCAGCAGCAGGCGCTGCAGTTCGTCCTCGAGCTTGATCAACTCGGCCTCGCCGCTGCCGATCTCTTCCTGAGCCATTTCGGCCATGTCGGGGTCGTCCAGCATTTCACGCGCGGCGGCGATGTCGGCTTCGGTCTGCAGGTAGCGCATGTAGCGACTGGCAATGGCCGTCACATCGGCATGTTCGCGCGAGATGGTGCGGTACTGCTTCATGTCGCCCATGATGTCTTCGCGCGAGAGCAGAAAATCCAGCTCCTGCAGGCGTTGGGCATAGCGTTCGAGCTGGTTGCGCAAAAAGTCTTGCATAGGGGGTACCGAGGGCTTGGGAAAGGTGAAGGGGCTCACCTTTGTGGAGTCAGGGAAGAGGGAGGGCCGGCCACGGTCGGGCCTTGCGCTGCGCGAGGACGGCAGCGATCAAGCGGGCGAGCGTCGCTAAAGCTTGCTGGGGTTGCGGCTGGCGCGCAGGAACAGGCGGGAGACGGTGTCCGCCGTCTGGGCGCGCTCTTCGGCGTCGCCCTTGTGCAGCTCGGCCATGGTGCCGTGCAGCATTTTCTGTGTGAGGCCGCGCGAGAGCGCTTCCAGCACGGTATCGATGTCTTCGCCCTTGGCCAGCAGCTTTTTGGCGCGGGCAATTTCCAGCGCACGCCATTCGTCGGCCTGGGCATTGACCTGCTGGATCAGCGAGACCGCGCCACCCACGGGATTGCGCTGGTCCATCCACTGCATAAAGCTCTGCACGCCGGTGTCGATGATGACTTCGGCCTGTTGCACGGCGGCCTGGCGCTGGGCCTGACCGGTACGCACGACGGTTGCCAGATCGTCCACGGTATAGAGGTAGACGTCGTTGAGGTCTTTGACCTCGGATTCGATATCGCGCGGCACGGCCAGATCGACCATGAAGATGGGGCGGCGCTTGCGCTTCTTGAGGGCCGACTCCACGGCACCCAGGCCGATGATGGGCAGGGTGGATGCCGTGCAGCTGATGATGGCGTCGTACTCGTGCAGATGCTCGGGCAGGTCGGCCAGACGCATGGTGCCGGCGCCGAACTGGGCGGCGAGCTTTTCGCCGCGCTCCATGGTGCGGTTGGCGATGGTGATCTGCCTGGGGTTGCGGGCAGCGAAGTGGGTGGAGACCAGCTCGATCATCTCGCCCGCGCCCACGAAGAGCACGCGAATCTTGCTGAGGTCTTCGAACAGCTGGCCGGCCAGGCGCACGGCAGCGGCAGCCATGGAGATGCTGTGCGCACCGATCTCGGTGGAGCTGCGCACTTCCTTGGCCACGGCAAAGCTGCGCTGGAACAATTGGTTGAGCGTGGTGCCCAGGGCACCCGCAGTCTCGGCCGCGCGCACGGCGTTCTTCATCTGGCCGAGGATCTGAGCCTCGCCCAGCACCATGGAGTCCAGCCCCGAGGCCACGCGGAAGGCGTGGCGGGCGACCGAGCCATCCTGCAGCAGATACGAGTGCTGGCGCAGCAACTCAGGCGCCACGCCGCCGCTGTTGGCCAGCCAGTGCATGGTGTGATCCATGGCGGGGGCGTCGGCAGCGCAGTAGATCTCGGTGCGGTTGCAGGTGGAGAGGATGGCGGTTTCCACGGCGCTGTGAGCCCGGCCAGCGTGGGACAGGGATGCGCGCAGGCCTTGCAGCGTCGGCGCGATCTGATCGAGCGCGAACGCAAAACGGCCCCGCATATCGAGCGGAGCCGTGTGGTGATTGATACCTAAAGCCCAGACTGCCATAACAGGGGATTATAAAATTTAGTACCGAATTGGGCACCCCCCGGGCTCAAAGCCTTGGAATCGATTGTTGCCATGGATTTTGTTGCGAGCGTTAATCATTTACTCAACTTCCTCGCCCCTGCGTTTTTTCTCGCTCTGGGCCTGGCAATCTGTGCTCGCTTTTTAAAGCAAAACAAGGCTGGAGCCCAATCCTTTATTGCGCAGGTAGCTATTAATTTCATATTGGGTGTAGCGGTTTTGCTGCTCAGTCTCTGGCTGTTTTCACGCGACGGCAAGATGCTCGCTTATGCCGCACTGGTCTGCACAAGTGCCTGCTGCCAGTGGGTGCTTTCCAGAGCCTGGCGCTGATTGGCGTACCGGCCGGAAAGCTGTTTTGCGTGAAATCTTGATCTGACTCAAGAGAGCCTGTTGTATTCGCGCCAGTGTCTGGCCAGGCCTCAGTCGCTGACGGCCCTGGGCTCGGCCTGCTCCAGTATCCAGCTGCGAAACTGCTTCAAGGCCTCCGTGGGGGGGCGGCTGCCTTGCTGGCACAGAAAGTAGCCGCGCTCGATATGCACCGGCGCATTCAGTGCCAGAGCCACGCGTCCCGATGCCAGATCCTCCTCCACCAGGCAGCGCTGTACCATGGCCACACCCATGCCCGCGGCCACGGCCTGCACCAGCAGGGCCACGGTCTCGAAGTCCGCAACCGGGGCGGGGCAGGACTGGCTCATGCCCCGGGCCTGCATCCAGCTGGCCCAGTTGCCAGGGTAGTTGGTATGAAACAGCAGCGGGCGGTTCAGCAGATCCTGCTCGCTGCGGATGGGGTTCGGTCCCTGCAGCTCGCGCGGGTGGCATATGGGAATGAGGTCGCGGCCGATCACATACTCGGCCTCCACGCCTGCCGGCCAGTGCTGGCTGCCGACGCGAATCCAGGCATCGATCTCAGGCGCATTGAGCGGATCGTCGCGCCGGTAGGGCGCGAAGGAAAGCATGATTTGCGGATAACGGCGGTTGAAGTCGGGCAGGCGCGGAATCAGCCAGTGGCTGAACAGCGTGGGAATGACCGACAGGCGCAGCTGCGGTCCGTGGCGGCGCCTGCGGGCGGCGGCCGACGCGGCCTCTATCGCCATCACGGCAGGCTCTATCGCCTGCAGATAGTCCTGTCCTGCCGCGGTGAGCGCGTTGCGTCTGCCCAGGCGCTCGAACAGGGCAAAGCCCAGATGTTCCTCAAGCCTGGCAATGGCCCGGCTGATGCCGCCCTGCGTCACATACAGCTCCTGCGCAGCGAGCGAGTAACTGCCCAGGCGGGCGGCCGCGGCAAAGGCGTGAAGTTCGGACAGTGACGGAGAGTGCATGCGCATGAGGGTTTGGATTATGACGGTTGGTAATACTTGCGTGCCGTCTTGTCGCTTTTCGCCATGCGGCCTGGGGCACAGAATGAAACAAAGGTCGGAGCGTCCGGTGAAACGCTCTGAACCGGCCCATAACCAGTCTTTCAAGAGATCCAAGGAGAAGCCGCATGGCCATTCGTCGTACCGTTCTGTCGTCCATTGCCGCCTGCGCAGCGGCAGCCGCGCTGTCCCCTGCGTTCGCTGCCAATGCCGCAGCGGACTATCCCAATCGCCCCATCCGCCTAGTTGTGCCCTTTGGCGCTGGCGGGTCCACCGATATGGTGGCGCGCCTGCTGGCCGAGAAAATGAGCACGGTGCTCGGCAAGTCCGTGGTGGTGGACAACAAGGGCGGCGCGGGCGGCTCCATCGGCGCTTCGGAAATCGCCAAGGCCGCTCCCGACGGCTACACCATCGGCATGGCCACGGTGTCCACCCATGGCTCCAATCCGGCCATCTTCCGCAAGCTTCCCTATGACGCGATCAAGGACTTTGCTCCCATCACCAATGTGATGAGCGTGCCCAGCGTCTTCGTCGTGAACGCCAGCGTGCCTGCCAAGACCATGAAGGAATTCATCGCGCTGGCCAAGGCCAACCCCGACAAGTACACCTTTGCCTCGCCGGGCACGGGTTCCCTGGGTCATGCCAATATCGAGAACTTCATGAATCTGGCTGGTATCCAGTTGCTGCACATTCCCTACAAGGGAGCGGGCCAGGCGATTACCGATGCGCTGGGCGGACAGGTCAATGCCATGACGGACAACCTGCCCTCGACCCTGCCGCATATCAAGGCCGGCCAGCTGCGTCCCCTGGCCGTCCTGGCCCTCAAGCGCAGCGATGTGCTGCCCGATGTGCCCACCTATACCGAGCTGGGCTACCCCCAGATGGGCGACGGCGGCTGGTTTGGCCTGGTGGCGCCTGCGGGCACACCCAAGCCCATCATCGACAAGCTCAATGCTGCGGCGCACAAGGTCATGGCTTCGCCCGACTATCTGGAAAAGCAGAAGTCCATCTCCGGCGAGTCCATGGGCAACACGCCCGAGCAGTTTGCCAAGCAGATCAAGACTGCGATCGAGCGCTACACGGCCGTGGCCAAGCGCGCCAATATCAAGCTGGACTGATAAAGGCTTCAATGTCTGTGCCTGATTTTCTGCAAGCCAGACCGGCCGAGCCGGTGTTGGTGCACCCGGCCCGGGGCGAGGTTCTGCCCATAGTCTGCGACTCGCCACACAGCGGCACGGCCTACCCCGAGGACTTCGGCACCGTCGTGCCCATGAGTCTGCTGCGTCGCGGCGAGGACACGCATGTGGCCGCGCTCTGGGACCGCTGGCCCGAGTTCGGAGCTACATTGCTGGAAGCGACTTTTCCGCGCACCTATGTCGACCCCAATCGCAACGAGTCCGACCTGGACCCTGCGCAGATCGAGGGCGAGTGGCCGGTGCCGCTGTCGCCCAGCATCAAGACCCAGCAGGGGCTGGGCCTGATCTGGCAGCGCATCAGCAAGGCCGGCGTGGCCACTTCTTTGTATGAGCGCAAGCGCACCGTGGCCGAAGTGCAGCACCGTATCGAGCGCTACTGGCGCCCCTATCACGCGGCGCTGGCGCAGGCCATTGACGACAGCGTGGCGCGCTTCGGAGCCGTGTGGCACCTGAACCTGCACTCCATGCCCAACGATGTGTACCAGCGACTGGGGCGCAGCGATGCGCCGCCGCTGGCCGACTTCGTGCTGGGCGACCGCGACGGCACGACCTGTGCGCCCGAGTTCATCCATCTGGTGGGCGATACGCTCAAGGGCTTCGGTTACAGCGTGGCCTATAACGAGCCCTACAAGGGCGTGGAGTTGATCGGGCGCATAGGCCAGCCGCAGCTCAATCGCCACTCCATGCAGATCGAGATCCGTCGCCCCGTCTATATGGATGAGGACACGCGCGAACCGAATGCCGGCTTCGAGCCGCTGCGCAGGCATTTTGCCGGGCTCATGCAGGTGCTGGCGGACTATGTGCGCCAGCAGATGATCAGAGGCTGAAACCCGTCCATCGCTCCAGGCCCGGCTTTGCCGGGCTTTTTCATGTCACGGTCAAATGTCAAAAAAACTGTGGCTAGGATGCCGCGATTGAGGGATTCCTTATCGAAGCTGCTATCAGAATCAGTTACGCTCGCAGGTTGGTGTCATCGTATGTCTGATGTAACAACAAGCGTCTAGGAATCGTACCGGAATGAAGTTCACTCCCATCGCAGCGCTGGTCATGTCGAGTCTGGCGGCCTTTGCCCAGAGCGCATCCGCGCAAACCGGTGCGGAAGGTCGCATGAATTTTTTGCGCGATTCCAGAGCCGCCACATCGGGTCCCCAGTTTGAATTCAGCCGTCTGCAATACGGTCCGCTGCCGATTGCCGACACACGCGTGGCCTCCACGGCCGGTCCGCTGCAGGCTGCCGAGCGCGGCGATGCCAAGGCGCAGAACCAACTGGGCGAAATGTATGTGCATGGACAGGGCGTGCCCCAGAATGCCGCCACGGCCGCGCAATGGTTCCGCAAGGCCGCAGCTCAGGGACATGCGGGTGCCCAGAACAGCCTGGGGGCGCTGTATGCCAACGGCCAGGGCCTGCCGCAGAACTACCGAGAGGCCGCCCAGTGGTATGGTCGCGCGGCGCAGCAGAGCAATGCCGTGGCCCAGTACAACCTGTCCCACCTCTATCAGGAAGGTCTGGGCGTGCCCCAGAGCTTCAGCACCGCAGCCCAGTGGCTGGAAAAATCTGCCGCTCAAGGCCATGTGACGGCCCAGTTCGAGCTGGGCCAGCGCTACCTCAAAGGCAATGGCGTGGCCGTGAACTACATGACGGCTGCCGACTGGTTCAAGAAAGCGGCCGATCAAGGCCATGCGGAAGCGCAGAACCAGCTGGGCTCCATGCTGTCCGACGGCGTGGGCGTGAAGCTGGACCCCGTGCAGGCCGCTCAGTGGCTGCAGCGCGCTGCCGAGCAGGGCGATGCCAGGGCCCAGAACAGCCTGGGCCGCATGTATATGGATGGCGTGGGTGTCCCGCGCGACTACAAGCTGGCGGCTTCCTGGTTCCAGAAGAGCGCCGAGCAATGGAATGCCGACGGCCAGAACCATCTGGGTCGTCTCTATCTCTACGGTCTGGGTGTGGAGCAAAGCCCTGCCTATGCGGCGCAATGGTTCCAGCGCGCGGCTGACCAGAATCATGCCGATGCCCAGTACAACCTGGGCACCATCTATGCCGAAGGCCTGGGCACGCCCCAGAACTACGGCACGGCCCTGCAGTGGTATCAGAAGGCGGCTGAGCAAGGCCATGCTGCCGCCATCAACAACGTGGGTACGCTGTACGCCGAAGGCCGTGGCGTTGCGCAGAACTATGCGACGGCCATGCAGTGGTTCCGCCGCGCGGCCGACAAGGGCGATGCCTCGGCCCAGTTCAACCTGGCGCGTCTGTATGCCGATGGCCAGGGCAGTGCCGCCAGCCCCGCTCAGGCGATGAAGTGGTATGCCGCGGCAGCCGAGCAAGGCCATTCCGGTGCGCAGAACCGCCTGGGCGTGATGTACGCCGAAGGCCAGGGCGCTGCGCGCGACTACGGCAAGGCCGTGCAGTGGTATCAGCGTGCGGCCGAGCAGGGCGATGCCGCTGCCCAGTACAACCTGGGCATGGTCTATGCACAGGGTCAGGGCGTGCCGCGTGACAATGCCAGGGCCTACTTCTGGTACAACCTGGCGGCCATGGAGCTGGGCGGCGATGCCGCCAAGCGCCGCGATGAAGCGGCCAACAAGCTCAGCATTGCCCAGGTAGCCGAGCAGCAGAACAAGGCGCTGGCCTGGCAACCCAAGCGCTGATTGCCGCTTTGCACTCAGGTACCCAAGCGCTTCCCTCGAGAAGCGCTTTTTTATGCCGGCCGGCTCTCGCCATGGTTCAAATCATGGCTCGAATGCAGCGATCCAGCGCAGGCTGGCTGCCAGATCAGCCTGCCCGGACAGCGCTTTGTGCGGCCGGTGATTTCTAAAACCAAGGAGACAACAATGAACAAGACTTCAATGAACATACTGGCCGGCCTGATGGCTGGTGCAGGCCTGCTTTTGTCCGCGGGCGCACAGGCTCAGGACGCCTTTCCCACCAAGCCGATTCGCATCGTGCTGGGCTTTCCTGCCGGCGGCCCGCTGGACCAGCATGCCCGTCTGCTGACCGACAAGCTGCAAGGCGTGCTCGGTCAGCCGCTGGTGGTGGATTACAAGCCCGGAGCGGGCGGCTCGGTGGGGGCGCAGGACGTGATGCGCTCGCCCGCCGACGGCTACACGCTGATGCTGGCCAATACCGGCGTGATGGTCATCAACCCTGCGCTCTACAGCAAGCTGCCCTACAACACGCTCAAGGATTTCACGCCGATTGCCCGCACCGCCATGCAGCCGCTGGCGCTGCTGGTCAACAACAAGGTGCCGGCCAAGACGCTGACCGAGTTCACGAGCTATGCCAAGGCCAACCCCGGCAAGATCAACTTCGGCTCGGCCGGCAACGGCGGCATCAGCCATCTGGTGCCCGAGATGTTCAAGAGCGCCGCAGGCGTGGATCTGGTGCACATTCCCTACAAGGGCAGTGCGCCTGCGTTCACCGATCTGATCGGCGGCCAGGTGCAGTTCATGGCCGAGAGCATTCCTCAGGCTGCGGCCTATCACAAGCAGGGCAAGGTGCGCGCTCTGGCCGTGACCAGCAAGGAGCGCAACCCCGCGCTGCCCGAGGTGCCGACCGCCATCGAGTCCGGCCTCAAGGGCTTCGAGGTGGTGGGCTTCTATGGCTTCCTCGCGCCTGCCGGTCTGCCCAAGGACGTGACGGCCAAGCTCAGCAATGCCTTCCAGCAGGTGATGAACATGCCCGACGTGAAGAGCCGCATGGTGGAGCAGGGCGCCGACCCGGCCTTCCTGGGCTCTGAAGCCTTCGGCAAGTTCCTGGCCGGCGAGACGCCGCGCTGGGCGGCAGCCGTCAAGGCCTCGGGCACGAAACTGGATTGACACCCCCTGAGGCCCTTGCGCGGCTGCCCTGATTTGTCAGTGCCAGTATTGGAGGTGGTGAACGCAAAAAAGCCCGGTCACTTTGGGTGGCCGGGCTTTTGTTTTGCTATGGGTATCGAAGCTGTTTGCGCTTGATTTGAAAGGAATCCAGCATTGATTGATGCTGAAATTCAAGGTAGATCTGCGTAAGCAGCTACTGATTTACAGCTGATCGCCTGTCTGTGCAGGGCTGAACATATCCACGCGGTCGGTGATGATGCCGTCCGTGCCCAGGTCGATCAGGCGTTGTGCCGCCCATTGGTCGTTGACGGTGTAGCTGCTGCAGTAGAGGCCTGCACCATGCACCTTGGCCACCAGCTCGGGTGTCCACAGCGCATGGTTGAGCACCATGGCGCTGCAGTCCAGCTCCAGGGCCAGCTTCAGGTCGGCGTCGCCGCTGGCGTCGGCCAGCTTGTCCACCAGCAGGCCGCGCGGAATATGGGCTGCGGTCTCGCGGGCGCCCTTGAGCGATTCGGACTTGAACGAGGTGAACAGCGGCTGTACCTCGGTTTGCGGCCAGATGCGCTGCATCAGCTCGCCGCAGGCGCGGCCGGTTTCCAGTTCCTGGCCCGGGGTCGGCTTGATTTCCACATTCAGGTGCAGATGGTTGGCCAGGCACCAGCGTGCCAGGGCCTCCAGCGTGGGCAGGGCTTCGCCCGCATAGGCGCGCGAGTGCCAGCTGCCAGCGTCGAGCTGGGCGATCTCTCCCATGCTCAGTGCGCCGCCAATGCCGTGGCCGTTGGTGGTGCGCTCCAGCGTGGCGTCATGCATCAGAAACAGCACGCCGTCCTGGCTGAGCTTGGCATCGCATTCAAAAAAGCGGTAGCCATGTTGCGCGCCCAGACGGAAGGCGCTCATGGTGTTCTCAGGTGCCAGCTTGCCGGCGCCGCGGTGGGCCACCCAGCGGGGATAGGGCCAGGGTTTCAAAGCAGTAGTCATGATCAATCCAACAAAGGTTTGCGGCTCAACACTTTTCTGCGAGTTTGGCGCTGCGCCTGGAGCAGGCAGCATTCAAACAGGAGATACCGAGGAAGGGCCTGGGCCGGCCGCGCCGCCCCGCACCGAGGGTGTCGTCCCCCTCCGGCGCTCGCGCCAGAGAGGGGGAAGCGGCGAAGCCGCTCAGGGGGTGTTTTGATTTATACGCGTTTGCCGGTTTCGGCGTTGAACCAGTGCAGGCGGTCTTCGCGTGCCGAGATGCGGGCCGTTTCACCGGGCTTGGGATAGGGCTTGCCTTCTTCCACGCGCACGGTGACGTCTTCGTCGCCCACCTTGCCGTAGAGCAGGCGTTCGGCGCCTAGCAGTTCCACGGTCTGGACCTTGAACTCCACGCCGCCGGCTTCCACCAGGTCGATATGCTCGGGACGGATGCCCAGGATCATGCCGGGCTTGCCGTTGGGCGAGTGCTTGAGCAGGTTCATGGGAGGAGAGCCGATGAAACCCGCCACAAAGGTGGAGGCGGGCGTGTGATAGACCTCTTCGGGCGTGCCGAACTGCTCCACATTGCCACCGTTCATCACCACCATGCGCTGGGCCAGGGTCATGGCCTCGACCTGGTCATGGGTCACGAACAGGCTGGTGATGCCCAGCTCGGCGTGCAGCTTCTGGATTTCCAGGCGGGTCTGGCCGCGCAGCTTGGCGTCCAGATTGGACAGGGGTTCGTCGAACAGAAAGACCTGGGGCTGGCGCACGATGGCGCGGCCCATGGCCACGCGCTGGCGCTGGCCGCCGGAGAGCTGGCGCGGCTTGCGGTCCAGCAGATGGCTCAGCTCCAGAATCTTGGCAGCCTTGTCCACGCGGCGCTTGATCTCGTCCTCGGGCACCTTGGCGAGCTTCAGGCCGTAGGCCATGTTCTCGTAGTTGCTCATATGGGGGTAGAGCGCGTAGTTCTGGAACACCATGGCGATATTGCGCTTGGCGGGCTCCAGGTCGTTGACCTTGTTGCTGCCGATCAGCAGGTCGCCGTCGGTGATTTCTTCGAGGCCCGCAATCATGCGCAGCAGGGTGGACTTGCCGCAGCCCGAGGGGCCGACCAGCACGATGAATTCGCCGTCGTTGATTTCGACGTTGATGCCGTGAATGACGGGCACGGCGGACTTGCCGGAGCCGTAGCGCTTGACGATGTTCTTCAGGGAGATGGATGCCATGAGAGGTATTCCAGGTATTCGTTCAATGGGTCAAAAGAAGGTGGTGGAGGCAGTGGGGGCGAGCTTTATTTCTCGGTATCCACCAGGCCTTTGACAAACCACTTTTGCATCAGCATCACCACGGCTGTCGGGGGCAGCATGGCCAGAATGGCGGTCGCCATCACAATGTTCCAGTCCACGGCGGCTTCACCGCCGGCCAGCATGCGCTTGATGCCGATCACCACGGGGTACATGTCTTCCGAGGTGGTCATCAGCAGCGGCCACAGGTACTGGTTCCAGCCGTAGATGAACTGGATCACGAACAGAGCGGCAATCGAGGTCTTGGACAAGGGCACCAGGATGTCCTTGAAAAAGCGCATGGCGCCGGCGCCGTCGATGCGGGCGGCCTCCACCAGCTCGTCCGGCACGGTCAGGAAGAACTGGCGGAACAGGAAGGTTGCGGTTGCCGAAGCAATCAGGGGAAGGGTCAGGCCGGCGTAGCTGTTGAGCATGCCCAGCTCGGCCACGACCTTGTAGGTGGGCAGGATACGCACTTCCACGGGCAGCATCAGCGTCAGGAAAATCGCCCAGAAGCAGACCATCTTGAACGGGAAGCGGAAGTAGACGATGGCAAAGGCCGACAGCAGCGAGATGGCGATCTTGCCCACGGTGATGACCATGGCCACGACAAAGCTCACCCACATCATCTGCACGACATTGGTGTTGGAGCCGAGCTTGCCCGAACCGAGCAGGGCTTCGCGGTAGTTTTCCCACATATGCGAGCCGGGCAGCAGCGGCATGGGGGACTGCACGATGGCGTCCGCCGTATGGGTGGATGCGACCAGCGCCAGATACAGCGGAAAGGCCACGATGGCCACGCCCAGCAGCAGCACGGCGTGGGAGATGAAGGCAAGCCAGGGATTACGATCGACCATGATCAGTACTGCACTTTCTTTTCAACATAGCGGAACTGGATCACAGTCAGCACGACAACAATCAGCATCAGGATCACGGACTGGGCTGCGGAGCCGCCCAGGTCCAGCGCCTTGAAGCCGTCCTGGTAGACCTTGTAGACCAGAATCGATGTGGACTGGCCGGGGCCGCCCTGCGTGGCTGCATCAATGATGCCGAAGGTGTCGAAGAAGGCGTAGACGACGTTGATCACCAGCAGGAAGAAGGTGGTGGGCGAGAGCAGCGGCAGCTGGATGTTCCAGAAGCGGCGCCATGGGCCGGCACCGTCGATGGATGCGGCTTCGATCAGTGCCTTGGGAATGGACTGCAGCCCGGCGAGGAAGAACAGGAAGTTGTAGGAAATCTGTTTCCACACCGAGGTGATGACGATCAGGGCCATGGCCTGGTTTTCGTTCATCAGATGGTTCCATTCATAGCCCAGCTTGCCCATGTAATGGGTCACCACACCGATGGAGGGCGAGAACATGAAGACCCACAGCACGCCTGCGATCACGGGAGCCACTGCGTAGGGGATGATCAGCAAGGTCTTGTAGACCATGGCAAAGCGGATGATGCGATCCGCAAAGATGGCCAGAGCCAGCGAAACGGCAATGCCGACGCCGGCCACCAGCACGGAGAACAGTGCTGTGCGCTTGAAGGAATTCAGATAGGTGGGGTCGGCGAACAACTGACGGAAGTTGTCCAGGCCAACCCATTCGGTACTCATGCCGAACGCGTCTTCCATCTGGAATGACTGGAGCACAGCCTGACCGGCGGGCCAGAAGAAGAAGATGCCGATGATCAGTAGCTGGGGGGCGATCAGCACCCAGGGAAGCCACTTGGATCGGAAAAGAACGCGTTTTTCCATGAGGAGTTACAAATAAAAAAACCGCCGGAGCCTGGGTGCAGTCAACGGGGTATTTGGGGGTGCAGAGCCTTGTTTGAAGGCCCCGCAGGCCTTGGCGGCACCCTTGCGGGTGCCTGGAGGGTTTACTGTTTGTAGGAGCGCTCGAAGCGAGCCAGCAGTTCGTTGCCGCGGCTCACGATGGAGTCCAGCGCCTGCTTGCCGGTCTTCTTGCCAGCCCACACCTGTTCGAGTTCTTCGTCCTCGATGGTACGGATCTGCACGTAGTTGCCCAGACGGATGCCGCGCGAGTTGTCGGTCACCTTGCGGATCATCTGCGTCACGGCGGTGTCGGTGCCGGGGTGCTTGGCGTAGAAACCGGACTTTTCGGTCAGGTCATAGGCCGCCATGGTCACGGGCAGGTAGCCGGTGCGCTGGTGCGAAGCGGCCTGCACCTTGGTCTGCGACAGGAACTCGAAGAACTTGGCCACGCCCTTGTACTCTTCGGCCTTCTTGCCTGCCATGACCCACAGCGAAGCGCCGCCGATCACGGTGTTCTGGGGAGCGCCCTTGACATCGGGATAGTAGGGCAGGGGAGCCAGGGCGTAGTTGAACTTGGCGTTCTTGGCCACATCGCCGTAGAAGCCGGACGAAGTCTGGATCATGGCGCATTCACCGGCGGTGAACGAAGCCTGGGAAGTGGAGGCGCGGCCCTTGTAGACAAACTCGCCGGCCTTGGCTGCTGCGGCCAGGTTGTCGATGTGCTTGACGTGCAGAGGCGAGTTGATCTTCATGCGCGCCTTGTAGCCGTTGGCGCTCAGACCGTTGTGCTCGGTGGCGAATTCCACGTTGTGCCAGGTGGAGAAGGACTCCAGCTGGGTCCAGCCTTGCCATGCCAGGGTCATGGGGCAGCTGTGGCCGCTTTCCTTGAGCTTCTTGGCGGCAGCAAAGACTTCGGGCCAGGTCTTGGGGGCGACGTCGGGGTTCAGGCCGGCCTTCTTGAAGGCGTCCTTGTTGTAGTAGAAGATGGTTGTCGAGCTGTTGAAGGGGAAGCTCAGCATCTGGCCGTTGGGGGCCGTGTAGTAACCGGCCACGGCGGGGATATAGGCCTTGGGATCGAAAGCGACGCCGGCGTCATGCATCACCTTGCCCACGGGAACGGTCGCACCCTTGGAAGCCATCATGGTGGCGGTACCCACTTCAAACACCTGCAGGATGTGAGGGGCGTTGCCCGAGCGGAAGGCTGCAATCGCGGCCGTCATGGATTCATCGTACACGCCCTTGAACGTGGGCACGACCTTGTAATCCTTCTGGCTTTCGTTGAACTGCTTGGCCAGGTCATTGACCCACTCGTTATTCACGGCAGTCATCGAGTGCCACCATTGGATTTCGGTGACGGCTTGTGCCGAGAAAGTAGTAGCGGCGACGGCGGCGGCCATGGCCAGTTGCTTGAATTGCATGAAGGCTCCTCTAACGATCGTTGACGAAATATGCGGTGATGCACACTAAGTCATCCGTATGACATATGGATGTCATTGTTTGCATGGGCAACGCGCCGCACCATGGGCAGAACCCGCAGTCACAAGCCTTTGTATGACGATCCGGTGACATTTGATGGTGCGCGAAGCTGCGCCATTCTAGGTCAACGGCATTTCGTTTGTTGTTGGTAGTCTTTCGTATTGAGTTGTTTTTGATTCGGAAATGTATGATTTTTGTCTAAATAGCCTATGAAAGATTCATCTACCCTTTGGCTGCGTGCAGCGGTGAACGGGTTCGCAGCGCCTTTGTGCACTGTCATTCAGCGAATCGCCGGGGAAATGCCGGTGGGGCTTGCTGCTTTGGCGATAGCAGGGCTGGCCACTCAGAACCCATAGCAAAGCATGGCTGAGCCGCCGTCGCTTAAAATCGTCATCCCACTGGCTTAGGGGCGCCACACAGAGGGCGCCCGACACGGTCTACCCCCATGAATGTACCGATTGCGTTGGCTGCCGCCCTCCAGGCCCAGGCTGCCGAACCCGCACGACTGCGCGAGATTCCCTATAACTACACATCGTTCTCTGACCGTGAGATTGTGATTCGTCTGTTGGGCTCATCCATGTGGGATGTGCTCAATCAGCTGCGTCAGGAACGCCGTACCGGCCGATCCGCCCGCATGCTCTACGAAGTGCTGGGGGATATCTGGGTTGTGCAGCGCAATCCCTATCTTCAGGACGACCTGATCCACAACCCCGACCGCCGCAAGTCGCTGGTCGAGGCGCTGGAGCATCGCCTGGCCGAGATCGACAAGCGCCGCGAGCCCAACGAGGATGCGCTGCGCGATCAGCTGGTGGGTCAGCTGGTGGAAGCGGCCCACCGCGCCGTGCATGAATTCAACGCCACTTTTGTCGAGGCCGAGCAACTGCGCCGCCGCGCGCAGAAGACGCTGCGTCGCTATACCGCCAAGGACAACATCAAGTTCGACGGTCTGTCGCGCGTGGCCCATGTGACCGATGCGACCGACTGGCGCGTCGAATACCCGTTTGTCGTGCTGACGCCCGATACCGAAGCCGAGATGGCCGGTCTGGTCAAGGGCTGCATCGAACTCGGTCTGACCATCATTCCGCGAGGAGGCGGTACCGGATACACGGGTGGTGCCATACCTTTGACCTGGCGCTCGGTGGTCATCAACACCGAGAAGCTGGAAGCGCTGACCGAAGTCGAGATGCGCATGATTCCCGGCGTGGATCACGAAGTTCCCACCATCTACTCCGAAGCCGGTGTGGTGACCCAGCGTGTGGCCGATGCGGCCGAGCGCGGCGGCTTTGTGTTCGCCGTGGACCCGACCTCCATCGAGGCCTCCTGCATAGGCGGCAATATCGCCATGAACGCGGGCGGCAAAAAGGCCGTGCTCTGGGGTACTGCCCTGGACAATCTGGTGTCCTGGCGCATGGTCACACCCGATGCGCAGTGGCTGGAGGTCACACGCCTGGATCACAACCTCGGCAAGATCCATGATGCCGAGATGGCCTGTTTCGAGCTGAAGTACTTCGAGGCGGACGGCAAGACCCATGTGCGCACCGAGCGCCTGGACATCCCCGGTCACACCTTCCGCAAGGAAGGCCTGGGCAAGGACGTGACCGACAAATTCCTCTCGGGCCTGCCCGGCATCCAGAAGGAAGGCACGGACGGCCTGATCACCAGCGCGCGCTGGGTTGTGCACCGCATGCCGGCGCATACGCGTACCGTTTGCATGGAATTCTTCGGCAATGCCAAGGATGCCGTGCCCTCCATCGTCGAGATCAAGGACTATATGTTCGCCGAGCAAAAGCGCTCGGGCGTGCTGCTGGCCGGCCTTGAACACCTGGACGACCGCTACCTCAAGGCCGTGGGCTACGCGACCAAGAGCAAGAAGGGCAACGGCCGTCTGCCCAAGATGGTGCTGCTGGGCGATATCGCCGGTGACGATGCCGACGAAGTGGCCCGCGTGGCTGCCGAGGTGGTGCGCATCGCCAATTCTCGCAACGGCGAGGGCTTTACCGCCGTCAGCGCCGAGGCGCGCAAGAAATTCTGGCTGGACCGCAAGCGCACGGCAGCGATCTCGCGCCACACCAACGCCTTCAAGATCAACGAAGACGTGGTGATTCCGCTGCCGCGCATGGCCGAGTACACCGATGGCATCGAGCGCATCAATATCGAGCT
Source organism: Comamonas sp. NyZ500 (assembly GCF_016772095.1). Classification (NCBI taxonomy): domain Bacteria; kingdom Pseudomonadati; phylum Pseudomonadota; class Betaproteobacteria; order Burkholderiales; family Comamonadaceae; genus Comamonas; species Comamonas sp. NyZ500. Next base: position 65,292 of record NZ_JAEIJE010000004.1, on the reverse strand, counting down.
GTCGCTGCGCAACAAGCTCAAGCTCTGCGACGAGCTGAGCGGCTTTTTCAAGCACTCCGATCTGCCCCTGGGCAAGAGCGACGATGCCGGCGACATCCCCAGTGCCGAACTGCTGGAAGACCGCGTGCAGCAGGCCCTGGCGCTGGTGGCCGAGGTGCGCGAGCTCTGGCAGGGCTGGCTGGACGGCGTGGCCACCCTGTTCCCCGAGCTGCAGGATCACCGCCTGCGTGCGAGCTGGAAGACCCAGCTCAAGGAGCCGCTGTCCAAGATTTTCGCGGGCGCTGCCTTCCAGCCGCTGCGCGAGTCCGTCAACGAGATTCACCAGACGGTGCTCAAGGGCCGTGTCTGGGTGGCCCTGCACATGCACGCTGGCGACGGCAATGTGCACACCAACATCCCCGTCAACTCCGATGACTATGAAATGCTGCAGACCGCGCACGAAGCCGTGGCCCGCATCATGGAGCTGGCGCGCAGTCTGGACGGCGTGATCTCGGGCGAGCACGGCATCGGCATCACCAAGCTGGAATTCCTCTCGGATGCCGAGCTGGCACCGTTTGCCGATTACAAGAAGCGCGTGGACCCCGAAGGCCGCTTCAACAAGGGCAAGCTGATCCGCAACGAAGAGTGGGATGCCCTGGCGCACCAGAGTCACGACGGTCGCTCGCCGCGCGAGTCGCTGATGTTTGCCGATCTGACCAATGCCTACACGCCCAGTTTCGGCCTGATGGGTTATGAATCCATCATCATGCAGCAGTCGGACATCGGCGCCATCGCCAACTCCGTCAAGGACTGCCTGCGCTGCGGCAAGTGCAAGCCCGTGTGCGCCACCCATGTGCCGCGCGCCAATCTGCTGTACTCGCCGCGCAACAAGATCCTGGCTACCTCGCTGCTGGTGGAGGCCTTCCTCTACGAAGAGCAGACACGCCGTGGCGTCTCCATCAAGCACTGGCAGGAATTCGAGGATGTGGCCGACCACTGCACGGTCTGCCACAAGTGCTTCAACCCCTGCCCGGTCAAGATCGACTTTGGCGACGTGACCATGAATATGCGCAATCTGCTGCGCAAGATGGACAAAAAGAGCTTCCGTCCCGGCAACAAGCTGGCCATGGCCATGCTCAATGCCACCAACCCCGACACCATCAAGTTCATGCGCACGGCCATGGTGGGCGTGGGCTTCAAGGCCCAGCGCCTGGCGGCCGACGTGCTGGGGGCTGTCGCCAAGAAGCAGACCGCACATCCGCCCGCATCCGTGGGCACGGCTCCCATCAAGGAGCAGGTGATTCACTTCATCAACAAGAAGCTGCCCGGCGGTCTGCCGACCAAGACGGCGCGCGCCTTGCTGGATATCGAAGACAAGGATTACGTGCCCATCATCCGCGACCCGCAGGCCACCAAGTCGGATACCGAGGCAGTGTTCTACTTCCCCGGCTGCGGCTCGGAGCGCCTGTTCAGTCAGGTGGGTCTGGCCACGCAGGCCATGCTCTGGCATGCCGGCGTGCAGACCGTGTTGCCGCCCGGTTATCTGTGCTGCGGCTATCCCCAGCGCGGTTCGGGCCAGTTCGACAAGGCCGAGAAGATGATCACGGACAACCGTGTGCTCTTCCACCGTGTGGCGACCACGCTCAACTATCTGGACATCAAGACCGTGGTGGTGAGCTGCGGCACCTGCTATGACCAGTTGCAAGGCTACCAGTTCGACAAGATCTTCCCCGGCTGCCGCATCATCGACATCCACGAATATCTGCTCGAAAAGGGCATCACGCTGCAGAACAAGGGTGCTTACCTGTACCACGACCCCTGCCATACGCCCATGAAGCAGCAGGACCCGATGAAGACCGTCAAGGCCTTGATGGGCGACAACGTGCTCAAGAGCGAGCGCTGCTGCGGCGAATCCGGCACGCTGGGCGTGACGCGTCCCGATATCTCCACGCAGATCCGTTTCCGCAAGACCGAGGAGATCCGCAAGGGCGAGGCCGCGCTGCGCGACAACGGTCAGCTCGGCGCCCAGGACAACGTCAAGATCCTGACCAGCTGCCCCAGCTGCCTGCAAGGCCTGAGCCGCTATGGCAACGATCTGAACAACGGTCTGCTCGAAGCCGACTACATCGTGGTCGAGATGGCGCGCGACATTCTGGGCGAGAACTGGATGGCCGAGTATGTCAATCGCGCCAACCAGGGCGGTATCGAGCGTGTGCTGGTGTGATGCCCCCTGAGTCGCTCCGCGCCTTTCCCAAGGGAGGCCGGGGCGGTCCTGCCTCGGTGTCTCCGGCCTATGCTGGGGTCACATCGAGAAGCATTGCAATGGAGATTTCAGATGCTGGTTGAAAATTGTCCTCTGTGCATTGCCGATGGCGGTGCGCTGGTCTGGCGCGGCGACAAGCTGCGTGTGATTCGAGCCGTGGAGGCAGGCTTTCCGGCCTTCTATCGCGTGGTCTGGAATGAGCATGCGGCCGAGTTCTCGGATCTGAGCGCGGCGGATCGCATTGTCTGCATGGATGCCGTGGCCCTGGTGGAGCGCGTGCTGCGCGAGCAACTGGCTCCAACCAAGATCAACCTGGCGGCTCTCGGTAATATGGTGGCGCATCTGCACTGGCATGTGATTGCGCGCTATGACTGGGACAGCCACTTTCCCGCTTCCGTCTGGGCTGCGGCCCAGCGCGAGCGCAATGAAGAGCGCGAAGCCGAGATCGCACGCCAGCTGCCTCAGGTGGATGGAGTGCTGCAAAAGGCGTTGGCCCTCTGGGCCGCGTGATGTTTTTCATCTCCGTCGGGAGATTCAAAGGGCAGCTTGAGGCTGCCCTTTTATGCATTGATTAGGAGAGAACCATGGCAGGACTGCAAGCCAATACTCCCACCCCCCAGTCATTGACCGTGCATGGCGCATCGCGCGTGCTGGAGGTTTCTTATTCGGACGGCAAGACTTTCCGCATCCCGTTCGAGTTGCTGCGCGTGTACTCGCCCTCGGCCGAGGTGCAAGGCCATGGCCCGGGCCAGGAAGTGCTGCAGACCGGCAAGCGCGATGTGGGCATCAACACCATAGAGCCGGTCGGCAACTACGCCATCAAGCCCTTCTTCAGCGATGGGCACGAAAGCGGTCTGTACACCTGGGAATACCTCTACCAGCTGGGCAGCCAGCAGGATGCTCTGTGGCAGCAATATCTGCAGCGCCTTGAAGAGGCCGGGATGGAGCGCGACACGCCCATGCCCGAGAAGGGCGCCGGCGGTCATGGCTGCAGCGTGCATTGAGCTTTGACTCCCAGGGGCTTGCATGTCGGCTCAAAAGCCGACAGCAACGTCCCGTACACGCCACATAGCCCATGCGTACGGTACAGGGTTATTGAGGCTGGTGCTATATTTCCAATAGCTGGCAGCGCATGTGAAATAAGCGCTCAAGGCGAATTCTTTCAAAAAACCATAGTGCTTCAAAGCCTGTAGCCATACGGGGTTGTCGCTGTACGCGCAAGCACTGCCTGCTTAGCATTCTTTGTTATGAGCTCCACACACTTCGGATTCCAGACTGTTGATGAAAGCGAGAAGGCATCGCGCGTACGCGGTGTGTTCGACTCCGTGGCTTCCAAGTACGACGTCATGAACGACGTGATGTCGGGCGGTCTGCACCGCGCCTGGAAGGCTTACACGCTGATGGTGGCCAACCTCAAGGAAGGCGACAAGGCGCTGGATATCGCAGGCGGCACAGGAGATCTGTCCCTGGCTTTTTCCAAGAAGGTGGGCGCCAGCGGTCAGGTGGTGCACACCGACATCAATGAAGCCATGCTGCGCGTGGGGCGTGACCGTTTGACCGACAAGGGCGTGATCCTGCCCACGCTGGTCTGCGATGCTGAAAAGCTGCCCTTCCCCGACAACTATTTCGATCTGGTCAGCGTGGCCTTCGGCTTGCGCAATATGACGCACAAGGATGCAGCGCTCAAGGAAATGAACCGCGTGCTGCGTCCCGGCGGCAAGCTGCTGGTGCTGGAGTTTTCCAAGGTGGCCAAGCCGCTGGAGAAAGTCTATGACTGGTACTCGTTCAAGATTTTGCCGACCATGGGCAAGATGATTGCCGGCGATGCCGAAAGCTATCGCTATCTGGCGGAGTCCATCCGCATGCACCCAGGCCAGAAGGAGCTCAAGGCCCTGATGCAGCAATGCGGCTTTGGCCATGTGGACTATCACAACATGACAGGAGGCGTCTGTGCCTTGCATGTGGGAATCAAATGTTAAATGCGCCCTGTGCGCAGATTTGTAGCGACTTTCTATAAGAAGGGAGATGAGATGAAGAAACTTTGGTCAATTGCCTTGGTGGCAATGCTGGTGGTGGCACATGGTCAGGCCGATGCAAAACGCATGGGCGGTGGCTCATCGTTCGGCAAGCAGTCGGGCAACGTCACTCAACGCGAAGCGTCTCGTGCTCCCGCTCAGAATACCCAGCAGGCTCCGCAGCAGAGTGCGGCGCAGCAAAACCGTGCTGCTCCGCCTGCAGCGGCTCCGGCCGCTGCACCCAAGAAGCCATGGGGCGCCATGCTGGGCGGCCTGGCCGCAGGCCTGGGCCTGGCCTGGCTGGCCAACTCGCTGGGCATGGGCGAAGCCTTTGCCAATATGCTGATGTTCGGTCTGCTGGCCATGGTGATCATGGTGGTGGTCGGCATGATCATGCGCCGTCGCAAGGCAGCACCTTCCGTGCAGAGCACCAGCAGTCCATTCGCCTTTCAGGGCGCAGGCAATCTGGGCGGTGATGTGAATGCACCTCAGGCACGCCAGTACAACCCCGAAAAAGTGGGCAATGACGCGTCGGCTCGTCCTTGGGAACAGAACCATATTCCCGAAGCCGCAGCTGCAGCTGGCGGCTCCATGATCGGCTCTGCCCTGTCGGGTTCGCAGAACTGGGGCGTGCCTGCAGACTTCGATGCCGAAGGCTTTCTCACGGCAGCCAAGCGCAACTTCGTGACGCTGCAGTCGGCCTGGGACAGGTCCGACATCACCACTCTGCGCTCCATGATGACCGACGAGATGCTCGCGGAAATCCGCAGCCAGCTGTCCGAACGCGAGAGCCAGCGTGCCGGTGAACCCAACCACACCGACGTGTTGATGATCGATGCGCAACTGCTGGGCATCGAAGATCTGGGCAATGGCTATATGGCCAGCGTCGAGTTTTCCGGCATGATCCGCGAAGAGGCATCGGCAGGCCCCAGCCCCTTCCGTGAAGTCTGGAACATGACCAAGCCCAAGAGTGGCACCAGCGGCTGGCTGGTGGCAGGCGTGCAGGCGCTGCAATAAGCGCCGCAGGAGGAGATTGCTCGCGGCCCATGCAAGGGGCACCGAGCAAGGGCCGCCCCGCAGCGATGGTGCCGTCCCCCTTGGGGGGAAGGCGCAAAGCGCCACAGGGGGGAATCAATTTCATGAATAATCGGGGACTATGGCAACACAGTCCCCTTTTTCTTTTCTGGGCGGTCTCGTCGAACGCGTGATGGCCGGTCCCCAAGCTCCCGAATGGCTGGTGAGTGAAATGCACCAGCGTCTGGTGCTTTTCCTCAATCACGTGCTGATGCAGGAAAAAGAGGCCATGGACCGCCTCGTGCGCCAGAAGGGGCGTATTGCGCGCGTGCAATGGCGCCAGTATTCGGTCGCCTTGCTGGTCACTCCTGCTGGCCTGTTCGACGTGGCTCCTGCGGAGGCCGCACCCGATCTGATGCTGGAAGTCACCGAGACCTCTCCTCTGTCGCTGGCTCAGACGGCCTTGCGTGGCGACAAGCCCAGCATTCGCATCGAAGGCGATGTGCAGTTTGCCGCCGAGATCAATTGGCTGGTGGATAACGTCAAGTGGGATGTGGAGGAAGATCTGGCTCGCCTGATTGGCGATGTGCCGGCCCACACCATTGGCAAGGTGGCACGCACGGCCGCACAGGGGCTGCGCCAGTTCGTCGGCGCACGCATGGGCAGCAAGTCTGCCTCTGCTGCCGATGTCGCCAATCCTGCCGGCACGGCACCCGTGGCAGCCATGCCCGGGGCCGATTACACACAGCCATGAGCCGCTTTCTGCGGGGCTGGGCCATCCTCTGGGTGGTGTTTCGTTATGGACTCGATGAGCTGGTGCTCTCCGGGATTCCCCATCCGCGCCTGCGCAGCCTGCGCGGCGTGCTGACCTTTGGCCGCAAGCTGGACAAGCCACGTGGCGTGCGCCTGCGCGAAGCGCTGGAAGAGCTGGGACCCATCTTCGTGAAGTTCGGTCAGGTGCTGTCTACGCGCAGCGACCTGATGCCGCCCGATGTGGCCGAGGAACTGGCCAAGCTGCAGGACCGCGTGCCGCCGTTCGATTCCCAGATCGCGGTGGACACCATCGAGCGTTCCTTTCGCAAGCCGCTGGAGCAGATCTTCATCAGCTTCGAGCGTGAGCCCGTGGCCAGCGCGTCCATCGCCCAGGTGCACTTTGCCAGGGTTCGCGACAAGTCCGGCGTCGAGCACGATGTCGCCGTCAAGGTGCTGCGCCCGGGCATGAAGTCCGTGATCGACAAGGATCTGGCACTGATGCACATGATGGCGAGCTGGCTGGAAAAGCTCTCCCATGATGGCAAGCGGCTCAAGCCCAAGGAAGTGGTTGCCGAGTTCGACAACTATCTGCATGACGAGCTGGACCTGATCCGCGAAGCCTCCAATGCCGCGCAACTGCGCCGCAATATGGAAGGGCTGGATCTGGTGCTGATCCCCGAGATCCACTGGGATTACTGCCACACCGATGTGATGGTGATGGAGCGCATGAAGGGCGTGCCCATCAGCCAGGTCGAGCGCCTGCGCGAAGCCGGCGTGGACATCCCCAAGCTGGCGCGCGATGGCGTGACCATCTTCTTTACCCAGGTGTTCCGCGACGGCTTCTTTCATGCCGACATGCACCCGGGCAACATCATGGTCAGCCTGGAGCCCGATACCTTCGGGCGCTATATCTCGCTGGACTTCGGCATCGTCGGCACGCTGACCGAGTTCGACAAGGAATATCTGGCGCAGAACTTCCTGGCCTTCTTCCGCCGCGACTACAAGCGTGTTGCCGCCTTGCATGTGGAAAGCGGCTGGGTGCCGGCCACGACGCGCGTCGAGGAGCTGGAGGCGGCCATCCGCGCCGTCTGCGAGCCTTATTTCGACCGGCCGCTGGCCGAAATCTCGCTGGGCATGGTGCTGATGCGCCTGTTCCAGACCTCGCGCCGTTTCCAGGTCGAGATCCAGCCCCAGCTGGTGCTGCTGCAAAAGACCCTGCTCAATATCGAAGGCCTTGGCCGTCAGCTCGACCCCAACCTCGACCTCTGGAGCACGGCCAAGCCCTTCCTCGAGAAATGGATGCTGGACCAGATGGGGCCGCAGCGCCTATGGCATGAGCTGCAGGCGCAGGCGCCGCGCTACGCCAAGATCCTGCCCGACATTCCGCGCGTGCTGCACCAGTATCTGTCCAGGCATGGCGCTGGCAACGACAGCGAGACCCTGCTCAAGGAGCTGCTGCAGCAGCAGAAAACGACCAACCGTCTGCTGCAGGCCATCCTCTGCGGCGGCATCGGTTTCGTCATCGGGCTGGTGGTGCTGCAGGTTCTGCTGCGCATCCGCTTCTGAGCTTTCCCTTTCTTTAGAGTTCGAGGAGTGCCAGCGTGCTGCTCTCATTGGTGATCGTCTACCTGTTAGTGACCATCGGCATTGGTCTGTGGGCCGCCAGACGCGTGAAGAACACGGCGGATTTCGCCATTGCCGGCCGTCATCTGCCGCTCTACATGATCATCACCACCACCTTTGCGACCTGGTTCGGGTCCGAGCTGGTGCTGGGCGTGCCTGCCAAGTTCATCGAAGGCGGACTGCATGCGCTGGTGGAAGATCCATTTGGCGCGGGCATGTGCCTGATTCTGGTGGGTGTGTTCTTTGCGGCCAAGCTCTACCGCATGAATCTGCTGACCATCAGCGACTACTACCGCTCGCGCTATGGCCGAGCTATCGAGGTGGTCTGCTCGCTGATCATCATGCTCAGCTATCTGGGCTGGGTTTCGGCCCAGGTCACGGCGCTGGGCCTGGTGTTCAACCTGCTCTCGGGCGGTGTCGTCAGCATTCCCATGGGCATGACGATAGGCGTGCTCTCCGTGCTGGTCTACACGCTGTTCGGCGGCATGTGGTCCGTGGCAGTGACGGATTTCGTGCAGATGATCATTCTGGTCGCCGGCCTGCTGATACTGGCCTTTTTTGCCGGTGACATGGCGGGCGGCGCGGGCAAGGTGGTCGATCTGGCCACCAGCCGCGATCTCTTCAAGTTTCTGCCCGAGCCCTCGCTGCATGAAATCGTTTTCTTCATCGGTGCTGCCGTGACCATGATGCTGGGCTCGATTCCGCAGCAGGACATCTTCCAGCGCGTGATGTCGGCAGACACCGAGAAATCGGCCGTGCGCGGCACCATCATCGGCGGTGCCTGCTATGTGATCTTTGCCTTCGTGCCCATGTTCCTGGTGGCCAGTGCGCTCATCATCATGCCCGCCGAAGCCACGGCCCTGCTGGCCGATGATCCGCAGAAGGTGCTGCCCACCCTGGTGATGGACAAGATGCCGTTTGCCATGCAGGTGCTATTCTTCGGCGCGCTGCTCTCGGCCATCAAGTCCTGCGCGTCGGCCACCTTGCTGGCTCCCAGCGTGACTTTTACCGAGAACATCTGGCGCCAGTTCCGTCCCTACACCACGGACAAGGACAATCTCAGGACCATGCGCATCAGCGTGCTGGTGTTCGCGGCCTGTGTGCTGGCCTATTCGATAGCCATGGAAGGCACGCCCATCTATGAGCTGGTCGCCAGCGCCTATCAGGTGCCGCTGGTGGGGGCCTTCGTGCCGCTGGTGTTCGGCCTGTACTGGAAGCGAGCCACCACCCAGGGCGCCATCAGTGCCGTGGCGCTGGGCATCGGTGTGTGGCTGGTCTTCATGGTCACGCCCGCGCTCAACCAGGCTTTTCCACAGCAGCTGGCTGGTCTTTTGGCTGCGGTTGCCGGCATGCTGGCGGGCTCGCTGCTGCCCCAGTGGATCAGCAACCATCACCGTGAAATCGAGTCCCTGGCCGAGATCAAGGCTTGAGAGAGCAAACCGGCTGCACCGGGGCTTGCTTGCGCAGCGCAGCAAAACCGGGGGCGGCGCCTATAATTGAGGGTTTTTGCACTTTCCCCGTTTTTAGCGCTATGCCTATCTATGCATACAAGTGTGGCTCCTGCGGTCACGCCAAGGATGTGCTGCAGAAAATCTCGGACGCGCCGCTGACCGTGTGCCCAGCTTGCGGGGCCGAGGCCTTTTCCAAGCAGCTCACCGCTCCGGGCTTTCAGCTCAAGGGTTCTGGCTGGTATGCCACGGACTTCAAGAACAGCGGCAGCAAGCCGGCTGCAAGCACCTCTTCATCCAGTGACAGTGCCGCTGCACCTGCAGCAGCTGCCCCTGCGCCCGCCAATTCCTGAGGCTTACCCACACTATGTCTGCATTGCGCAAGTGGCTGATTGCCGGTTTGCTGGTCATCGTTCCCCTGGTGATCACGCTGGGCGTGCTCAACTGGATCATCGGAACGCTGGATCAGACGCTGGCCATTCTTCCCGAAGCCTGGCAGCCCGACAGATTGCTGGGCATGCATATTCCGGGCTTTGGCGTTATTCTGACCTTGCTGATTCTGCTGCTCGTGGGCGGCATTGCCAGCAATTTCATCGGCCGCAAGCTGGTGGGCTGGGGTGATGCGCTGGTGCGTCGCATTCCCGTGGTGCGCTCCATCTATTCCAGCGTCAAGCAGGTCTCGGACACCGTGTTCTCCGACAGCGGCAACGCTTTTCGCACGGCGGTGCTGGTGCAGTGGCCGCGCGAGGGCGTATGGACCGTGGCTTTCGTCACAGGCCAGCCCAGCGGTGAAGTGGCGGCTTTGCTGCGCGATGAATATGTGAGCGTCTTCGTGCCCACCACGCCCAACCCCACCGGGGGTTACTTCGTGCTGGTGCGCAAGAGCGAATGCATCGAGCTGGAAATGAGTGTGGATGCGGCGCTCAAATACATTGTTTCGATGGGCGTGGTGGCTCCGCCAGACCTCGCCCTGATCGAAGAATCCAAACAAACAACCTTGTCGCACCCCTAAGGTGCAGGAAGAATTTTCATGGCAATGCGTTCTCAATACTGCGGTCTGGTGACCGAAGCCCAAATGGGCGAAACCGTGACCCTGTGCGGCTGGGTGAACCGCCGCCGTGACCATGGTGGCGTGATCTTCATCGACCTGCGCGACCGTGAAGGCTATGTGCAGGTGGTCTGCGACCCCGACCGCGCCGAGATGTTCAAGGTGGCCGAAGACGTGCGCAACGAGTTCTGCGTGCAGGTCAAGGGTGTGGTGCGTGCGCGTCCCGCCGGCACCACCAACGACAAGCTCAAGAGCGGTCAGATCGAAGTGCTGTGCCATGAGCTGAACGTGCTCAACGCTTCCGTCACGCCTCCTTTCCAGCTGGACGACGACAATCTGTCGGAAACCGTGCGCCTCACGAATCGCGTGATGGATCTGCGCCGTCCCGTGATGCAGCGCAATATGATGCTGCGTTACAAGACCGCCATCCAGGTGCGCAACTTCCTCGACAAGGAAGGCTTCATCGACATCGAGACTCCCATGCTGGGCAAGTCCACGCCCGAAGGCGCCCGTGACTACCTCGTGCCCTCGCGTGTGCATGACGGCGAATTCTTCGCGCTGCCCCAGTCGCCCCAGCTGTACAAGCAGATGCTGATGGTCTCGGGCTTCGACCGCTACTACCAGATCACCAAGTGCTTCCGCGACGAAGACCTGCGCGCTGATCGCCAGCCCGAATTCACGCAGATCGACTGCGAAACCTCTTTCCTGAACGAAGAGGAAATCCGCGCCATCTTCCAGCGCATGATCAAGGAAGTGTTCCAGACCCAGCTGAACGTGGATCTGGGCGAGTTCCCCATCATGACTTACCAGGACGCGGCCTTCCGCTTCGGTTCGGACAAGCCCGACCTGCGCGTCAAGCTGGAGTTCACCGAGCTGACCGACATCATGGGCGATGTGGACTTCAAGGTCTTCTCCACCCCCGCCACCACCAAGGGCGGCCGTGTCGTGGCCCTGCGCGTGCCCGGCGGCGCTGCCATCTCGCGTGGCGAGATCGACGGCTACACCGAGTTCGTCAAGATCTACGGTGCCAAGGGCCTGGCCTGGATCAAGGTCAACGAAGTGGCCAAGGGCCGTGAAGGCCTGCAGTCGCCCATCGTCAAGAACCTGCATGATGCTGCGCTGACCGAAATCCTCAAGCGCACCGGCGCCCAGGATGGCGACTTGCTGTTCTTCGGCGCCGACAAGGAAAAGATCGTCAACGACTCCATCGGCGCCCTGCGCCTGAAGGTCGGTCACAGCGAATTCGGCAAGAAGAGCGGCCTGTTCGAAGACAAGTGGGCGCCGCTGTGGGTGGTGGACTTCCCCATGTTCGAACATGACGAGGAATCCGGCCGCTGGGTGGCCGTGCACCACCCCTTCACATCGCCCAAGGACGGTCACGAAGACCTGATGGACACCGATCCCGGCAAGTGCATTGCCAAGGCCTACGACATGGTTCTGAACGGCTGGGAACTGGGCGGCGGCTCGGTGCGTATCCACCGCGCCGACGTGCAGGCCAAGGTGTTTGAAGCCCTGAACATCACGCCCGAGCAGCAACGTGCCAAGTTCGGCTATCTGCTGGACGCGCTGCAGTACGGTGCGCCTCCCCATGGCGGCCTGGCCTTCGGCCTGGATCGTCTGATCACGCTGATGACCGGCTCCGACTCCATCCGCGACGTGATTGCCTTCCCCAAGACACAGCGCGCCCAGGATCTGCTGACCCAGGCTCCCTCGCCCGTGGACGAGAAGCAGCTGCGCGAACTGCACATCAAGCTGCGCAACCCCATGGTGGTCACCACCGAGGCTTGATTGCCAAGCTCCCCGTGAACAGCGCCGGTCGCTGTTCACCGCCGGGCGCCAGTTCGCGAAAGCGGCTGGCGCTTTTTTGTTGCTTTGAAATTGGGAGCTGCTTGCGCCTGTCAATCTTGAAATTCAGATGGTTATCAGTCTGAATTCAATGAATGGAGAGCGGTTAAAGCTATGAATATTGATGGCTATCAAGCAGCAGGGCGACTCAGCCTGCTGTCATGCTGGCCGCGCTAATATGCTGCGATGGAAGTCAGGCCCTACAAGATTCCGCAGTCCGTGCTGGTCGTGATCTACCGTGAAGACGGGCAGGTGTTGCTGCTGCGTCGAAGCATTGCCGCGCCCGAGGGAGAGCCTTTCTGGCAATCCGTCACGGGCAGCAAGGACAGCCTGGACGAGGACTGGCATGAAACCGCCGTGCGCGAGGTGCTTGAGGAAACCGGCATCGATGCGCTGGCGCCGGACTGTTGCCTGACCGACTGGGAACTCGAGAACGTCTACGCCATCTATCCTCAATGGCTGCATCGTTACGCGCCGGGCGTCAGCCATAACCAGGAGCGTGTCTTCGGCCTCCGTGTGCCGCATCACATGACCGTGCACTTGAATCCCAGGGAGCACACCGCACATGATTGGCATGATTGGCGTGAGGCAGCCCAGCGCTGCTTTTCTTCTTCCAACGCAGAAGCTATTTTGCTGTTGCCGCGCTTCGAGCCGGCGCTGGTCGAGCGCCGCTGCAGGCAACAGCCTTGAAACCAACAGTGCCTATGTCTGAAGTTCAGTTGTTTACGCCGGCAGAGCCGCAGATCCTGCGCGTGGCCACCTACAACATTCACAAGGGTGTGCAGGGCCTGGGCCCTGCCAGGAGGCTGGAGATTCACAATCTGGGACTTGCGGTGGAGCAGCTCGATGCGGACATCGTCTGCCTTCAGGAGGTTCGCAAGATGAACCGCAAGGAGGAGCAGTATTTCGACCGCTGGCCCAATGTGCCGCAGGCCGAGTATCTGGCTCCCGAAGGCTACGAGTCCGTCTATCTGACCAATGCCTACACCCGGGACGGCGAGCACGGCAATGCGCTGCTCAGCCGCTGGCCCGTGATCGGCTACCAGCACGAGGACATTTCGGACCATCGCTTCGAGCAGCGCGGCCTGCTGCATGTGGAGCTGGACATCCACGGCAAGCGCGTGCACTCCATCGTCGTGCACCTGGGTCTGATTCCGGGCAGCCGCATTCGCCAGATTGCGTTGCTGCAGCGTTTCATCGAACGCGAGGTGCCGCCCAATGCGCCGCTGGTGGTGGCGGGCGACTTCAATGACTGGGGCAACCAGATCAAGCGCATGCTGGCGGGTTTCGGCCTGTTCGAGTACGAGGAAACGCAGGGCATTCTGACCTACCCTTCGCGGCTGCCGATTGCGCAGCTCGACCATATCTATGTGCGCGGCCTGACCCCGCTGGGGCTGCAGGTGCCCAAGGGGCGCATCTGGTGGCGCATGTCGGATCATCTGCCGCTGATCGCAGAGTTCAAGCTGTAGCAGCCCTGATCCCGGCCCCGCGCCTGCTGCTCGGGTGGGCGCGACAGCCTCGCCGCGCGGCGGCGCTTGCTCGCTGTCTCCGGTCGGGTGCATGCTTATTTTGAGATTACTCCTGAAACCATAGCTTCCAACGCCTTGTAAACATGCATCTGGACGGCAAATCCTTTGTAGCTTCGGGAAGTTGATTCACTGGTACCATTCTTGAATGTTCAGAGATCTCGCCGACATGAAAAAAGACAACTCAGCCGAAGGAACACCCGTTTCGGTCAAGATCCGCGAGCGGCTGCAGGCAGCTAAGAAACGTTTCCACGCCAACGACAACATTGCCGAATTCATCGAGCCCGGCGAGCTGGAGAAGCTGCTGGACGAGGTGCAGGAGAAGATGCAGGGCGTGCTCGACTCCATGGTCATCGACACCGTGCATGACCACAACACGCGCGCCACGGCCCGCCGTGTGGCCAAGATGTATGTGAATGAGGTGTTCCGCGGCCGTTATGTGCATCAGCCGGCCATCACTGAATTCCCCAACGCCGAACACTTGAACGAGCTGATGATCGTCGGCCCGATCACCGTGCGCAGCGCCTGCAGTCACCACCTGTGTCCCGTGATCGGCAAGATCTGGATCGGCGTGCTGCCCAACAAGAACACCAATGTGATCGGTCTGTCCAAGTACGCGCGTCTGGTGGACTGGATCATGGGTCGCCCACAGATCCAGGAAGAGGCCATCATCCAGCTGGCCGACCTGATCATGGACAAGACCCGACCCGACGGGCTGGCTGTGGTCATGGAGGCCTCGCATTTCTGCATGTCCTGGCGCGGCGTGCGCGAGATGGATTCCAAGATGCTGAACTCCGTCATGCGCGGCGCTTTCCTCACCAACTCCGAACTGCGCCGCGAATTCCTGTCGCTCATAGCAGCTAGAAAATAAATGCCCCCTGTGGCGCTTTGCGCCTTCCCCCGAAGGGGGACGACACCTTCGCCGCGAGGCGGCTCTTGCTCGGTGTCTCTGGCCTGGGGCACGCTAGTTTGTGGGTTGTGTTCTGTGTTGAAAACTGATCTTTGGAAGGGCTGCGCATCGCGCGGCCTTTTGCATTTCCGGCTCTCATGTCCCTGCAAGCGTTCACTCTCATCATTCTGGCCGGCCTGATCCATTCGGGCTGGAATATCGTGGCCAAGAAGGCGGGTGGAGATGCCCGTTTTTCGCTCTACACCGCTATCTGCAATGCCGTCATCTGGCTGCCGCTGGGCTGGTGGCTGGGCAAGGATGTGGTGCCGGGCTGGGGCTGGATGGAGTGGGCCTTCGTCACCGCCAGCGCCGTGCTGCATGTGGCTTATTTCGTGGTGCTGCTGCGCGGCTACCGCGTGGCCGATCTCACCGTGGTCTATCCGCTGGCGCGCGGCAGCGGGCCACTGATCTCATCGCTGGTTGCGGTGATGTTTTTGGGGGAACAGATTTCAACGCTGGGGGCTGCCGGCATTGCGGGCGTGGTGCTGGGTGTGTTCCTGATCGCGGGCGGTCCGCGCATGATCGTGGCCATTCGCGACGGACAGGACCTGGAGGCGCGTCAGCGTGTGCTCGCGGGCCTCTACTATGGTCTGCTGACGGGCTTGTTCATTGCCAGCTACACCGTGGTGGACAGCTATGCCGTCAAGATGCTGCTGATGTCGCCGATTCTGGTGGACTATATGGGCAATCTGATCCGGCTGGTGATTCTGGCGCCGCTGGCCGCCCGGGACTGGCCCGAGACCAAGCGCCTGTGGCGTCTGCAATGGCGTTACGCGGCAGTGGTGGCTTTCTTCAGCCCCATTGCCTATGTGCTGGTGCTCTATGCCGTGCAAAGCGCGCCCATCTCTCACGTCGCGCCGGCGCGCGAGGTGTCCATGTTGTTCGCAGCGCTGATCGGCGGCAGGTTGCTGGGCGAGGGCGACCGCGCCTTGCGCATTGCCGGGGCCGTGATGATTGCCCTGGGCGTGACGGCACTGGGGCTGGGTTGAAGTAAGTCGTTTGTCGAAAAGGCCTGTAGCCCTTGCCGATGAATCGCATATAGCTATTGTTTTTGAAGAGAGCTGAAAATGCCGACCTGGGAAGTCCTGATCACATTCTTTGGCGTGGCCTTGCTGCTGGGCCTGAGCCCCGGCCCCGACAACCTGTTTGTGCTGGTGCAATCGGCACAGCGCGGCTGGCGCGTAGGGCTTTGCGTGGTGCTGGGCCTGTGTCTGGGCATTGTCGGACATACGGCCGCCGTGGCACTGGGACTGGCGGCCGTGGTGGCCACATCGCCCATGCTGTTCACGGTGCTCAAGCTCTGCGGCGCTGCCTATCTGGCCTATCTGGCCTGGGGTGCATGGCATGCGCCGGTCAGCGTCGAAGAAAGTGCCAGGGCGCAGGAGCAGCGCGATGTGCTGACTCTGCGCTCCGCCATGGGCTGGGTGGGCAGAGGCGTGGTCATGAACCTGACCAACCCCAAGGTGCTGATCTTCTTTCTGGCCTTTTTGCCCCAGTTCGCCGACCCCGCTCGCGGCAGCGTGCCAGTGCAGATCATGGTGCTGGGCAGCGTCTTCATGGCAGCAGCTTGGCTGGTCTTTGGCTCTATCGCCTGTTTCTCGGGGCTCTTTGGCCAGATCCTGCAGCGCTCCGTGCGCGCCCAGCGCTGGCTGAACCGCATTGCTGCGACCGTTTTCGGTGCGCTCGCACTTCGCCTTGTGATGGTGCAACGTTAGAGGCAAACACTCTTAAAACTGGCGCGCCCCAGCAAAGGGGCAGCGAGCAAGGGCCTGTGCCGGCCGCGCCGCCCCGCAGCGAGGTTTTCGTCCCCTTCAGTCCCTCTCCGTCCCCCTCTCATAGTGTGCGAAGCACGTAGAGAGAGGGGCGCCCGGCTAGGGGGAAGGCGCGTAGCGCCTCAGGGAGAGCTTGTCGTTCTTATCCCCAGGATAGAGCAGACAAGTCATTGACAAACACCGGCATATCCTTCCACAGCCCGCGCAGCTTCTTGTTTGCCACGGTCACCCACTGCGGGGTGTAGAGAAAGCCGTGCACCGAATCATGCGCCAGCAGGCGCTGGGCGTCGCCAAGCAGGCGTGCGCGGTCGGCGGGGCGCGGTGTGTGCTTGATCTTGTCGAAAAGTTCGTTGAATTCCTGGGACTGGTAGCCCCAGTAGTAATCGGGCTTGGCAAAGTTGCCCAGATCAAACGGCTCCACATGCGAAATGATGGTCAGGTCGTAGTTCTTGTTGGTGTAGGTGCCCGACAGCCACTGTGCCCATTCCACATTCTGCAGCTTGAGCTGGATGCCGATCTTGGCCAGCTGGGCTGCAATCAGCTCGCCGCCTTGGCGCGCATAGGGCGCGGGCGGCAGCGTCATGGTCAGGGTCAGCGGGGTCTTGACGCCAGCTTCAGCCATCAGAGCCTTGGCTTTTTCCAGGTCAAAGGGGTTGACACCTGTGGTGTCCACATAGCCAAAGGCCGTGGGCACATAGTAGCTGCCGATGGGCACGCCATAGCCATCGGCGGCACCGGCAATCACGGCCTTGCGATCGATGGCGGCGGCAATGGCACGGCGCACGCGGATATCGCTGAGCGGCTTTCGCGCATTGTTGATGGCCAGAATGGTCTTGGCGCGCGAGTTGCTCACCACCACCTGAAAGCGGGCGTTGGCTTTGAACTGGGGCACGCTGCGCGGCGAGACGCGCGGGAAGGCATCGACATCGCCGGCCAGCAGGGCTGCAACCTGTGCTGCGGGATCGGGGATGAAGCGGAACACGGCGCGCTTGATGCGAATGCTCTGTGCCGAGCGATAGCCGGGCCAGGCGGTCAGCGTGACCGATGCACCCTTGGCCCAGGCCGCCAGCTTGTAGGGGCCGGTGCCCACGGGCTTGCTGGCGTTGGTGGTGGCGCTCTTGGGTTCGACAACGATGGAGGTTGCCTGACCCATCATGAACAGAAAGTCGGGATCGATCTCCTGGTTGGTCAGCACCACCGTATGCTCGTCGGCGACCTTGGTGCTCAGATTGGCAAAGGTGCGCTTGTCCTTGTTGGTGCTTTTGTCGGCGGCCGCGCGGTCGAACGAGAACTTGACGGCGGCAGCGTTGAAGGGCTCTCCGTTCTGGAACTTCACATCTTTGCGCAGGCGAAAGGTATAGGTCTTGAGATCGGACGAGACTTCCCAGCTTTCGGCCAGCAGAGGCGAGACGCTGCCGTCGGAGTTGATCTTGGTCAGCGTCTCAAACACGTTGTAGAGCACGACTTCGGCAATCGAGGAGGCAGCCCCGGCCGTGGGGTCCAGTCCTGGCGGCTCCAGCGTCATGGCCAGCGTGACACTGTCTTTCTTGGCCTGGGCCATGGCAGGCCAGGCAGCGAACAAGGGCAAGCTGGCAGCCGAGCTGGCCAGCAAGGAGCGGCGATTGAGCATCAACAAAGTCTCCGATGGGGGGGCTGGCCGCATGGGGCCATCAAAAGCGCTGCAAGTCATCGCGGGGAGCGGACTTGTTTCATATGCGTTTTTACACCAGTCGGAGCAGTCTTTGCAGTGGTCGCAGGCATATCGCTGCTGCGAGTGTGAACAACTGTTTGCCGGCCCGGTTCAGATGACTCGCGGTGCGGCCTTGACCAAGGCCTGGGTATAGGGGTGCTCGGGGGCGGAGAACAGCTTGCGCGGTGTGCCGCGCTCCACCACTTCACCCTGATGGAGCACTATGACCTGATCGCAGACATGCTGGACCACGGCCAGATCATGGCTGATGAACAGATAGGACAGGCCCAGCTCGCGCTGCAGGTCCTGCATGAGATTGAGCACCTGGGCCTGTACCGAGACATCGAGCGCGCTGACCGGCTCGTCGGCCACGATCAGGCGGGGGCGGGTTATCAGAGCGCGGGCAATGGCGATGCGCTGGCGTTGGCCGCCGGAGAACTCGTGCGGATATTTGTCGGCGTCCTGCGCGCGCAGACCGACCTGGTCGAGCACGCTCAGCACCTGCTGGCGCCTGGCAGGTCGACTGAGCTTCTCATGAGTCGTTCCCAAAGGCTCGCTGACGATGGCTTCCACTGTCATGCGCGGGTCCAGCGACCCATAGGGGTCCTGAAACACCATCTGGAAGTCGCGCCGCGCGGCGCGCAGTTCCTGTTCGGACAGCAGGTGCAGATTGCGGCCCAGCAGTTCCACCCTGCCTTCGCTGGGGCGGTCCAGAGCCATGACCAGACGTGCCAGCGTGGACTTGCCGGAGCCGGATTCGCCGACCACGCCCAGGCTTTGTCCGCCCTGCAGCTCGAAACTCACGCCGCGCAGCGCCTGCAGCGGCTCGGGCTTGTGCCACAGCGATGTACGGGAGCGTGAATATGCGCGTTTCAGGCCGCTAACCCTGAGCAAGATTGCGCTGCTGGTTCCAGCTTCAGAGGTTTCGGCTGGCTCGTTCATGTCCTTGCTCCTGCCGTCAGCACCTGTTCATACAGGCAGCGTGCCACATGGGGCTGGCGCCAGGAAGCGAGAGAGGCAGGTGCCGCCATGCTGGGCTGGTGCAGCGTGCGAGGCTGGGGGCGCTCCACATAGCACTCGTTCTGAGTATGGGCGCAGCGGCCCGCAAACGGGCAGCCTGCGGGCAGGTCCACGAGCTCCGGCACGGCTCCGGCAATGGTGGGCAGATGGACTGTACCTTCTGTGGCGTGGAGTTGCGGGCGTGCAGCAAACAGGCCGCGCGTATAGGGGTGGGCGCGCCTGGCGAACACCGCTTCCGTCATGCCGGATTCGACCACGGTGCCGCCATACATGACCAGCAGCTGCTCCGCATTCTGGGCAATCACACCCAGATCATGGCTGATGAGCACCAGCGCCATGGAATGCTCGGCCACCAGCTCCTGCAGCAGATCCAGAATGCGCTGCTGAACCGTCACATCCAGGGCTGTGGTGGGCTCGTCGGCCACCAGCAGATCGGGACCGCAGGCCAGAGCCATGGCAATCATGATGCGCTGGCGCTGGCCGCCGGAGAACTGGTGCGGATATTCATCGAGCCGCTGCGCAGCCTGTGCAATGCCCACTCTCTCCAGCAGCTCGGTGGCGCGGGCGCGGGCCTGGGCGCGGCTCATTCCCAGATGAAGCCGCAGCGGCTCTGCCACTTGGCGGCCGATGCTGTGCACGGGGTTGAGGGCACTCATGGGTTCCTGAAACACCATGGCCATGCGGTTGCCGCGCAGGGCGCAGAGCTGGCGCTCGCTCAGGCCCAGCAGTTCCTGGCCGTCCAGCTGGATGCTGCCTTCCACCTGTGCGTGTTCGGGCAGCAGGCCCATCAGCGCCAATGCCGTCAGCGATTTACCGCAGCCCGATTCGCCGATCAGGCCCAGTGTGGCACCGCGCTCCAGCGTAAAGCTCACATCGCGCACGGCCTGAGCCCGGCCGCGGTGGGTCTGCAGATTGATGGTGAGGTTGGAGACTTCAAGCAAAGCCATGGTGATTCAACGCTCGCGTGTCAGTCGGGGGTCCAGCAGGTCGCGCAGACCGTCGCCCAGCAGGTTCAGGCCCAGCACCGACAAGGCGATTGCCAGGCCGGGCCAGACGGCCAGCAGCGGCGCCTGGAACATCAGGGTCTGGGCTTCGCTGAGCATGCGTCCCCAGGATGGCTGGGGCGGCTGCGTGCCCAGGCCCAGATAGGATAGGGCGGCCTCGGCCAGAATGGCCAGTGCAAACTGAATGGTAGCCTGCACGACGAGTACGGCCGCAATATTGGGCAGCACATGCTGCAAAGTGATGGCACTTCGGCTTTTGCCGCAGGCGCGCGCGGCCAGCACGTAGTCGCGCGCCCAGATGGCATTGGCCGAGGCGCGGGTGATGCGCGCAAAGGTGGGGATGTTGAAGATGCCGATGGCAATGATGGCATTGACCATGCCGGCTCCAAACACGGCTGTGAGCATGATGGCCGAGAGCAGGGCTGGAAAGGCAAAGGTGAAGTCCGCCAGCCGCATGATGATTTCCTCCACCCAGCCGCGGCGTGCAGCGGCGACCAGGCCCAGCACCACGCCCAGCGTCAGACCTATACCCACGGCGATCAGGCCCACGGCAATCGATGCACGTGAGCCGACCAGAATCTGCGAGGCAATATCGCGCCCGAAGGCATCGGTGCCCAGCCAGTGTCGGCTGCTGCTGGCCTGCAGGGCTGCGTCCATATCCACTTCATAGGCCGAGCCGGGGGTCCAGGCAAAAGACAGCAGCGCGGCGACAATCAGCAAGGTCGTGAGCAGGGCGCCGAGCACAAAGCTGCGGTGCTGCAAGGCGCGTCGGCCAAAGCCTTGGGGCTGTGTGCGCGTGAAGGCGCGTGTCGGGTAGTCGCTCACGCTGGCGCGGGTATCGGTCTGCCTGCTCATATATCGCTGGCCTTGATGCGGGGGTCGATGGCGGCATAAAGCACGTCGACGACAAAATTCACCACCACCACCATGGCGGCCAGCAGCAGCACGCAGTTGCGCACCACGATCACATCTCGGTTGGAAATGGATTGAAAGATCAGCCGGCCCAGGCCCGGCAGATAGAACACGTTCTCCACCACGATGGTGCCTGCCAGAAGATTGGCGAACTGCAGGCCCATGACGGTGACGACGGGAATCATGGCGTTGCGCAGCACATGACGCCAGAGCGCCGCGCCGCGTGAAAGCCCCTTGGCGCGGGCCGTGCGCACAAAGTCCTCGCGCAGCACCTCCAGCACCGCAGAGCGGGTGATGCGTGCCAGGATGGCGGCCTGCACCACGGCCAGCGCAACGGCAGGCAGCAGCAGTGCCTGCAGTGCAGGCCAGAAGCCGCCGCCTGCCTCTTCGCTCCAACCCGGAAAGCCGCCGGCCGAGAACCATTGCAGCTTCACCGAGAACAGCAGGATCAGAAGAATCGCAAACCAGAAGTTGGGGATGGCAATGCCGATCTGGGCCAGGCCCATGAGGCCTGCATCGCCCCAGCGTTTGTGGTTGGCGGCCGCAAACACTCCCGCAGCAATGGCCAGCACGGCGGTGATGCACATGGCCATGACGGCCAGCGGCACGGTGACCGCAAGGCGTTCCCAGACCAGTTCGGCCACGGGCGAGCCATAGACGTAGCTGTCGCCCATGTCGCCGTGCAGCAAGCCGGCTATCCACTGCCAGTAGCGCGTCAGCGCGGGCTGGTCCAGGCCCAGTTGCTGAACCATGGCCGTCACGGTCTCGGGCTCGGCATCGGGGCCCATGAGCATCTGGGCTGCATCGCCGGGCAGGACTTCCAGCACGGCGAAAACCACGATGGAGGCACCGATCAATGTGGCGACCAGCGTAAGCAGGCGTTTGAGCAAGAAGATGCTCATGGCGTGGGGCGTTGTTTCATCGTGAAGTGGGCTCAGACGCGGTGTTTGCGTGCTGCGCAGCATAGTGGCAATTGTGCCGCGTCCGAGAGGGGGCAGCTTTGTCCTGGATGCTGCCATGTCTTGGGGAGCTTGGGATAATGTGGGCCGATACCGAGAACTGCACAGGAGCTGGCACATGGCATTGATGATTACCGATGAATGCATCAACTGTGATGTGTGCGAGCCCGAGTGCCCCAACGATGCCATCTATATGGGTGAGGAGTTCTACGAAATCGACCCGCACAAGTGCACCGAGTGCGTGGGCCACTTTGACGAGCCCCAGTGCGTGCAGATCTGCCCCGTGGCCTGCATACCGGTGAATCCGGAGTACATCGAAAGCCGTGAGGTTCTGTTCAAAAAATATGAGCAGCTTACGCAGGCCAAGAAAGAAAGTTAAGGCTTTTTTAGCCTGAATTACTTGTATATCAATCGCAAATAGCTCCTTATTTAGGAGCTATTTTTCATTCTGCCTCGGGTTCAGGCCTCGCCAGCTGCGGGCTGGGCAGCGTCGGGCGCAGGCTTGCGGGGCGGCTTGGGGCGTGGTGCCTTGGTGGTGTGAATCGCGAGAGTCGCCTTGTCCATCTGGCCGGCCACCATATCGGGCCAGGCCTTGAGCGAATGTGCGATGGCGTCTTCAATCAGCTTGAGCTGGTCGGGGGCCGGCTTTTTGAGTACCCAGCTGGCGACCTCGCCCTTGTGGCCGGGGTGGCCTATGCCTACGCGCAGACGCCAGTAATTGGGCGAGCCCAGCTGGGCATGGATATCGCGCAAGCCGTTGTGGCCGCCATGGCTGCCGCCGAGCTTGAGTTTGACCACGCCGGGCTCGAAGTCCAGCTCGTCATGCACGACCAGGATTTCCTCGGGCTGAATCTTGAAGAAGCGGGCCAGTGTGCCTACCGACTTGCCCGAGAGATTCATGAAGGTCTGCGGCTCCAGCAGCCAGATGCTCTGGCCGTGGATGCTGGTGCGGGCCATCAGTCCCCAGTAGCTGCGTTCGGGAACCAGGTTGACCTTGAGTTCGCGCGCCAGCGCATCAATCCACCAGAAGCCGGCATTGTGCCGGGTGTCTTCATATTCAGGGCCAGGATTGCCGAGGCCGACAAACAGTTTGATCATTGCTCGATTATCTTCTTGCCAGCAAAGCTGGGCGGGCGGGGGCTGTTGTGCATGGACCAAAGAAAAAGCCCACCGAGGTGGGCCTTTTCTTGAAGTACAGCGGCAGGCGCCGTACCGAAGACACAAGAATTACTTCTTGCCCTTCTTGGCGGGAGCAGCTGCGGGAGCAGGTGCGGCGCCTTCGGCAGGAGCCACTTCGGGCAGCTTGATGGAGATCAGCGAAGGGTTCTTGTTGGCGCCACGCACCACAGCCTTCACGCCGTTGGGCAGCTTCAGAGCTTGCAGGCCCAGCACGGACTTGGAAGTCAGGGCGCTCAGGTCCACCTTGATGAACTCGGGCAGGTTTGCGGGTTCGCAGATCACTTGCAGCTCGTGCATCAGAGGAGTCACGGTGCAGTTCTCGACCTTCACGGCGGGGGATTCAGCAGTGCCTTCGAAGTGCAGGGGCACGTTCATGTGCAGCTTGGTGTTGCCGTCCACGCGCTGGAAGTCGATGTGTTGCACCAGCTTCTTGTAGGGGTGGAACTGCACGTCGCGCAGCACGACCTTGGTCACTTGACCGTTGATTTCCATGTCCAGGATGCTGGAGTGGAAAGCTTCCTTGTGCACAGCGTGCCACAGGGCGTTGTGATCGATTTCGATCAGTTGGGCTTCACCAGCACCGTAGACGATACCGGGGGTCTTGCCCGACAGACGCAGACGGCGGCTCGCACCCGTACCTTGCTTGGCGCGCTCAGTAGCGACGAATTGCATAACTAACTCCTAGATGGGCGGACCGCGACCAGTCTCGCCCGATTGATAAAAGAATCTGCACCTTGCAGCAAGGCCGTGGATTCTTGCGGTGGCCTCGAAACGCTCAAACCTCCCGAAGGAGGTTTGCTTGGGCTCAAGGCCGAAAAACCAGAGATTTTAAGCGGTAAACAGACTGCTCACCGAATCACCTGTGGAAATGCGGTGAATTGTCTCGGCAAACAGGCCGGCCACGGACAGCTGGCGAATCTTGCCGCACTGCTGTGCTGCGGGGCTCAGAGGAATGGTGTTGGTCACAACCACTTCGTCCAGAGCGCTGCCGTTGCCGATGCGCTCCAGTGCCGGGCCCGAGAAGATGGGGTGCGAGCAGTAGGCGTACACGTTCTTGGCGCCGCGCTGCTTGAGCACTTCGGCTGCCTTCACCAGCGTGCCGGCAGTGTCGATCATGTCGTCCATGATCACGCAGTTGCGGCCGTCGATATCGCCGATCACGTGCATGACTTCGGACACGTTCGCCTTGGGGCGACGCTTGTCGATGATGGCCAGATCGCAACCCAGTTCCTTGGCCAGGGCGCGAGCACGCACCACACCGCCAACGTCGGGGGAGACGACGATCAGGTCTTCGTAGTTCTTCTGACGCAGGTCACCCAGCAGCACGGGGGTGGCGTAGATGTTGTCCACGGGGATGTCGAAGAAACCCTGAATCTGGTCGGCGTGCAGGTCCATGGTCAGCACGCGTTCGACACCTACGGCCTGCAGCATGTTGGCCACCACCTTGGCGGTGATGGGCACGCGGCTGGAGCGGGGGCGGCGGTCCTGACGGGCATAGCCGAAGTAGGGGATCACGGCGCAGATGCGCTCGGCTGATGCACGCTTGAGGGCATCGACCATGACCAGCAACTCCATCAGGTTGTCGTTGGTCGGAGCGCAGGTGGACTGCACCACGAAAACGTCGCGGGCGCGAACGTTCTGCTTGATCTCGACCGCGACTTCTCCATCGGAGAAGCGGCCAACGTCAGCAGCACCAAGAGAGGTGCCGAGGTGCTTAACAATCTCTTCGGCCATGCCAGCATTGGCATTGCCTGTGAAGACCATGAAATCAGAGTGATGTGAATGCATTGTGCGTCCCAGTGCTGTGGGTTGCTATGACGCAAGAAGATGTTTGGCAGGGGAAGAAGGATTCGAACCTTCGCATGCCGGAATCAAAATCCGGTGCCTTAACCAACTTGGCGACTCCCCTACACAGGCCTTCTGTCGAAAACAAAAAGCCTTATAACTTGTTCTCTGGAATCCAGCTATTAAGTGGGTGTTTTTCCAGATTTCTGCAAATCTTGATCTGCCATGTGCCAGGAGCACAGCTCAAATCAATGCTTTGCGTTATCGGTGCAAATACCGCACTTCCAGAGCCCGTCATTGTAGCATGCAATTTGAGTGATTCGAGCCAGCTTCTGACTTTCATTACCTCGGGCTGCAAGCCTTCAGCGACCGGCTGCAGGTCGTTTCGGCCAAAGCCGAAGTGATTCGCAGCGAAGTCCGCAACTATAGCAGGCTTTGTGTCGCGTTTCAGGAGCTCGCTGGAAAAAATCTTGCCCGTTTCCAGGCCTTGTTCGGGCTTGACCACCAGGAACTGCTGCTCCGGCAAGGCATTGCGGCCTGTCAGCGGGGTGATGATTTCGCCGATGCCGCTGACCCAGGCCGAGTGACCGCAGAGGAAAAAGGGGACATCGGCGCCGAGCTTCAAGCCTATGTTTTGCAGTTCCTGGCGCGAGAGCTTCAGATTCCAGAGGCGGTTCAATGCCATCAGCGTGCTGGCCGCATCGGATGAGCCGCCCCCCATGCCGGCTTGGGCGGGCAGGTGCTTTTCAATCCCTATGCGCACGCCTTGCGTGCAGCCTGTGGCTTGCTGCAGGGCTCGGGCCGCGCGTGTGATCAGATCATCGGCAGGCAGGGCAACGCCGTTGAGGTCTTCACGGCTGATCTGGCTGCTGACCGTGCGCTCGAGATGCAGCACATCATGCCAGTCGATGAGCATGAAGACGGATTCCAGCAGGTGATAGCCGTCAGGCCTGCGGCCGGTAATATGCAAAAAAAGGTTGAGCTTGGCCGGGGCCGGCACGTCATAGAGCGAGTGCATGGCGTGTATGTGTCAGTAAGAGAAAAACGGTGCAACGATAGCACCGGGCTGCCGGCCAGTCAGCGAGCGTCCTGATCGAGAACGATGCGCAAGGAAGCCTCGGGTGGCGGGCTGATGCGGTCGGCACGCAGGCGGCCATCGCTGATGCGCGAAAGATCTGTCTGCCAGCCGGTCACAGCCGTGTTCTTGCCTTGCAGCCAGTCGAACAGCGCGGTGACGGGAATCTCGCTGCCTGTCATGCGGGTGATGAGTTCAGGCAGGGAGTCTGACTGGGTGATCTGATCGCCCTGTTGCAAGGTGGCTCCGGCACGCGTCCATTGCAGGCGGGCCATGATGGATCCCAGCGGGTTGAAGACCAGCAGTGTTCCGCTCTCGGGCTGGCCTTGCAGCTCAAAACCGGCGCTGAAGGATTGCTGCCGGGCATCCTGGACCTGCAGCGCCATGCGGCCGGACCAGTGGTGACTGGCCGTCGCATCGAGCTGCAGCTGCCGTGCCGGTTGGGCGCAGCCGCCGAGCATGGCCACTCCCAGAGCCAGCCCTAGGGCTGGCAGAATTTTCAAGAAAGTCGGCCTGCGCTTCATGGCGTCACTTTGTGGCGTTTGAGGGTTTCCAGCAGAGTGTCATTGCTGCTGTCTGCCTTCATGCCCTGGCGCCAGATGAGTTGGGCGCGGTCTTGCTTGCCTTGGGCCCAGAGAACTTCCCCCAGGTGGGCGGCAATTTCCGCATCCTGGCGCGTGGCATAGGCCTGCTCCAGCAGTTTTTCGGCTTCGTCCAGATTGCCGCGGCGGAAATGCACCCAGGCCAGGCTGTCGGTGATGAATGGATCGCCGGGCTGCATGTCCAGAGCGGTCTGGATCAAGGTCTGAGCTTCTTCCAGCTTGATGCCGCGATCAGCGTAGGAGTACCCCAGTGCGTTGTACGCATGCTTGAAATCGGGTTTGCGCTTGATGATGTCGCGCAGCAGGCGCTCCATCTCGCTGAAGTTTCCGGCTCTTTCCGCGAGCAAGGCGGTGTCGTAGGCCAGCTCCACATCATCGGGTGCCTGGCTCAGCAGCTGAGCTTGCAGCGCATAGGCTTCCTTGTTCAGGCCTGCGTCGCGCAGTAGCTGCACCTCGGCAATCTGCTTGAGGCGCTTCTGGTTGGGACCGTTTGCAGGAATGGCCTGGATCAGGGCGCGAGCTTCCTTCACCTTGCCCTGGCGAGCCAGCAGATCGGCGCGCCGAGCCTGCACGCTGAGCAGGTTGGCGGCATCGGGAATGCGCTGCAGATAGATGTCGGCTTCGTCGTAGCGCTGACGCTTCTCGGCCAGATCGGCCCTGAGCAGATAGAGCTGGGATTCGCCAGCAGCGCGACCCACACCCTCAGGCAGCTTGGGCAGCAGAGCGCTGAACTGTGTCAGGGAAACGTCGGCAGCATCCAGCTCGCCATCCTGCAATTGCAAATTGGCGAGCATGACCCAGGCTTCCGGAAATTCGGGCGCCTCGCGCGTTATGAGCTGCAACTGGGTCTTGGCATCGGCGTTGCGTTTTTGTCCCAGCAGCACGCGGGCATAGGTCAGGCGCAGTTGTGGCGAATGATTCTTTTCAAGATAGCGCTTGACCAGCGGCTCCACTTCGGCGGAACCCGATTCCAGCAGTTCCATGGCCAGCAAGGCGACGGCACCCGATTCAGGACCCAGCTTGGCGCCGTTCTGCAGCGCCTGCAGGGCGGCAGGCTTTTGACCGGCGATCAGGCGCATATGGCCTATGGCGGCCCAGGCCATGGGGCCGTTCTTCGGGTCCTTTAAATCGATTTCCAGCGCTTGCTCGACCACATCGGCGGCCAGAGGCTTGTCCGAGGCATTGTTGTAGAGCTGGGTGATGGCCAGAAAAGTGGTGCTGCGATTGGCTTGAGGGGTCAGCTCGACCTCTCGACGCAGATAGCTGGCCGAGTCTGCAATGCGGTTCATCACCACCAGAATGCGCAGCACTGCGCGGTTGGCATCGCGTGATTCGGGGTAGGCCTCCAGCCAGGCGCGGGCATTGCGCAGTGCGCGGTCGCCCGAGCGGGACTGAATGGCAAGTTCGGTGGCGCGGCGATAGAGCTTTTCGTTGTTGCTGCTGCGCGCAGCCTCCATCATCAGGGCCTGGGCGTCCGTCAGGGCGCCTTCCTGAGCGGCCATCTCTCCCACCAGGATTTCGTAGAACAGCTCGGCAGAGAGGGCTGCTTGCTCATTCTCACGCTCCGCGGCCTGTTCGAGATCGGTGCTTTGCTCGATCTTGTCCTGCTGGGATGGCGGGTCAGCGGTCTGGGCGGATGCGATTGCCGATCCCATGGCCAGAACGGCGGCCACGGCGAGTCCCTGAAAACGTAGAGGATGAACCATCGGCTCATAATAATCCAAGCTTGTTGAACACTTGGCGAAGATGAGATTGCATGCCTGAGTTGCCCGAAGTCGAGGTTACGCGCCGCTCTTTTGCTGACCGCATTGCGGGTGCGCAGATTGAGAAAGCCACCTTGGGAAAGCCCCTGCGCTGGCCTCTGGGGCTGTTGCCGCAGGCACTGGTCGGCAGAGTCGTGCTGGGCGTGCGCAGACGCGGCAAGTATCTGCTGCTGGACCTGAGCGAGGGTCTGCTGCTCATGCACCTGGGCATGTCTGGCAGTCTGCGCTTTGCGGGCCGCGACGAGGAGCCGCTGGGTACTGGCGGAGCGCATGATCACTTCGACCTGCAGACATCGCGCGGCTTGCTGCGTCTGCATGATCCGCGCCGCTTCGGAGCCGTGATCTATGTTCCGGATGAAGGCGATGTCCTGGCGCGCAAGCTGCTTGACCATCTGGGTATGGAGCCGCTGAGCGACGGATTCACGCTGGACGCCTTTCAAGCCGGGCTGGCTGCCAGTCGCTCGCCCATCAAGCAGCTGCTGCTCAGCGGCAGCGTGGTCGTCGGTGTCGGCAATATCTATGCTTCCGAGGTGTTGTTTCTCTCGCGGATTCACCCGACAACACCGGCGCGCGATGTGGGCAGGCGCAAGGTCAAGGTTTTGTATGAGGCCATTCGCTCCGTGCTGGCCTTGGCGGTGGAGAAAGGCAGCACGACCTTGCGCGATTTTTCCGCGGCCAACGGCATGGAAGGGCACTTTCAGCTGGAGGCCCAGGTTTATGGCCGCGATGGCCTGCCGTGCTCGCATTGCGGCGCCGCCATCCAGCTCATGCGCCAGGGGCAGCGCAGCACCTATTACTGCGCCCGCTGCCAGAAGGCCGCGAAAACTCTCTGAATTTGATAGCTAATACCGCAGCTTGAGTATGCGTTCAGGCATGTTTTGACGTCACAATTTCATTTTGATGCTTGATATGCCTCAGAGGCGTCGCCAGTGCCCAGGCATTGGCGCTGTTCTGCGCCGTTGCGCGAAGATACTTGGCGGCTGGAGATATCAGGCCAGCCTCTGGAAGAGCCGTAGATGCTGTCAAGGGGCAATGCTATATATTGATCAGGCGGTCAGCCTTGGCTGACCCGGCGACTCAGACAAACAAGAGGGGTAGATGTGTCAGCTTCATTCAACGAGCAGTTTGGTCAGTATGGCGCATGGCGACGGGGTTTTGCCACCCAACTGCAGGAGCTGCGTGAATGGTTGATTGCCCAGGATCTGCTGGACGCCTCGGTGCAGGAGCGCTTGCAGAGACTGGAAGAGCAGATGCGCACCGACAAGGTCATGGTTGCCTTCGTGGCCGAGTTCTCGCGCGGCAAATCCGAGCTGATCAACGCTGTCTTCTTTGCCCATTACGGCCGCCGGCTGATGCCGGCCAGTGCAGGCCGCACCACCATGTGTCCGGCGGAGCTGGGCTGGGAGCCGGAGCTGCCGCCTTGTCTGCGTCTGCTGCCCATTGATACCAGAGAGTCGCCGGAGAGCCTCGGCCAGTGGCGCATGCGTCCCGACGCCTGGGTGCAGCAGCCGCTGGATATCGCCGATGCGCAGCAGATATCCGACACGCTGGCCAAGGTGGCGGAGGTGCGCAAGGTCTCCATCGATCAGGCCAGGGCCTGGGGCTTTTGGCATGACGACGAGGCTGCCGACAACCCCATGGTCGATGCCGACGGCTGGGTCGAAGTGCCGATGTGGCGCCATGCCTTGATCAATATGCCCCATCCTCTGCTCAAGCAGGGACTGGTGATTCTCGACACGCCTGGTCTGAATGCCGTGGGGGCCGAGCCGGAGCTGACCGTCAATCTGATACCCCAGGCACATGCCGTGGTCTTTGTGCTGGGCGCCGATACCGGCGTGACCAAGTCCGACCTTGCCATCTGGCGTGACCATGTGCTGCCGGCAGGAGCCGGCAAGGCGGGGGGCGATGATGCCCTGGCTGCATCGCGTCTGGTGGTGCTCAACAAGGTGGATACGCTGTGGGACAGTCTGAGTTCCGGCGCGCAGGTGCAGGCCCAGTTGCGCCGTCAGCAGCAGGACTCGGCACAGTTGCTGGGGGTGGCGCTGGAGCGCGTGCTGCCCATCTCCGCCCAGAAGGGGCTGGTCGCCAAGGTGGGGCGTAACGACAGCCTGCTTCAGGCCAGCGGTCTGCCCGCTTTTGAAGATCTTCTGGCCAATGGCATCATGGGGCAGCGCCAGAAAGTGCTGCAGGCCGCTGTGCGCACCAATGTGCAACAACTGCAGTCGCAGGTGGAGCGCGTCATCAATATGCGCCGCGGCGATCTCGACGACCAGTTGGCCGAGCTCTGCGGCCTGCGCGGCAAGAATGCGGCGGTGATTGCCGGCATGCGTGCCCGTATCGAGGCCGAGCACAAGGAATTCGACCAGAGTGCCAGCCGCATCCAGGCCATGCGCAACATCCATATGCGCATGCTCAAGGAGCTTTTCCTGCTTCTGAGCTCGAGCACTTTGAAGGCCGAACTGGCCGAGCTGAAAGAAGCGCTGGATCAGCGTGGGCTCAAACTTGGCCTGCGCAAGGTCTATGAGCAGACTTTCGAGCGCCTGCATGCCGTGGCTGCAAAGGCGCAGGACCAGGCCGATGAGATCCAGGCAATGATGAGCTCCTCGTTCAAGGAGCTCAATGCGGAGTTTGGCTTCTCCCTGCAGACACCGCCGCAACTGGTGCTGTCCGAGCTCAAGGACGACTTGCGCAGCATCGAAGGCAGTTACACCCAGTATCTGGGGCTTGGCAGTGTCATCAGGCTCGGCAGTGTCGACTTTTCGCAGCGCCTGATCAAAGCTCTGGCGCTGCGTCTGCGCACGGTGTTTGAAGCGGCATCGAACGACGTGGATATGTGGAGCAAATCACTGACTGCACCAGTCGATGCACAATTGCGCGAACGTAAACGCAGTTACACGCGCCGCCTGGAGGCTGTGGACCGGATCAGCGGTGCAGCCACTGAGCTGGAGGAGCGCATTGCAGACATGGAAAATGCACAAGCCCGCCTGGGCATGCTGCAGACGCAGCTGATCAGCGCATCGGCACAATTGCTGGATCCGATTGCGGCCGAGCGGCCGCAGGCCGCGTCCATGCCGTTGGACATCAACCTGGTAGCTTGAAATCTTGACTCTCCCTTCGATTGCCGCAGCCGTAGTGCAGTGGCAGGCCAGCCATGGCCGCAATCATCTGCCCTGGCAGCAAACCCGTGACCCTTACCGCGTCTGGCTGTCTGAAATCATGCTGCAGCAGACTCAGGTCAGCACCGTGCTGGGCTACTACCAGCGTTTCCTGGACGCTTTTCCGGATGTGGCCAGCCTGGCGGCTGCACCGCAGGATGCCGTGCTGGCGCTGTGGAGCGGCCTGGGCTACTACAGCCGCGCGCGCAATCTGCATAAATGCGCGCAGACCGTGATGGAGCAGTGGGGCGGGGCTTTTCCGCAAACGGCCGAAGAATTGGCGACCTTGCCAGGCATTGGTCGTTCCACGGCCGGCGCCATTTCATCGTTCTGCTTTTCCGAGCGGGTGCCGATTCTGGATGCCAATGTGCGACGTGTTCTCACAAGGGTGCTGGCGTTCGATGCGGATCTGGCTCAGTCCAGAAATGAAAAGCAGCTGTGGGAACACGCCCAGCAACTGTGCCCCACCGAGAATCTGCACGAAGCCATGCCGCGCTACACCCAGGGCATGATGGATCTGGGCGCCAGCGTCTGCACATCGCGCAAGCCCACCTGCCTGGTGTGCCCTCTGCACTCCGAATGCCGGGCGGCCCGCGCCGGCAACCCGGAGAACTATCCTGTGCGCACGCGCAAGATCAAGCGCAGCGCCGAGTCCTGGTGGCTGCTGCTGGCGGTGGATGCACAGCGTCGCGTATGGCTGCAAAAGCGCCCGCAAGCCGGTATCTGGGCCGGGCTTTACAGCCCGCCGGTCTTTGAAGACTATGCGGCACTGCAAAGCCATGCGCAGGCCGCATGGCCTCAGGACGGGACCCGGAGCTGGCAGGACCTTCCCGGCTTTCTGCATGTGCTGACCCACAAGGATCTGCACCTGCATCCGGTTCTTGTGCCCGTCGATCAGACGCATGCCGCCCTGGTCTCAGAGGCCGATGAATCCTGCTGGGCGGATGCCGCGGCCTGGGCGGAGCTGGGTCTGCCGGCCCCGATCCGCAAGCTGCTCGATGCCGAGCTGGCTTGAACGCCTGCCGCATGAATGAAAAAAGGTGACGGCAGGCGTCACCTTTTTTGATGGCTGAAGATTTCAGAAGCGCAATCTGGGCATCAGCATGGAGCAGCGCAGCCCCATCAAGGCCAGCCACAGGGCCCTGGCCTGAGGGTTGCCGCGCTGTGTCTGCAATTGCCGGCCCGCGGCCACCACCTGCTGGCGCAGGACTTGCTGCGCCTTGCGGTCGCCTTGGCTTTGTGCGCTCAGCCAGAGTTGCTGGTACTGCTGCACGCTGAGCTGGCAAGGCTCGCCAAGCAGATGGCGCGACGAAGTGTTCAGCAAGGCCTGAGCCTGCGGAGTGTGTCGTGACTGGTTCATGCTGCCTCCTCTTGTTTCGAAGACTTGCTTGGCGCTTCGCTCTCGCTGCGTCCAAAGGCGTACCAGTCCACATGACGGGTACAGATCATAACCAGGGCCAGCACGCCGAACAGGGCGATGGAGCCGACGACCAGAGCGGTCTGCTCCAGCTGCAGCAGCACATACAGCAGGCCGTACAGGGCCGAGATGGCAATCGCGAACGGCAGGCCGCGTCTGATGCTGCCCAGAATGTGGCTGGCATAAAAGGCCAGCAGAGCCACGCAGGAGCTGGCCGCAATCGCATAGGCCGTGGCAAAGCCCAGATGCTCGGACAGGCTGATCAGCAACAGGAAGAAGCTGCACAAGGCCGAGCCGACCAGCAGGTACTGCACGGGGTGAACGCGCAGCTTTTTCATGACTTCGAACAGGCCGACCGCGACAAAGGTCAGGATCACAAAAAGAATGCCGTACTTGGTGGCGCGCTCGCTCAGCGAATAGACATTGACGGGATTGACGAACTCCGTGTCCATGGTTTCGAGGCAGGGGCCGCTGTCGTCATGACTGCGGGCTGCGGAGGCGGCATAGGTTTCCGAGCTGCCCCAGTAGCCAGGGCTGCAAAGACGTTGCTGGCGGGTGAAGGCCGTGCTGGCAGAGGTGGCCAGCGAGGACAGCTCCCAGCTGGCGGTAAAGCCGCTGTCCGTCACTTCGCGTCGGCTGGGTAGAAAGCTGCCGCCAAACGAGGGATGAGGCCAGTCGGCCGTCAGCGTGACCTTGCTTTCCGTGGCGATGGGGCTGAAGGCGAGCTGCTCCGTGCCCAGCAACTGCAGCTTGAGGTCCAGATTCAGGGCTTGGCCTTTTTTCAGCAGGCTGGCGTCAATCTCCGCCTGGATGCCCTTGCCGTAGCGCTCCAGCGGAGTGCCGGATTCGACCGCCAGGTCCTGGCCGTTGGCCTGCAGCGTCGCGCTGCGGATGCCGCGGGGGTCGCTGAGCGCGAATGCCGCAAAGACTTTCTTGCAGCGCACCACGGCGTTGGGCTCGCTGGGTTTGGGCAGCTCCGCATACTGCGCGGCATTGGCAAAACCGGCCGATATCTGGTCGTGCAGCACATAGGTGTTGATGTGGTGCAGGCCGCGTGAGCGCTCTTCCATTTTTGCGTTGGCATCGTGGTTGAGCGTGTCGGGCAGCAGCATGCGCTGGAATTCGCGGGTGCTGTACTCGATTTTCTTGCCATTGGTAGTGCTGGTGGTTTCGGTGCAGTTCTGTACCAGGGCCGGGCCGATCAGCGTCTGCGTGCCGGCCAGGCTGGAGACCACGCTTTGCACGGCGTAGTCGCGGTTTCGGATGCGGTCTTTCACCACATCCTGAATCATGGACAGGCCGGCCATGAGCAAGGCCAGAACGATCAGCAGTGAGACTGTCTTGAACAGCAGTCGGTTTTTCATGCGTGCTCCTGAATGAGGGGTTTCAGGACGCAGTGTCGGCAGCGACTGTGTGGGCGCAATGAAGTCTGTGAAGCGGGCGTGAAGTCCTGCTCGAAAGCCTTGGCTGCTCAGCTTTGGGGAGCGAAATCCAGTGTCACGGCAAGGCCGGGGTGACGATTGCGGACATGCATGCTGCCGCCATGAAGATGCATGATGCGGGTGACGATGGACAGGCCCAGCCCGGTGCCGCTGCGCTCTCCGTTGGGTCTGGGGGTCGTGAAGAAGCGCTCGCCCAGGCGGGCCAGCAAGGGCTCGGCCACGCCCGGGCCCTGATCGCTGATGGTGATGCGGTGCGGGGCCAGCTCAAGCTCGATCACGCTGTTCTCTGCAGAGAAATCCAGGGCGTTCTGCAGCAGATTGCTGATCGCCAGAGTGACCAGGCCGGCCTCCCAGGGGCCGCTGCTGTCCACACCGCTCAGGCGCATGGCCATGCCGCGTTGCTCTGCATGGCTTTGCAGGGAGTCCATGGCTTGCCGGGCACATTCCATCAGGCTGCAGCCATGGCTGGTGTCCAGTTGCTGGCGCTGCTCGAGGCGGCTGAGCTGGAGCAGCTGGTCGATCAGGTTTTGCAGACGCAGGCTCTGGTCCACCACCTGTCCGGCAAACATGGCCCGGTCCTGGGGCGGCAGCTCTTCCTGCAGCAACTCGCCCGCGCCGCGTATGGCGGCCACCGGGCTTTTGAGTTCGTGGGTCAGGGCGCGTACATAGCCCTCGATATAGTCGCGCCCTTCCAGGCGCTTGCGCATATTGTCCATGGCCTGGGCCAGCTCGCCCAGCTCGCCGGGCATGTCGGGTATGGCCGCAGGAGCCGCGGCCTGTGCGGGGTGGGCAGACTCGTTGAGCGTGGGGGCCTGCACCTGTTGTGCATAGTTGCGCAGCCGGCGCACGTGAAGCACAAACCACCAGGTCACCCCACAGCCCACGGCGGCGGACAGCAGCACAAACAGCAGGCCGCCGCGCAGAATCTTCTGCTCCGCGCCATCGACGATTTTCTGTACCGAGCTGGAAGGCTTGGAGGTGGTCAGCACCCCGGCAATCTGGCCGTCCACCATGATGGGCGCGGAGACATACATGACGCTGCTGGATTCGTCCTCCTTGACGGCTCGCGTGGTGCGTGCGCCATATTCACCGCGCAGGGTCAGATAGACATCGCGCCAGCGCGAGTAGTCGGCGCCCTGGTCCCTGCCCTGGGAGTCGAACAGCACCATGCCCCGGGCGTCGGTGACGGTGATGCGCAGATCCAGCGTGGTCTTGCGCGTGTCCCAGATCCAGGCCTGTATCGGCTTTTGCGTGTAGCCCTGCAGCTGAGCGGCAAACGTGCTGTCCGCTCCGGCTTGCAGCCGGCCTTTCTCCATGTCGGCACTGGCCAGCGTGGCAAGCGCATAGGCGGTCTCCACCAGCGTATCCTCGGTTACCTTGCGCACGCTGGGCTTGATCTCCACCATGAAGACGCGCAGTACGAAAAAGGCGGCCAGGCCGTTGATCAGGAAGAAGGCGAAGAAGAGACGCAGGCCCAGACGCATACCGGCTATCCGGGCTGGTTCAGGCTATAGCCCAGACCGCGGTGGGTGACGATGAGCTCCTGATCGGGCAAACGCTCGCGCAGTTTGGCGCGCAGGGTCTTGATATGGGTATCCACCGTGCGGTCCGTGCTCTCGCTGTCCAGCCCCCAGATTTGCTCCAGCAAGGCGTCACGGCTCAGGATGCGGCCTGCCGCGTTGACCAGACTCTGCAGCAGCTGATATTCGCGCCTTGTCAGATCCAGCGCCTTGCTGTGGATCAGGGCACGCTGCCCTTGCTCATCTATTTGAAGTGCTCTTGCAGGCTGGGCGAGTGCTGCAGGCTGAAATTGCCTGGAGCGGCGCAGCAGGGCGCGGGTGCGCGCCAGCAGTTCGCGCGGGCTGAAGGGCTTGGTCAGATAGTCGTCTGCGCCCAGCTCCAGGCCCAGAACCTTGTCCATCTCCTCGCCTCTGGCGCTGAGCACCAGCACCGGAACAATGGAGCCGGCAGAGCGCAGCTCGCGACACCAGTCCAGGCCGTTGCCATCGGGCAGGCCTACGTCCATGAGCAGCACATCAAACCCTGTCCTGCTCCATTGCTGACGCGCATCGGCGATCAGCAGACTGTGGGTGACGGCAATGCCCTCGCGTTCCAGAGCGTAGCAAATCGTTCTTGCAATGGCCGGGTCGTCTTCGAGCAGCAGCACCTGCATGGCTGACGTCTGAGGGCTGAGCATGCGGGTCAGCTGATCGGGTGGATGGCGTCCGGGGCCAGAAACTGCTGAGAGACCTGGATGAATTTGTCGCGAAAATCCAGTGAGCGGTGGCGGCGTACGGTGGGCCACTGCTTCTCGAAGTGCCTGGCGAGAGCTTCGACGAGAAAGACCGAGCGGTGCTGCCCGCCCGTGCAACCTATGCCCACGGTGACATAGCTGCGGTGGTCTCTGGCCAGCAGCGGCAGCCAGCGTTCGAGGAACTGCTGTATATCCAGCTGCATCTGCTGCACCTCGGGCAAGGCGCCCAGATAGTCGGCAACCGGCTTGTCCAGGCCCGTCAAGGCACGCAGTTCCTTGTCGTAGAAGGGATTGGGCAGCATGCGCACATCAAACACATAGTCAGAGTCTGTGGGCATGCTGTGCTTGAACCCAAAGGACTGGAACATCAGCGTCATCTGCCCTGTGGGTGCTTCGATGATCTGCTTGATATAGCTTTGCAGCTGCGCCGACTTGAGGTCGCCGGTGTCGATGACGATGGAGCGGTCGCGCAGCAGGCCCAGCAGCTCGCGTTCCTTTTCGATATCGAGCTCCAGTGCCTGGCGCTCGTTCGTCAGGGAGCCGGGGGACAGAGGGTGGCGCCTGCGGGTTTCCGAAAAGCGCCTGATCAGGGTGCTGCTGTCGGCATCGAGAAAAATCATGCGTGGCATCAGCCCCTGCTTTTTGAGGCGATGCAGCTGATCAGGCAGCTGAGGTAGGCCCTTGGCGCTGCGTGCATCCATGGCAATGGCCACTTTCTCGTCCTGATGGTTGAGCTTGAGCTCCACAAAGGACTGCAGCAGTTCCGGGGGCAGGTTGTCGACGCAGTAGTAGCCAGCATCCTCCAGCGCATGCAGCGCAACGGATTTGCCCGATCCGGACATGCCGCTGATCAGAACAATCTCCATGGACATGATTTCAAACTCCTCTGACTTTGCCGCTTTTGCGTGCTGTAGTGCTGGCCTTGGCACTTCGGGCCTGGGTGCCCGATGGACGCTGGGCGCTGTTTGCGGCCTGCTTTGCAGGCAATCTTGCCATGGCCAGCATTTCTCTGGCATGGGCCATGGTTGCTTCGGACAGGTGCTCGCCGCCCAGCATGCGGGCCATTTCCATCTCGCGCTCCTCGCCAGTCAGCGGATCCACGCTGCTGATGGTGGTGTTGGACTTGGGGCGCTTGGTCACCCGGTAGTGCTGGTCTGCGTAGGCAGCGACCTGGGGCAGGTGAGTGACGGCCAGCACCTGGCGTGAATCGCCGAGCGAGTGCATGAGGCGGCCCACGGTTTCGGCCACGGCTCCGCCCACGCCGGAGTCCACCTCGTCAAAGATCAGGGTCCCGGCCTGGCCCAGCTCGCTGGTGGTCACGGCAATGGCCAGCGAGATGCGCGACAACTCGCCGCCCGATGCCACCTTGGCAACGGGTTTGGGCGTGGCGCCGGTATGGCCGGCCACGAGAAAGGTGATGCTGTCCGTGCCCGCAGGGCTGGCGGCATCGGCATGCTCCAGCTGTACTTCGAAACGGCCGCCCTTCATGCCCAGACTCTGCATGGACTGGGTGATGGCGCGTGACAGGCGCGGCGCAGCCAGGCTGCGCTGCTGCGAAATCTTGCGCGCCTCGGCCTGATATCTGAGCTGGGCAGCCTGCTCTTTGGCGCGCAGCCCCTCCACATCGACGGCAGCATCCAGCTGGTGCAGCTCCTGTTTCCAGCCTTCGAGCAGGGCGGGCAAGTCCTCGGGTGTGCGCTTGTAGCGGCGCGCCAGCTGCATCCACAGCGACAGGCGTTCATCGAGATCGGCCAGCAGCTCGGGATCCAGATCGGCGCGGCGCAGATAGGCCTGCAGCGAGTGACGGGCATCGTGCAACTGGGCCACACAGGAGCCCAGTACGTCGGCAATGCTCTGAAACTCAGGCTCAAGATGCTCCTGGTCCTGCAGCAGGTGGTGGGCCCTGCCCAATGGGGTGGCTGCTCCCGAATCGTCATCCTCCAGCAGTTGCAGGCAGGACTGGGCCGAGTCCATCAAGGTCTGCGCGTGTGACAGGCGTGTGTGCTGGGCATTGAGCTCATCCCACTCTTCGGCGCGCGGCGACAGCTTGTCCAGCTCGGAAATCTGCCATTGCAGGCGCTCCCGTTCGCGTTGCAGATTGTCCTGGGCCGATAGCGCCTGCTCCAGTGCCTGATGGTTCTGGCGCCAGTCCAGCCAAAGCGATTTGAGCTGGGCCGTTTCAATGCCTCCGTAGGTATCCAGCATGGCGCGTGCTGCATCCGGGCGGGTCAGGCTTTGCCAGGCATGCTGGCCGTGAATGTCGATCAGCTGATCGCCCAGATGGCGCAGTTGCGTGGCCGTGGCGGGAGAGCCGTTGATCCAGGCGCGGCTGCGGCCCAGACTGTCGATGACGCGGCGCAGCAGCAAATCCTGCTCCTGCGCAAAACCCGACTCTTCCAGCCATTCATGAAGATGGGGCGGGCAATCGAACTCTGCGCAAATATCGGCCTGAGGGCAGCCTTCGCGCACTACCTGTGCATCGGCTCGTGCGCCCAGCACCAGTTGCAGAGCGTCGAGCATGATGGATTTGCCGGCCCCGGTTTCGCCGGTAAGCACCGTGAAGCCGGTCTGCCAGTCCAGATCGAGTGACTGGACAATCACAAAGTCCCGCAGGACGATGCGCTTCAAGGCCATGGTCAGACGCCTCCCTCGTTCCAGCCCAGTTTTTTGCGCAGGGTGTCGAAGTAATTCCAGCCCTTGGGGTGCAGAAAGTGCACGCTGTGATCGGCGCGCGTCACCAGAATGCGGTCGCCATGCTGCAGCGATTTCAGTGACTGCATGTCGAAGTTCGCGCTGGCGTCGCCTCGGCCGCCCACCACCTCGATAGTCACTTCCTGAGCGTCGGAGAGCACGATGGGGCGGTTGGAGAGGTTGTGCGGCGCGATGGGCACCATCACCCAGGCCGGAATCGAAGGGTGCAGCATGGGGCCGCCGGCCGAGAGCGCGTAGGCGGTGGAGCCCGTGGGGGTGGCCACGATCAAGCCGTCCGCGCGCTGGTTGGAGACAAAGCTGCCGCCGACCTCGATGCGCAGCTCCACCATGCCCGAGGTCGAGCCACGGTTGACCACCACATCATTCATGGCCTGGGCTTCAAACACGCACTGGCCGTCGCGCATGACGCGAGCATTCATCAGGGTGCGTTCGTCTTCCTCGTACTCGCCCTGCAGTATGGGCGTGATGGAGGCTTCGAATTCATCCAGGGCGATATCGGTGACAAACCCCAGGCGGCCCTGGTTGATGCCGACCAGCGGCGTGCCATAGCGCGCCAGATGGCGGCACACGCCCAGCATGGTGCCGTCGCCGCCCACCACCAGGCCGAGGTCGCAATGCCTGCCCAGACCGTCAACGTCCATGCTCGGGTAATCGGGCAGGCCCGCATAGATGGCGGACTGGGTATCCAGAATCACCTCACAACCCAGGCTGCGCACGTAACCGGCAATCCGTTGCAGCGCTTCGCTGGCTGCATCGGACGGAACGCCTGCTGCGGGTGTGTGGTACTTGCCGATCAGGGCAATATGGTGGAACGTGGATGTCATCTGGGAAATTACATCATTAAAATGAAATCATGCTCGACGAACGTGCCAAGTTATTGCTCAAAGCGCTGATCGAGCGTTACATCGCTGACGGTCAACCAGTCGGCTCGCGCACTCTTTCACGTGCATCCGGGCTTGAATTGTCGCCTGCCACCATACGCAATGTGATGGCCGACCTGGAAGAGATGGGTCTGATCATCAGCCCTCACACATCGGCAGGCCGCGTGCCGACAGCCAGGGGATACCGCCTGTTTGTCGACACCATGCTGACTGTGGACCGCTGCGATCTTGTAACGCCCGGCCTGATGCCTGAACAGCCGCAGAAGGTAATTGCCAATGCGGCCAATCTGCTGTCCAACCTCTCCCAGTTCGTGGGTGTGGTCATGGTGCCGCGTCGCAGCTCCGTCTTCAAGCATATCGAGTTCGTGCGCCTGTCGGAGCGGCGCTTTCTGGTCATCATCGTCTCGCCCGAAGGCGATGTGCAAAACCGCGTGATCTTCACGGATGTGGATTACGAGTCCTCGCAACTGATAGAAGCCTCGAATTTCCTCAATCACCATTACGCCGGTTTGACAATGGAGGAGGTGCGCACGCGGCTGCAGACCGAGGTGGAGCAATTGCGGGGCCAGGTTGCCAGCCTCATGCAGGCAGCGGTGAATGTAGGCACTGAGGTCATGAGTAACCATGATCGCGAGGATGTGGTGATCGCCGGCGAGCGCAATCTGCTGTCCGTGAGCGATTTTTCCAGCGATATGGGCAATCTGCGCCGCGCTTTCGACCTGTTCGAGCAGAAAACGCAAATCCTTAGGTTGCTGGATTTCTCCAATCAGGCTGATGGCGTACGCATTTACATCGGCGGCGAGAGCCAGACCGTGCCGTTTGAAGATTTGTCTGTAGTGAGTGCTCCCTATGAGCTCGACGGCAAGGTGGTTGGCACCTTGGGGGTGATCGGCCCCACGCGCATGCACTACGACAAGATGATCCAGATTGTCGATATCACATCCAAACTGGTGAGCAATGCTCTGAGTCACAAGCGTTAGGCCCTACAATGGCGAAGTTTTTCTGGTGGCAGCCACGGCTGTTGTCAGTGTTGGGGCGTTAGCTCAGTTGGTTAGAGCAGAGGACTCATAATCCTTTGGTCGTCGGTTCAAGTCCGCCACGCCCTACCAATAATTTCAACGGGTTACGAGAAATCGTAGCCCGTTTTTCTTTTGGGCTGTCAACGAAGTGTCAACAGGAGCGCGTCCTCCTGTCTTGCTTGAGGTCATGTTTTCTTGCAGCTTTGCCTCTTGGTACCATCTTCCCTAGGAGGGGGTATGGCTAGGTCAAAAGACAATTTGCTTGTGCTCATCGATGGAGACTTGATTGGGGCGAACTTGGTTACAGCTTCAATTCCTGCTGACTCTGCCGGGCCTGCGCATAAAAAACACTACTATGCGCTTTCGAATGGTCAGCGCATGTGTTATGGGTGGACAAAGGCGGAAGCATGCAAGGTGCTTATTGATTGCGCCAATCAACTTGGTTGGATCGTGCTGCAGCCTCTGAGCCTGCCCTCAGAGGCCAGATAAAGGATTGAGCTTTATGACTTCACGCAGATGGTCTGGTGCCAGGTGTGCATAGCGCATCGTCATTGTTAAGTTTGCGTGTCCCAGGCTTCTTTGAAGAACCAAAATGTTGCCGCCCTTCATCATGAAGTGAGAGGCAAATGTGTGCCTGAGAACGTGTGTTAGTTGCCCTTCTTGCAAATCGATTTCGGCGCGATCAACAGCCTCTCGAAACGCCGAATAGCAAGGGGCGAAAAGCTGCTGGCCTGTTTCAAGTTTGTTGTGATGAGCTTGAATCTCATGTTCAAGTTCAGAGCTGATCGGCAGTATGCGCAGCTTTCCAGACTTCGTTCCGGCAAACTGAATCTGCCCATTTCTGACATGCCTGGCCTCTAGCTTCTCAGCTTCGCCCCATCTAGCACCAGTTGAGAGGCATATTTTTGCAACCAGAGGGGCGTGACGATTCCTTCCGTCCTGCAGAGCTGCTAGTAGTCGCTTTATCTGCTCTTTGGTTAGGTAAGAGAGTTCGCGCTCCTCTACCTTGAACTGCCTAAGCTCTGCCAGGGGGTTAGGTTTGTTCCACTGGCCCAAGCGCTTCAGTTCATTGAAAACTGAGCGTAAGTAGGCATGTTCGCGATTGACGCTATTTGGGGCAATGCCTGCTTCTAGCCTTTGGGTGCGATAAGTCGCAAATGTATTTACCGAAAACCTGTCTGCGACAGGGTTGCCCATTGCTGCGCAGGCAAGCTTTAAACGCCCGTATGTGTTGGCTGCAGCTTTGAGCCCCGATCCGTGATGTATGTACCAAAGCTCGATCAGCTCGCTCAACTTGCGAGTGTCACGGCGCTCTGGCTGCCAGTCGGCATCTTGGTTAACTTGAGTTTTTAGCCATGCCTCCCAGGCCTTCGCTTCAGCCTGCGTTTTGAAACTCTTGCGAAAACGCTTGCCACCTCGACCACCTGGCTGAACATCTACCAGCCAGCCAGAGTCAGTTTTCTTTATTGTCATTTCTTTGCACGGAAGAACAGCTCGAACATGGATTGGTGGGCGGTGCGGTCGTCGGAGCCCAACATAGGTGTGCGACGAGGTTCATCAGTCATGCTGTGCTTGCTAGCTGGTGTCGTTGCCTTCTGCAGCATTTCGGATCGATCTTGTTCACGTCGTTGCCATAGCTTCTGGAGTTTTTTGTATTCCGCTGATGTGGACAGCTCATAGGCTTTTTCAATCAGCGGACTTGCAATCCAGTGTGCAAGTGGATGTGTTCGCTCAACTGCATACATCCGCTGCTTTTCATCTTCGATATCAACATTCCCTTCTGCATACAGCTTGTCTGCAAGTCTCAGGGATTGAGTGAAATAGTCATTTGTCGCCTCTCCGTCTGAGTACAGGCGCTCGGGAAAGGTCAGTGCTGTTTGTGGCGCGACGTGTCCGTTCACTGCATCGGTGATTCCCGTTGCAAGCCAGAACGCGTACTTTGGGTAGAGCTTGCAGATGGCCGCAAACATGTCTGTTGTAGGCCGCTGCCTCCTCGCAAAAGCTTTTCTCCATCTTTGGGCAGATATGCCTGTCACTTCTTCGAGTGACTGCCAGTAGCCGTGGTGCTCTCCGTCTTCCTTCAGCAAAAGAATTAAGCGGTCTTCAATAGTTGTTGACATAGCGTTGCCTTAGCAATAGAGTCTCAAACTTACAAATCGTCCAAATTAGACGAA
The DNA here is from genome assembly GCF_016772095.1 of Comamonas sp. NyZ500. Lineage (NCBI taxonomy): Bacteria > Pseudomonadati > Pseudomonadota > Betaproteobacteria > Burkholderiales > Comamonadaceae > Comamonas > Comamonas sp. NyZ500. Next base: position 22,014 of record NZ_JAEIJE010000004.1, on the reverse strand, counting down.
TTGAAGGTTAAAGAATATGAGTCTCGATCAATCTTATCTGCCATCGGGTGCTGCTGTGTGTAGTCCCCTGATGACGCGTGAAGCTTTCGCTAATGCAATCGGTTTGCCTGTCGGTGTGCTCATTGCTCAGGCTGATCGTGGTTACTGGCCCCAGATGAAGGTAGGTCGTCGCGTCTTTATCAATGTTGAGGCCGTGCGCGTCCTGGCTGCTGCACGAGCACAAGAGGCAGTGCTGTGAGGGCCAGCGGTGTGACAAAGCGATCCTCTTTTTTCTCCCGCAAAGCGTGGCGGATAGGTGTTCAGTCAGCACAGGCGGATTTTTGGCCTGAGCTTCGCCACCGCTCCATGGTCGTGCTGAGTCGCATGCACGTTGCTGTGCCTGCCGATCTATCAGCTGCAATTCAGGCAGACGAGAAGCGCTCTGGCGTCTGCCCGCAGCGTAGCGAGGACAGCCGCCAGAGCGCTTCTCTGAATGCGCTTTCTGCTATCAATTTTGGTGGGTACTGCGGCGCGTATCCCTCTTCTGTCCCCGTAGGTAACACGGGGACAACTTCTACAGGGCTGGGCGTATGAGCAAGCGCCGAAATGACCTAGTGCTGGCCACTAACCATGAAATCAAAGTGCGTCTGCACGCGGCGAAGGTCGAAGAGTGGTCTTACATCCATATTGATTGGCTGCGCTTCACCATCAATCGCCGCCACGCGCCGATTCCAAGCGTTGAATTGCTATTTCCTGAACCTGATGGAGCCATTGATTATCAGGCCGCTCGCGATGGCTGGAGCCAGCACCAGATCGATGCAGCACATGGTGAAGTTCGAGCTCGCCGCCAGCGTGTTGTAAACCTGTTGCGTGATCTTCCAGACCCTGACTATCACGCTAGCTCGCAGGCCTTCACCCTGGCCGAAGAGGTCGCAGAAATCTTAGGCAAGGACTTCACAGCAGATACGCTGATTCAGAAGGGCAAGGACTTCTACCGCTTTCGCATTGACATCCTGCGCAAGGGTCATCCGGTCGGCTGGGTCGGATTCCTGGCATCTGGCAATGGCAAGCGCAAAGACAACCAGAACAACACGCTGCACGTGAATCTTGAAGGTATGGCGTGCACGTTTGCCCAGCGTGGTTGGAATGACGTGATGGCCAACTACATCGAAGAGCATCGTGGTGTCATCACTCGTATAGACCTTGCTGCAGACCTGATGGATGGCATGGATGACAAGGGTCATGGTGACGTGTTTCAACGTCTGTTTTGGGAATACGAGAACGGCTTGATGGATCACCTCGGTCATCGTCCAGATGACAACTTAGGTGGCGACCATCTCTCTAAAAAGAAAGGGCGCAGCTTTTATCTCGGTTCGAGGGCTGCTGGCAAGCTGACCAATATCTACGAAAAGGGCAAAGAGCTTTTCGGTAAAGAGGATGACTCGAAATGGATTCGTGTCGAGCTGCGTTACGGCAATCAAAAACGCCTGTTGCCCGTTGACATGCTTCGCCGCCCTGCTGACTTCTTTGCCGGTGCTAGTGAGTGGCATGCATCCATCTTGAGAGAGCTGGGGGCTCAGGCTGTACCCGAGCCGGTCAAGTGTGAAAAGCGTGTCCAGGTGCAAACCGTAGCTGCTGAAGTCACGCGCAACGTGCGTTGGTTCATGAATACAGCAGGTGCCTCTGCCGTCCTGGCGCTCAAGAACCTACCTATCAAGTTGCTTGACAGCCTCTGTGACGAATACGCCGCGAAGTTGCCCAACAGACTCAAAAAATTCTCTCTCGCAGAAATCGAACGTGAGTACCAAAACGTCTTTACCAAGCTGGCTAGCGGTGGGCGCGCTAGTCCGTCATTTGCCTAATGCCTGAACCAAGGAAAAAACATGCGATTTCAAGCACAAGGAATTCTCACCGGCATCAAGTCCAGCAAGGGGGACTATGAGGGCCGTGCTTTCGACTCCACAACCTTTCACCTGGCCGTTGATCTGCCCGACAGCCAAAGCGGTGAAAGCCTCGGCCAAGTGACGCGGCCATTCAAGATGGGTAGCTCTGCTGAGTTCGCCAAATGGAAGCATCTGAAAAAAAGCTGGCCAGCGGGTGGAGTGGCCGTGGACTGTGTTTTTGAGATGGCGGCAGGTACTGAGCAGTCTTCCAAGTTGATCTTGGTTGATATCCAGCCCAAAAGCACAGCTAAGGCCTAAGTCATGCCCCGCTACGTGATCCAGTCGGCATTTACCGGCGCTTTCTTATCTCCTGACCCAGATGACGGCCAGCCGCGCTGGGCGCTGCTCTTGCGTGATGCCTGCACTGTGGACGACATGGAAACCGCCGTCGAAATGATCGCAGACCACGTAGACCCGTTTCATCGCGCGCAGATCGTGGACTTGGAGGAAATCTGAGTGTCCATCTACATCCTCTATTGCGAAACGCCTTATGGCGTTGAGGCAGGGCTCAACGCTGGTCAATGCCCAGATGCTTACCGCAAGGAGGTCGCAGTTGATCTGCAAGCGCTTCTTCAGCTCAGCAGTGCAACTCCCCAGCTCGACCCCGTCGATGTGGCCCAAGTCTTTGGCGTCGGCTTCACCGTCGTCGTGCTTTTCTTCCTGGTCGGTCGGGGAGTTGGCGAAGTTTTGCGGCTTATCCGTCGTGGATAAGCCACCGTCGAGCGGGCGGCTCCCGTTCAACAAACCCAAGAAAGGACTTCGTATGAAGAATCAATTTAACTCCAAGCCCACGATTGCAGCGGCAGCAACGGCCCTGGCCCTTGTGCTGGCCAGCGGCACTGCTGCTGCCCAAAGTGCTATTGACCTGACTCCCATCACCGGCCAGTTCAAAGCCGAAGACGTGATCGTTGCAGTGCTGGCAGTGGCTGGTGTGTTGGCAGCCATCTACGCGACCATGACGGCAGCCAAGATGGCCCTGCGCTGGATTCGTGGCGGCTAAAGCAATCGCGAATTGAGTGAACCGGGCGGGCCTGATCACCCCGCTCGTTTGCTTTCTGCGTAGGGGTTTCTGATGGTTTCTCTTTGGTATTTGTTCATCTTCGCCTGGGGCATCGTCTGCGCCTGGGCACTCATCAAGGGGCTGGAATGAAGCTCTTCAAATTGTGGCTGATCGCCAAGCTATGTCTTTTGTTGGTAATGCCGTTTCCTGCTTGGTCGCAAGCACTGCCTAACCCTCAACCTGCACAAGTAAATCGTGCAATCTCCGGTGTGTTGCAGGATTCAATGCAAGCGCGAGGCTTTGCGGCCAATGATCCGCGTTTCGGCAATACGTTGGCTCGTGCAGCACCTCGTTTGTCTGTAGTCGCAGGGGGAGCGGTTTTAGTTACTGTTGGGGCTATTGCAGCTCCTGCTTGGGCTAGTACAGCACTAGCAATTGGCTTCACGGCGGCTATTGGTTACGCAGTCACGCTGGGTTTGGATGCACTGGTGAAATGGCTGTTCCGCGATAGCACGATTGATGAGTATTCCAACGCACTTTCCCCAGCCAATGTGCCGGGGACGCTAGTTGGCGATGAGGTGTGGTGTACGAATCAGGGCGGAGGCGGCTGTGCTACATCTGCTGAAGCCATGGCCACGCAGGCAGCTGCGAATCTAGGCCTGTCGGCAGTGTCTGGTAGCTATGACGCAAGTAGAGGCACCTACACACTCAAGACGAATACTGGCTTATCCATCTTTGTGAGCCGAGCGATTGGGGCGGTGAGTTGCCCAGGTGGGCATTACTACAAGGGCAGCCAGTGCTTGGCACTGACATTTCCTGGTGAGTCTGTGCGTACTGGATTGAGTCCCAATGAGGCTATCAAGGGTTTGCCGGAAAGTGACTTGAAAAAACAGCTCAATCCTGCGTTGATTGCTGCCCTGGCTAATCGTGCCTGGGAGCAAGCGGCCCAGCAGCCAGGCTATGACGGGTTGCCGTACCCGCAAAGCAATCCTATTACCGTGACCGAGGCTGCGCGTTGGGCACAAGCTAACCCTCAGTATTGGCCTACGGTCAGGGATTTTGTAAGTCCAAATCCAGCTACACCGACGAACCCCAATCCGTGGGCGTTGCCGTCGAGTCCCACGGCACCAGAGCTGACGCCAACACCGCAGCCAAACGAAGGCACAACTAACCCGGCAATAGATCAGCCGCAGGCTAATTTAGGGGCAGACCCTGCAATAGGAGCCCCAACGCTGGAGCAAATTCCCACAGCACAGCAAATTGCAGACCCCATTCTTCAGCTTGCTCCAGATCTGCGTCACTTTGAGGCTCAAGGGCATACCGGTATCTGCCCCAAGCCAACAATCGAACTGTATGGCACCCATGTGCTCGATGCCCACTGCAAGCTGATCGAGGACAACAAGCAGGTGCTGCAGCTCGCAATGGCGTTTGCCTGGGCAGCGATGGCCTTGTTCATCGTGCTGTCGGCATGATGGAGTGAACCATGTTTGGCATCCTACTTTCCGCCCTGAATTCCATGCTGGCTTGGGTGTTCCGCTCGCTGCTGGTTAAGTTCGCGCTGTTCTTTGCGCTGTACTTCATCACCAGCGAGTTCGTGGGCTTCATCTCTGCTTTGCTGCCCAATGCCAGCTTTATCAACGGCGCGCTGTCTGGCATCACCGCGGGCACCTGGTTCTTTCTCGATGCATTCCAGCTGCCCATGGGCATCTCGGCCATGGTGTCGGCCTACGCCACGCGCTTCATCATCCGCCGCATGCCGGTGATCGGATAGCCCATGCCCATCAACACCTACACGGGCCTGATGGGTTCCGGCAAATCCTATGAATGCGTGTCCTCGGTGATCGTGCCTGCCGTCAAGGCCGGCCGCCGCGTGGTCACTAATGTGGACGGAATCGACAGCGATGCGATCCGCGCCTACTGTCATGACAAATTCGGCGTGCCGATGGAGCAGCTCGGCGAGGTCGTGCATTGCACCAACGACGATGTGCCCAAGGCCAGCTTCCTGCCTCATGGTCAGGACGTGGATACCTTCTGCAAGCCTGGTGACATCATCTGCATTGACGAGGCTTGGCGCTTCTGGGGCACTGACTGCAAGCTGCTGCCTGAGCACAAGATATTCTTCCGCGAACACCGGCACTTCGTGCATCCCGATACCAAGGTCTGCTGCGACCTGGTGCTTATGGTGCAGGACATTACCGACCTGCACCGCACCTTGCGTGTGGTGGTCGAGGTCACGTTCCGCACAACCAAGATCAAGACCCTGGGCTGGAGCAAGACCTACCGCGTCGAAATGTGGGAAGGCTACAAGCTTACGGCCAAGGGCCGCGTATCGGTTCAGAACAAGCGTTACGACGATGAGATTTTTCCGCTGTACAGCAGCTACACCGGCGGCACGGGTAAGGAACTGCAGGTGGACAGCCGCCAGAACGTCTTGCGTAACCCAAAGCTGTGGTTTGTGGCTATGGGCGTGGTGCTGCTGTTTAGCTGGGGCGTCTACACCATCCTGGGCTTCTTCGATGGCTCTCGGGCCAAGGCGAACGTAGCCGCAGGCAAGCCATCAACATCGGCACCACAGGCAGTTCCTCCTGCAGCACCAGGCCAAACGCTCGCCACGGCTGCGCGCCTTGGAGTTTCCAGTTCCTGGCGGCTTGCCGGCACCTTCCAGGCCCAGGGCAAGCAATTCGTCATCCTCGAAGGCCAGGACGGCCGTGTGCGCCTGGAGCATCCTTCGGCCTTCATGCATGTCGGTGCAGCCATGGTTGGCGAGGTCGATGGTCAACGTGTCACCGTTTGGAGCGGCCCGCAACCCAGCGCAGGAGGCAAGCCATGAAACGCATACGCTCTTCCCTGGTAGCCTGCTGCCTGGCGATCAGCTTGGCACTGCCCACCCATGCAGCCAACCCAACAAGCCCTGCCGCCAGCTTTGATCTGCAGTCGGCCAACGTGGCCCAAGTGCTTCAGCTACTCTACGGTGAGGCCCTGAGCACGCCCTATGTGCTCGATCCCGAAGTTCTGAGCGACACGCGTACCGTGTCCTTCCGATACAAGAGCGGGCAAGGCGATCTGCTAGCCTTCCTGGATGGCTTTCTGGGCAGCCTGGGCTACATCGTGGAACGCAAGGGCGGCGTGGACTTTGTAAGTAAGCGCAAGACAGAAGAGATTGCGCAACCGGAAGCCCGTCTGCACCTATACCGGCCACAGTACCGCGATGTGGCTTACCTTGCCCGGGTCATGGCTCCGCTGTTCAAGGGCTCGTTCTCGGTCAATCGTAGCGTCCGGGCATCGGGCCAGGCTATGCCTGAAGGCAATGTTCCCAATGGCTCGGCTGCAGCACTGATTGATCAAGATGCAGATGTGCTGCTGTTCTCAGGTACCCCACAGGAGATCGAGAAACTGCAGCAACTGTTGCCCCAGGTTGATGTGGCAACCGGCGAGGTGCTGGTGCGTGGGGTGGTCTATGAGGTCAGCCGTACCGATAAATCCGGTTCTGCCTTCGGCCTGCTGGCGAACCTGCTCGGCGGCAAGCTCAACTTGGGGATCGGCTCGTCCGCGGGCAACCTGGGCAACTTCATCCAGCTCAAGAACACGGCGCTCGATGCCGTGTATTCCATTCTGGAGACGGATAGCCGGTTCAAGGTCGTTTCCTCGCCATCGCTGCGCATCCAGTCGGGCACACGCGGCGTGTTCAGCGTTGGCCAAGAAGTACCGGTGCTGGGAGCGCTGTCGTTCCCGCAAGGGGCTGGCCAGGCCGTGCAGTCGGTTGAATATCGCAGCTCGGGTGTGATCTTCGATATCCGGCCCACGGTGCGCGATGCGGTGATCGATCTAGCGATCAGCCAGCAGCTATCTGATTTCATCACCACCACCACGGGTGTTAACAACAGCCCCACGCTGACCAAGCGGGAGCTGAAAACCACAGTGGGCTTGCAAGATGGTGATGTGATCGTACTGGGGGGCTTGGCCGAGAATAAAGACACTCAAACGCGCGATGGGCCGTCCTTTCTGCCTGGCTTTTTGCACACCTCGGGCAAGGAGGTCAGCACCTCGGAAGTCCTTTTGGTGCTGCAAGTGCAGCGACTGTGATCAACGGCCCTTCGGGGCCTTTTTTATTGGTTGCTTTCTTTGGGGCGTTGTCAATCTTTGGGGCCAAGTTAGGGCCTTGCTAGACTGCGTGGATGAGCCAACCAAAGACTCCTCCTGTAGCAGATGACCTGCCCTTCAAGGATGTACCTATTCAGAGGGAGCCTGGTTGGCGTCCTAGAGCGCGCTTTCCGGCTCGAGAAGCAGTTGGTGAGCTGCCGATTCCGACGTTCATTTCGCTCGCTGATGCTGAAGAGAAGCCGAAGTGGCCTAAGCCATTCGTTGATTGAACTTCGCCAGTTTGACTTGTCTGGCTGCGTTGTGACTGATCAGGGGGAGCCGAGAGCGTGCCGGCAATTTCGCGAGACTGGAGATTGCATAGAGGAATGTTGGTCGATTCAGTGGTGTTACACGAGCAAAGAATGTTCCTCATGAGGTAGCAAATGTTGATGCCTTGCGTGCTATTGCGATGCTGCATCCGAAGAACTTTTTGATGATTGCAGGGCTATTCCTTGGATCTCTAAGAGGCTTTTGTGGGAAAATTTGGAAAAATTTGCTTTTGGAATCTATCTATGCTGCTGCGATTTGGTGTTGAGAACCACGGTTCTATTCTTTCATATCAAGAACTGCAGCTGACGGCTACGTCTCTCAAGGATGAGGACGCTTGTGTGATCAGCCTCGGTGGTGAGGGAGGACGAGCACTTCGTTTATTGCCTGTAGCAGGGATCTATGGTGCGAATGCTTCGGGTAAATCAACTTTATTGAAAGCATTTGAATTTTTTGTTGATGCCGTCACTCATTCTCATTCCGGTATTGCGAAAAGAAAAGGCACTCCATATCAACCCTATATCTTGGACTCTAATTATGAGGGGACTGCCTCAAGATATGATGTTGATATAGTTATTGATGATATTAGATATCATTATGGATTTTCTCTTGATGGTAAATATATTTTACAGGAGTGGCTTTATTCATTTGATTTAAATGCATCTCGGCAGGTTCGATCAGTTATGTTTGCTCGTGAGACTTCTTCTGATGGAGAAGTTGAGGTTGTCTTTCCAGGAAAAAGTTTAAAAGGGGAAAATAAGCAAATTGCTAAGCTTGTTCGTCCAAATAGCTTGTTTCTATCTGTTGCGGCTCAAAATTCACACCCGCAAATATCATCGATATTTGAGTTTTTTACCAAAATTGCAAATCGGTTAAATTCTAATATTTCCGAAATGGCGATTTCAGAGCAATTGACTGCATATTTCGGACTTGATGAACAGCGTAAGGCTGCTGCGCTTGAGTTTCTTAAAGCGGCGGATGTTGGGATATCTGATATTGATTTCTCGAGAATTCCATTTAAGGAACGAGAGATTCGTATGCTCAAGGATATTGAGCAGCTTCTTAAGCAACATATAGAAGTCGAAGTTTCAGATGGCGGGGCAGAGTCTCAGGATTTATTCGGGGAAAGCGGGTTTCTAAAAGATAAGTTGTCTATCAAGCTAATGCACTTTGGTAAGGGTGGAAAAACATATCCCGTAAAACTGAACTCCGAAAGTACTGGAACTCAGGCCCTTTTGCAATTGCTGGGGCCTGTTTTTGCAAGACTTCATGAGGGTGGTATTGTTTTGGTTGATGAGCTAAATACAGCACTACATCCTCTTGTATCCAGGGAACTTATACGTCTTTTCCAGAATCCTGTAACAAATCCTGGTCGAGCTCAGTTGATATTTACAACGCATGACACTAACTTGCTAAGTGGATCTCTCTTGCGAAGGGACCAAATATGGTTTGCTGAAAAAGACCCGGAAGGTGTTAGTCATATTTACTCTCTGAGTGATATCAAGGTTAGGTCGACAGATAATATCGAAAGGGGTTACTTGATGGGGAGATTTGGCGCGATACCTTTTGTTGGATGTGGGCTAGATGAATTCGCTGGAATTCTTGGTAAGACGCTGGAATAACGGGTTTTATGATGCAACTACCTTCAGCTCCATCAATTCAAAGAAAATCGAGCTTTATACAGCCAAAAGTTGAAATTGTTATCGCTTGTGAAGGAAAGGTAACTGAAAAGCATTATTTAAATAGCTGCAAAACCGCTTATGGTTCTGGAATGGTTCAAATACGTTGGTTGCCAATAACAGGAGTACCAATGACTGTGGTTAATGCGGCTGTTGAAGAACGAAAGGTTTTGCTTGAACGCGCTAGAAAAAGCGCAGATAGCTTTGATGTATTTCGGGTTTGGGCAGTCTTTGATCGTGACGAGCATCCCGAGGTTCCAGAGGCATTGGAGCTTGCAAGAGTAAATAAAATTGATGTTGCATTTTCAAATCCGTGTTTTGAAATATGGCCTCTCCTGCATTTGATTGATTATGGTGCGGTTCATGGTCGTCATAAAGTTCAGTCGATGCTGAATGAGGTAATGCCTAGCTATCATCATGATAAATCTCCAGTTGTAGACTTTGATATGATTAAAGATAATTTTGGCAGAGCATATGCTAAGGCAGATTATCTTAATAGAAGCAGATCTGATGACTGTGACCCTTTTGGATGTCCTATGACTACAGTTGGTGTGCTAGTTAAGAAAATAATTGAAAATGGGAAAGGTGCATTTTCTCGTGGAGCTAAAGTAGCAAATACTACTTATTCACAAAGTGCGCGCAGGTGATTTCAGCAGCCAGTTCAGTTTGCTTCATGTATCCAGCAGCTTTTCAAAACGGATGTCCAGTTTGCCAAAGCCAGCGATCGATCTACGTGTGCTCTCGATCTGTCGGCGATATTTGTCCGGTTTCTTCCTGAACTCGAAAGTTCACGATACATCTGGGATTCCATGTACCGTTTCCGAGGTGGGCATGAAAGTGGTGCAGTCGTAGCTTTGTGCACCTGCTATTCACCGGTCGCTCGCTTGCTTCCCCTTGAGTGGTCAAGCTGAAGCTCCCACTTATCCCTGTGTAAACATTCGATGCAGCAGATTTTTTGGCCTGGAGTTACCTCCGGTGACTGAGTGCTGCCTGCTCTTCATACGTTATGGCGGAACGATGCAGGAGAGTGGCCAAGACCTTGGGGGCAGGCAGCAGCTTTCTTTGCCATAGCCATAAGCCCTCTCGGGGTTGGGTGTTGTTGAGGACGCTCTAGATGTGGCCAAGCCAAGATGTGAGGGGATAAAGATCAATGTCGAAATGCAGCTTTGAGCCAAGTAGCTAAGAGCTCTTTTGGGGTGTCAACGGATTGTCTACAGAGTAGCGGCTTAATGCATGCCCAATGCAGTCTCTGGGCCTAGTAAGCTATTGTTTTTACGGATAAAGAGGTCTAGTGCAGGAGTTTTGCACTGACTCATAATCCTTTGGTCGTCGGTTCAAGTCCGCCACGCCCTACCAAGCTGCATGAAAGCCTGCCGTCTTCATCGATGGCAGGCTTTTTCTTTGCATGAACGCGAAAAAGTTGTCGATTTGGTCCGAGAGCCGTTTTTGCACTGCTAGAATACAACCCTGTTGCGGCTGTAGCTCAGCTGGATAGAGTACTTGGCTACGAACCAAGGGGTCGTGGGTTCGATTCCTGCCAGCCGCACCACAAAACGTCAAGCCTCAGAACTGAAAAGTTCTGAGGCTTTTTCGTTTCTGGGCTCAGGCTTTGGGTATCAGCAGGGTGAAGCTGCTGCCTTGGCCCAGCTGGCTGCTTATCTGCAGGCTGCCGCCATGACGCTGTGCCACGGTGCGCGTGAAGGCCAGGCCCAGGCCCACGCCATCCATGCGCTGGTGTTGCTGGAGGCGCTCGAACGGCTGGCTGAGTCTGGCCAGCGATGCCTCGTCCATGCCGGAGCCATGATCGCGCACGGCGATGCCCCATTGGCTGTCTTGCTCGACAACGGTGACTTCCACTTGGGCGCTGCCATCCCCAGTCTGTGGCTTGCCGTATTTGATGGCATTGCTCAGCAGGTTGATGACGGAGCGGTGCAGCAGGCCGGGGTCGCCATGCACGCAGGCTTCGGCATTCGGCAGCTGGAATACCAGTTGCATGTTCTGCTGCTGGGCAAGGGTCCAGCAATCCGAGACGGCCTGATCCGCCAGCAGACCCAGATCCACGACTTCGCTGCGGTATTGCTGCTGCTGGGCTCTGGCCAGATGCACAAAATCGTCTGCCAGCTGAAGAGACGACTGGGCATAGCCCTCAATGCGGTCAAACAGTGCATCTTGCGACTCGATGCGCTTGCCTGTGCGCTGCATCTCCAGCAAGGTGATGATGGAGCCTATCGGTGCACGGATATCGTGAGAGATGAACTGCATGGCCTGGTCGCGCTGGGCCTGTGCGCTGCGCAGGTCGCTGATATCGACCAGGGTGATGAGCCAGCCCGAGGTGGGTGGTGCCTCGAAGCTCTGGCTCAGCAGCATCAGATGGCGGCCCTGGGTGTCGCGCCCTTCGCTCTGGCGTGACAGAGTGGCTTGCTGCAATGCACTGTGCGTGAGCAGTGGCGTGCTGCTGGCAGTGCGGCCGCCGTCGCTGCTGGCGCTGTTCAGGCCGTGGAGCAGGGCGACCAGATCGTCACCTTGCTGGAGTTTGTGCTCCAGGCTTTCGATATAGCGGTGCGCGGCCGTGTTGGCAAGCAGCAGCAGCCCTTCGCGGTCGCAGACAAAAGTGGCCGAGGGCAGTTGGCGCAGGCTTTCGCTGACGAAGTGATGCAATGCGCGCAGCTGGCGCGAGGCTTGCTCCACAGCGTCGATCCGCTGATCGAGGGCATCGCTCTTGAGCGAGGGCGCGGGCAGGCCCTGGCCCTGCAGATCGCGCAGCTCCAGCGCCAGAAAGCGTGTGGCGGCGCGCAGGCGCAGCCAGCTCCAGAGCGGGTAGGCAAGCGACAGGCTCAGCAGTGCCGCAGCGGGGGCTGTCTGTACATGACCCCAACGCGGCGCCAAACCGGCTATCGACAGACTGAGCAAGGCCAGCAGGATGCTGGAAATCAGCCCGCCAGAAGGGCCGAGCCAGGCCAGAGCCAGCAGGCCCAGCAGTACGGGCAGCACATTGAGGCTGCGGTTGAGCGTGGCAGTGGCTGGCTCCAGATGTGTGCCCTCAAGGATGCCGTTGAGCACATGGCCCAGCATCTCCACATTCGAGATCAGGCGCGCATCAAAGCCGATGGGGGCTGTGAATTTTTCGCCAAGACCTGCGGCAGTGGCTCCAATCAGCACGTATTTGCCGCGAAAAGCGACCGCTGGGATATTGCCGCGCAGGATGTCGATATAGGAGTAGGTGGTGAACGGCGAGCCCGGGCTGTTCTGGCGGTCCCGCGAAGCCCGGGCAAAAGCGATGAACTGGGGCTGCAGCTTTTGCCAGGAGTTGGCTGCAACCGAGTCTGCTGGAGGTGGGGCAGATGGTTGGCAGGGTTGGGTGGTCTGGCCCACGCAGTGCAGGCTCAGCGCCATATGCCACCAGAGCTGACCGGCCTTGCCTTCCTGCGCATAAAAGCGTCGCACCACACCGTCGGCATCCACAGGCATCTGGGTATGCCCTAGAGCCGCAGCCTCGCTGGCAAGGCTCTGTAAAGGGGTGGTGGCGGCGCTTTGCGCGGCGCGCGTGACGGGCAGCACTACGTTGCCGCTTTTTTGCAGTGCTCGTTGCAGCAGCAGATCGTCGCCAGGGTAGTCCCAGTCTTCCTCGCTGAAGACCACATCCATGCCGATGGCGCGGGGCTGCCCTTGAGTGATGCGCTCCAGCACGGCGGCGTGCAGCGCGCGGCGCCAGGGCCAGCGGCCTATGCTGTCGATACTGTCATCGTCGATGGCCACGATGACAACATCGGGCGAGGCTGGACGCTGATGAAGCCAGGCCGAGGTGTCCTGAATAATGCCGTTGAAACGTGCCAGCTGCCCCGGGCCGCTGAGCCACCAGGTCATGCCGAGCAGGAAAGCGCTGAGCAGCAGCCAGCTCAGGCGCAGGTCCTGCAAGCGGTTTTTACGCAGGTTAGGCGCTTCAACCATGTGGGTGACCCGGTGAGAAGCTCATAAAACAATAGCTTCCAGCGCTTGTCATATAAGCGATCAAGATATGAATCCTATGAAGCTTCATGGAATTCAAGCGCTAGCAGCTATGGTTTTTACTGGCGCATCAGGCGTGAACCGTCGCCGGAAGTCAGCGCCTGCCCCTCGGACGAGGTCACCCAGTTGCCGGTCTGGAATTGGCGCGCGACAGAGAGATTGCTGCGCAGGCCGTTGGCATCCTCGACCTGCATCTGCAGATAGTAGGTGCCAGGAGGCAGATCCTGCGTGCTCCACTGAGGCTGGGTTATCCAGGTGTCGATCAGGGGCGCAGTGAAACCGGCGTCGCTGGCCACCACGATACGGTAGCGTTGACCCTCTTCACCTGCCCAGTGAATATGGCTGCTGCCTTCGCCGGGCGCGCCGCCGATCTGCAGCTCGGGCGATTTGGGTGCCAGGGCCAGTTTCATCTTTTGCGGGGCGGCGAAAGGACCCGCATCCGGCTGGCCGTTGCCGAGCTTACGGATGCTGCCTACGCGCCACATATATTCGCCGACAGGCAGCTTGGCCAGCGTGCTGGCAGGCAGGGCACAGTCCTTGAGGTCGTTGGCGTCGATCAGCGGCTGGGCAAAGCTGCCGTCGGCGGTGGTTACCTGGATGCGGTAGGCCGAGGCTTCCGCCACCTGGGTGCATTGCAGGCCGTGCTGGCCCTGTCCGATGGTGGCTTCAGGTGCTGGAGACTCATAGAGCGGCGGCACCGGATGGGCTTTGACGCGCAACACTTGCAGGCTGCGTTTGCCAGGAATGCCGTTGGCGTCAATGGCGCGAATGGCCGCAATGTAGCTGCCGTCTTCGACACCCGTCAGGCGTGCAGGCGACCTTGTGAACATGCCGCCGCGCACGATCTGGGTCAGCTCCTTGTCCTGAGCGAGCAGCACTTGGTAGCGCACGGCACCAGCCATGGCTGGCAGGGGCAGGCTGACCCAGTTGGCGTCTTCGACAAGAGCGGGCCAGGCCGCAATATCGGGAGCCCCCAGCATGGCTGTGGGCTTGCCGATCTGGCCGTTTGCGGAGACGGACAGACCTTGACCTGGCCTGAGCAAGGCTGAGGGCTGGCCCGTCTGCACGGCGACCGAGCCTTCGTCGACGGCAGCAGCCGTGCGGCCCTCGTCATCACTCATCACCAGAAACTGGGTGCCGCGCACGCTGGTCGAGGCCGCCGGGGTACGCACCTCGAAGCGGCGCTCGCCATTGGCTTGCCTGGACACTTTTGCTTCAATTGCGCCCTCGCGCAGATCGATGACGGACTGCAGACTGCCGGCTCGGCCTTTGCGGCGCATCTGGCGCAGCTCGACATCGGATTCGGACTGCACGCGCACCAGTGAGCCATCTGCCAGGCGCACGGAGACAAAGGCGTTGGCCGGAACCTGGAGCGAATCGCCTTCCTGCAGCAGCTGGCCTTTTTGCACGGGCTGAGGCGGCGCGTTGACGGAGTCTGCGAGATGGCTCGCAGAGCGTGTGCTTTGCACATCGCCTTGTACAAACACCACCGAAGCCATCGCGGCGCGCAACAGGCGTGTGGGAATTTCCAGCACCGAACCAGGGCGCAGGCGCAGGGGGTTTTCCACCTTGTTGTGACTTTGCAGCGCTGTCCAGCGCTTGTGGTCGCCCAGATAGCGTGCTGCCAGCATCTCCAGCGTATCTCCAGTCACCACGCGGTGGGCAATGACATCGTTGCCGCGAGGAGTGATCTGGGCATGGGCCAGACCTGTTGCCGTCATCCCTCCAAACGCCACCCACAGCATGCCTGCGCCCAGAATGGGCATCGGGGAGTGGACGGAAAAGAGGTTTTGACGTAAATCAGGCATTTTTAAAGCTAGGTTATGGGGGCTGCCGAACTCAGGCAGCTGGGGCTGCGGGCTGCGCAGCTTCGGGGGCATCCAGGCGGTAACCATAGCCATAAACGGCTGAAATGGCATAGGGCTGACCGGCGCGCAGGTTCAACAGATTGCGCAGGCGCGAGACATGGGTGTCCAGCGAGCGCGACTGCACCTCGGCGTTGTGGCCCCAGACGACTTCGCGCAGATGATCGCGCGAGAGCAAACGGCCTTGGTTCTGGAACAGCGTCAATGCCAGAGTGTATTCACGGTGCGTAACCTCCACGGGCTGGCCGTCCATCTCTATGCCATTGGTGGTGGTGAGAAAGCGGTAGGGGCCGAAGTCCAGCACGCTTTGTGCCGTCAGCGGATAGGCGCGGCGCAGCAGGGCAGCGATGCGAGCACGCAGCTCGCCCGCGCGGATGGGCTTGATCATGAAGTCATCGGCGCCGCTGGCTAGGCCTTCGACAATGTCGGCCTCTTCGCTGCGGTGGGTCACGAAGATGACCGGCACTTCCTTGCTGATCTGCTCGCGCACCCAGCGCACGATATCCGGCCCGCTGCTATCGGGCAGCTCCCAGTCAATCAGCAGCAAATCGAAGCTTTCGCGGCGCAGGGCTTGCTGCAGGGCGGCCCCCTTGAGGTAAGAGTGACAGCTATGCCCGGCTTCCGTCGCGACTTGTTGCAACAGTTCCAGTTGTAGCGGATCGTCATCCAGAGCAGCAATACGCATCGGTAGTTCCTTTAGTGCGAAGGATTACATCCACGCTGTCCTTTGAATGCGAAGGCAGCGTCCATCGGGCAGCGAGGAGCTATTGCTCGGCCGCCTCACGCAGTTGTTCCAGAGCCTGGATCACCAGGTCATCGCTGACACCGTCCAGTGTCTGCAGACACGGCTTGATGGCGGCCAGAGCCGTCGCGCCTTCGCGCTGCAATCGGGCGATGTTCTGCCCCGCTTCCTTGGGGGCGGCAAAGCCCAGGCTTTGCAGCAGCAACTGGCCGTCGGCGGCCACCAGCTTGAAGTAGAACTGGCCATCGGATTCGCGATACTGCTTGAACTGGGGCAGTGCAGTCTTGGCAGCCTTGGTCTTGGCCTTGCTGGCTTGCGCCAGGTTGCGGATGCCCACGGCGCCGCGCAGTTGCTGCAGCAAAGGAGTCGCCAGCTTGCGTGCCTTGACGGCACCGGCCTGAAGAATCTCTTCCAGCTCTGCCGGGTGGGCAATCAGGTATTCATAACGCTCGCGCATGGGGGCGATTTCACGGTCGATGCGCTCGAACAGGATCTGCTTGGCATCGCCCCAGGCAATGCCTTCGGCATATTGCTGGCGCAGGGCGGCGCTTTCCTCTTCGCTGGCAAAGCCTTGATAGATCTGGAACAGGGCCGAGCCTTCGACTTCCTTGGCCTCGCCGGGGGCACGCGAGTCGGTGGTGATGCTGTTGATGAGCTTCCTGAGTTGTTCACGTGGCGCAAACAGCGGAATCGTGTTGTTGTAGCTCTTGCTCATCTTGCGGCCGTCAAGGCCGGGCAGGGTGGCGACGGACTCTTCCACCACGGCCTCAGGCAGCGTGAAGTACTCGCCGCCGTAGATGTGGTTGAAGCTCGACGCCATGTCGCGCGCCATCTCCAGGTGTTGCACCTGATCGCGGCCCACGGGAACCTTGTTGGCGTTGAAGATCAGAATGTCGGCACCCATGAGCACGGGATACATGAAAAGACCGGCGGTCACGCCGTCGTCAGGTTCGGTGCCGGATGCATTGTTCTTGTCCACCGCCGCCTTGTAGGCGTGGGCGCGGTTGAGCAGGCCCTTGCCGGTCACGCAGGTCAGGAACCAGGTCAGCTCCGGAATCTCGGGGATGTCCGACTGGCGGTAGAAGGTCACATGCTCGGGGTCGAGACCAGCGGCCAGCCAACTGGCGGCGATTTCGATGGTCGAGCGCTGCACGCGCTCGGGGTCCTGGCACTTGATGAGCGCGTGGTAGTCGGCCAGAAAGTAGAAGTTCTCCACATTCTTGTCGCGACTGGCTTCGATGGCGGGGCGCATCATGCCTGCGTAGTTGCCCAGGTGTGGGGTACCGCTGGGGGTGATGCCGGTCAGAAAACGGGTGGTGCTCATAGGGATCAACAACAGATATCAGTAGCAGACCAGGCGCTGGGTTCAGCGCAGCAAGGCCATGAAGGGGTAGAGGATCAGATCGATGGCCGAGTAGCCCAGGCTCATCAACGGGCGCAGCCAGTAGCTGCCGACCACGCCGGCAATCACCAGTGCCATGACGATGAAAAAGCCATAGGGCTCGACACGCGCCACCAGTTGCGCCTGTTTCCAGGGCAGCAGACCGACCAGAATACGGCCGCCGTCCAGAGGCGGCAGCGGAAAGAGATTGAAAGCCCACATCACCAGGTTGACCAGAATGCCGGCGCGGCACATCTCGAGGAAAAAGCGCTCGTGCAGGCCTGTGCCTACCAAGACGATCAGCAGCAGGCCCCAGAACACGGCCTGCACGAAATTGGAGGCAGGACCGGCCAGCGCTACCCAGATCATGTCGCGCTTGGGGTGGCGCAGATGGTCAAAGCGCACGGGCACGGGCTTGGCATAGCCGAAAAGAAACGCGCCCGAGGTAGCGAAATACAGCAGCAGCGGCATCAAGATGGTGCCGATGGGGTCGATATGCTTGATGGGGTTGAGCGTGATGCGACCCATCATGGCTGCGGTGTTGTCGCCAAAGTGGCGCGCAGCATAGCCGTGCGCCGCCTCATGAATGGTGATGGCGAACAGCACGGGCAGTGCGTAAATCAGTACGGTTTGTATGAGTTCGGTGAGTTCCACGCACTGATTGTCTCAGACGCCGCGCCAAGCTGCTGTCTTGTACCGGGACAAGCCGTTTGCTGTTGCAGAAATACGGGTTGCACATAGTTGTGTGGTAAACCAGATGTTGCAAAATGCAACTCGCGCAAATCCGTGGCTGCTGCCTGCACAGCGGAACAGGTTTTGTGCGGGTTGACGAAATCAATACATAACACGGCGTTCGGCAGGACAGGGCAAGGGGATCAATATGACGGTAAGCAAGCGACTGGTGATTGCATTTGTCAGCATCAGTGTTTTTGTCCT
The DNA here is from genome assembly GCF_016772095.1 of Comamonas sp. NyZ500. Taxonomy (NCBI): domain Bacteria; kingdom Pseudomonadati; phylum Pseudomonadota; class Betaproteobacteria; order Burkholderiales; family Comamonadaceae; genus Comamonas; species Comamonas sp. NyZ500. The sequence goes on along the minus strand of NZ_JAEIJE010000004.1, from coordinate 4,077 downwards.
GGCTTTGATGGGAATTGCCTGGTCAGCGATGTCCGATGTGCTGGAGGTGCTCAAGGCGGGATCGCTCACGGCGCAGCAGTCGCAGAGCTTGATGGCGGAAGTCGAGCGTTCGCGCTGGTGGCTGCTGGCACTGGGCGCCTGGGTCTGCATTTCCTGCGCCTGGTCCTGGATCAGCCTGCGCCGCCGCATCGTGGCGCCCTTGCAGGAAGCCATCCTGATTGCCGAGACCGTGGCGGCAGGTGATTTGAGCAAGGAGTTCTCTTCGAATGCCGAAGGCGAGTTCGGTCGTCTTCTGACTGCGCTGAGCACCATGGAAGACACGCTGACCGAGTTGGTGGGGCGCATCAAGCAGTCCACCGATTCACTGGCCGTTTCGGCCTATGAAATCGATGCGGGCAACATCAACCTCTCCAGCCGCACCGAGCAGCAGGTCAGCGCGCTGACCGAAACCGCAGCCAGCATGGAGCAGCTCACCGTCACCGTGCGTCAGAACGCAGAGCGCGCTCATTCGGCCAGCTCTCTGGCAGTCACTGCATCGGCCACGGCCGGACGTGGCGGTGATGTGGTGGACCAGGTCGTTCACACCATGGATGCCATCAGCGGCAGCTCGCGCAAGATTGTGGACATCATTCAAGTCATTGAAGGCATCGCCTTCCAGACCAATATCCTGGCCCTCAATGCGGCCGTGGAAGCGGCCCGCGCCGGAGAGCAGGGGCGTGGCTTTGCCGTGGTGGCCAGCGAGGTGCGCTCGCTGGCGCAGCGCAGTGCCGAAGCGGCCAAACAGATCAAGGAGCTGATCACGGCCAGCGTGACTCAGGTGGAAAGCGGCTCTGGCCTGGTGGGCCAGGCCGGCAGCACCATGAAGGAAATCATGCAGTCCGTAGGTCAGGTCACAGGTCTGCTGAGCGAAATCTCCGGTGCGCTGCAGCAGCAAAGCGAGGGCATCGCCCATGTGAATACGGCCGTGGCTCACATGGACAGCACCAATCAGGAAAACGCCGCCCTGGTCATGCAGGCCACGCAAGCCGCTGCTGCGCTCAATGCGCGCACGCAGGATCTGCAGCAGGCGGTGGGGGCCTTCAAACTCGATGAAGATGAGTCACCTTGTCTGGCTCCTTCTGCCATGCCGGCTCCGCGCGGAGCCGGGGCCGCGCAGGCGCGTCCAGCTCGTGCCCGCGAGCTGGCCTATGAAGAGCTTTGATTCAGCGAGCTTCGTGCAGATAGCCGTAAATGGCCACGGCGGTAAAGCCGAAATGGAGGCAGATAGCAGTTCCCAGCAGGACTCTGCGGCGCAGTATGGAGTCATCGGCCTGTGCCGACAGCCCTGGTGAGACATGGAATGACTTGCCTCCGGCATAAGCCCGAATCGTCCATGCCGTCCAGAGGGTGGCCAGGGCATAGATCAGCCATGCCTGAGACGCCTGCCAGAACAGCACCGCCACCATCACCGAGTACGCGCACAAAGAGACGATGAGCCAGGGCCAGTGGCGCTGAACAAAGTCTTGCGGCAGCTGCTTTTCCTGCATGAGGCCGCGCCTATTCGGGCTGAAGGCCTATGTCTTTCAGGCCACCCATGCCCTGGCGCACCACGACGGGGGGATTGTTCAAGGCCATGGGCGTGAGGTCCAGCACCGTGGTGGGTTGCTGCGGACAGGCGCCTGAGTCGACCACGGCGTCCAGCTCATGGGGGAAGCGCTCCAGAATCGACTCGGCATCATTGAGCGGCTCGGTCTCGCCGGGCGCGATCAAGGTGGTGGCCAGCAAGGGCTCGCCCAGTTCTTCCAGCAGCAGTTGCAGACCTTTGCGATCCGGCACGCGCAGGCCGATGGTCTTGCGCGAAGGGTGGCTCAGGCGCTTGGGCACTTCCTTGCTGGCTTCAAGAATAAAGGTGTAGGGGCCTGGCGTTGCCAGCTTGAGCAAGCGGTACTGGCGGTTGTCCACGCGGGCATAGTTGGCCAGCTCGGACAGGTCGCGGCACAGCAGCGTGAGGTGGTGCTTGTCGTTGATCTGCCGGATGCGGCGCATGCGGTCCACGGCGTTCTTGTCGTCCAGGTGGCAGACCAGGGCATAGCTGGAATCGGTGGGTACGGCAAGAATGGCACCCTTGCGCAGCATGTCCGCAGCCTGCTTGATGATGCGGGGTTGCGGGTTCTCTGGATAGACTTCAAAAACGATGGTCATGCAATCTCTCTCTGTGATTTATGCACGCTGTATGCGGTCCTGCAGCAGCTCCCAGACGGGAGTGAGCTGGCTGGGCAGATAGGGCAGCTGCCCCAGGTCTATCTGCGATTCATCGGGGCTGTGAAAGTCGCTGCCGCGTGATGCGGTCAGGCCGAATTCCAGGGCCAGATCGGCATAGATCGCATATTCGTGCGGACGGTGGCTGCCGGTCACGACCTCCACGCCCTGGCCGCCGAGTTCCTTGAACTTGGAAAACAGCGCATATTCCTCGTTATGGCTCAAGTCGTAACGTGCCGGGTGGGCAATCACGGCCACGCCGCCGGCATCCACGATCCAGCGCACGGCGTCCTCCAGATTCGCCCAGACATGGGCGACATAACCGGGCTTGCCTTCTGTCAGATAGCGTTTGAAGACCTCATAGGTGTCGCTGCAGACTCCGCTCTCCACGAGAAAGCGCGCAAAGTGGGTGCGCGAGATCAGCTCGGGGTTGCCTGCATGGCGCAGTGCTCCTTCATAGGCGCCGGGAATGCCGGCCAGTTCCAGCTGCCTGGCCATTTCACGGGCGCGTGGGCCGCGACCGTTGCGAGTGTCGTACAGGCCTTGGGTCAGAGCTGCGTTATCGGCGTCAAAGCCCAGGCCCACGATATGTACACCGCTGCCCGAGAAGCTGACGGAAATTTCAGTGCCTGTCAGGTAGTCCAGCCCTGCTGACCTGGCTGCGGCTGCTGCCCGGTGCTGGCCGCCGACCTCGTCGTGATCGGTGAGCGCCCAGAGCTCCACCCCTCGCTCGGCGGCACGCAGAGCCAGTTGCTCGGGCGTCAAAGTGCCGTCGGAGACGACGGAGTGGCAGTGCAGATCGGCGTTCAGATAGGTTTTGGGCACGGCTTGATTGTAGGCGGCTGTACGCAATCATGATTTGTGTCATAGCACGAGCGCTATTGCGGTCGAAGCTTGTAACAAAGCTCAAATCTCCCGCCAGTATGCCGATTAAGGATTGGCTACAGCGCTTGTGAGTTTCTGAATTCGTTAAGGCTGCCACGGTGTTGCTTGATCTATTGAGATGGATAAAAAATGAAATTGAATCAGTTCTCTGTGTCACAAAAGCTGTGGGCTTTGGTGATTGGCTTGCTGGCGGGCTTGCTGCTGGTGTCTGCAGGCAGCCTGATCTATCTGGATCGCGTGTACGTGAGTATCTCCAAGGAGGCCACGCGTACCCGAATGGCAGCCAACATTGCCAGCGAGTGGCGTCATCTGACCGAGCAAAGTGTGGATCGCTCCATCGTCGCGGCCATTTCCTCCGAGGAAAACCTGGTGGAGCAGCAGCGCAAGCTGATGAGTGACGGGATTGCGCATATCACTGAGCTGCAGAAAAAGCTCAACGAACTGGTCACTGACGATGAATCGCGCAAGGTGCTGGACGAGGTCGCCGAGCGCAGGCGCGCGACGCTGGAGAGCAATGCAGCCGTGCAGGCCGCGCGCAAGGACAATGATTTTGCGGCGGCCTTCGATCTGGTTGAGAAAAAGCTGCGTCCCAACGCCAAGGTCTACCTGGATGCGCAGCGCAAGTTTGTGCAGTTGCAGGAGCAACGCAGCCAACGTGCGGTTGCCGATGGCGAAGCAAGCCAGTCTCAGGCCTATGTGGCTATCGGTCTGGTCTGCGGCCTGATCGTTCTGCTGGGGCTGGCGATGGCGGCTCTGATCCTGCGCTCGATCATCGCTCCGTTGAATGAGGCGGTAACTCTGGCCGACTCCATCGCTGCCGGCGACTTGACGGCAACGGTACGCAATGACCGTCATGACGAACTGGGCCGTCTGCTCAAGTCCCTGAACGCCATGGCCGAGCGCCTGCGCTCCGTCGTCGGCCAGGTGCGCTCGGGCGTGGAATCCGTCTCTTCG
>NZ_JAEIJE010000039.1:0-7295 GCF_016772095.1 Comamonas sp. NyZ500 | reverse complement strand
TGGTAGTTCAGTTGGTTAGAATACCGGCCTGTCACGCCGGGGGTCGCGGGTTCGAGTCCCGTCCACTCCGCCAGATTTAAAAAGCCGCAATCAAGCAATTGATTGCGGCTTTTTTTTGTCTGTGGCGCTCTGGGAGATTTGATGTGCTCCTGACTTTCTAGCAAGATACCCTTGCCATGCAAGTGCTATGGCGATACGCTATCGTTCACCCTTACAGATGTTGACAAAAGTTTTCCATGCGGGAACTTTTGCTGCCAATCGGTACACCATCTTGTCACCATTGGGCCTGCTTCCCGGTGACTGTCTCATCCCTTCATTGTTGTTCGTTTAACCACAGCTCCTTCGATCCATGCGTCCGGCGTCTTCCTTTCTGCTGTCGCTGCTGATGTTTGCCTCCATCATCGGGGTGCAACTCATCGCCATGTGGCCGGCAGGTTCGCAAGATGTGGTGGCCATGGCTTATGTACTCGACGCAGAGCCGCACGAATACGGTGTCGATGTGCTGCAGGAGTTCGAGGACGATGTGGAAGAAGATACGGTGGAGTTCTCCATTCACCGTCCACATCGCACTGCCGAGCTCAATCCGGCCCAGGATGATCGCAATGAATTGTTTGGCCCTCCTGAAGCGGTAGCTGTAGGTGTGGCCGATGTCCGGGTGCCTCCTCAGGGGCATGTGGTGCACCCGACTCATCCCTGGCCGGAAAGCATGTTGCGTCCGCCAAGTCTCGGCCTGCCGCAGGCAGGCTAGCTCCAGCTCAGCTGACGTCATCACGTCAGAACGTTTGCGCTGGGCTTTTTAGACCCCCGATACCTGCTGCCCGTTATTCCAGCGCCTGCTGGCCTGGAATGTGCTTGTCTGCAGAGCATGGCTCTGAGACAGGTCTGGGGCGGCTTCACCTGTTCAGGTGTAACTGATCCTGCATCGCATGCGGCGGCCGCCGCATGTGCATGACGGGTTTCCGACCCTTTCCTCACTTTATCTGCCCTCAAGAAGGCAGCTGTGTTCTATGTTCAATAGATCGATAGTGCCGGCTTCTTTACCGGCCAAGGCCAGTAAGAATTCTTCTGGCCATACACCATTGCGAAGCCCCAAACGCGTGGCCGTGTTCGGCCTGTGTCTCGCCGCAGCTCTGGCGGCGCATGCTCAGACCAATGCTCATGGCACACCACAAATCAGCAGCACCATTTCAGATCAGGTGCAGCCCAAGCTGACTTTGACGCAGCTGGTGCAGACCGTGCTGGACAACAATCCCGAACTGCGCTCAGTGCAGCAGTCGAGCTTCACGGCTCAGGCCGCCGTGGTCAGCGCTGGCGCGCTGCCCAACCCCAAGCTGGAGTGGAGTCGCGGCGACAACAAGGCGCGTCTGGCATCGGCCACGCCCGGCAATGTGCAGACCATGGGGATCTCGGTTCCCATAGAAATGCCTTCCGTGCGCGCTGCTCGTATCGAGGCGGCGCAAGCCGGGCAGCGAGCATCCGTGCACCAGATTGCTGCATCGCGCAATGCACTCGTGGCCCAGGTCAAGCTCAAGGCCTACGAGGTGGTGCTGCGACAGGCGCAGGCACAGGCCGCCTACGATGCCGTCAAGCTGCTGGAACAGGCCCATGAGCGTGTACGCGTACGTGTTTCCAGCGGTGAGGCGGCGCGTTACGAAATCATCAAGGCCGATGCCGAACTGATCAACGCTCGTCAGCAGGAGCAGTCTGCCCGTTTGCTGGCCGAGCAATCCCAGCTCACGCTCAATCGTCTGGCTGCAGGCCAGTTACCCAATCGCTTTGATCTGGCCCTGTCTCTGCAGGATCCGGTGGAGACAGTGCAGTTGCAGAACATCAACTGGCAGGCCCATCCGGAGCTGCTGCAGCTGCAGTCCGAGGTGGACAAGGCCGAAGCGCAGAAGAACGGTGCCAAAGCCAGCCGTTGGCCGGGTCTTGAGCTGCGTTACGCGCAGACGCGAGAGCCCGATATCCGCAATAACACCATCGGCGTGAGCATGCAGATTCCGCTGTTCGACCAGCGTCGCGGCCCGATTGATGAGGCTGCTTCGGAAGCCGAGCGTGCTCGCCTGCGCATGGAAGGTCGCAAGGCCGAACTTGAGCAGCAAATGTTGCAGGCCTGGAAGGTCATGGAAATGGCGCAGGTGCGCACCAAGGCCCTGAGCGAGGGCGCGGTGCGCGAGGCCGAATCGGCCTTGCGCGTAGCCGAGGCTGCCTACCGCTTCGGCGAGCGCGGCATTCTGGATGTGCTGGACGCCCAGCGCGTGCTGCGCACAGTACGCGCCGATTTGCTTGAAGCCCGTTATCAGCTGCAATCCGCCCGGATTGAACTGGATTTTCTGGCTGGCCGCTATGCCCAGCCTTCCTCGCTTTGAGCTTTCAAAGTCAAGACCACGTTTTCGTATTTTTTGAATTCGCTTTATGTCTTCTCATCATCACTCCAGGACTGCGCGTCCCGCCTCTCTGGTTCTGGCACTGGCGTTGGCCGGGCTGACAACATTGACCCTGACTGGCTGCGGCAAGGAGGAGCCGGCTGCTGCGGTTGCTGCAGCAGATACCAAGGCCGAGCTTGACCCCATGGAGGTGGTTGTCTCAGCCGAAATGGCAACCAACTTCAAGACCGCCGCGGTAACGCAGGCCGAGGTTGCATCGGTGCAGGAAGTTGCCGGTCGCATTGAAGCCAACGAACGCAAGGTCACCCGCATCGGTGCGGCCGTGACAGGGCGTGTGACCGAGGTGCTGGCCGAAACCGGCGATCGCGTCAAAGCTGGTCAGACCCTGGCGCGCGTCGCCAGCCCCGAGCTGACCACGGCTCAACTGGCCTATATGCGTGCCAGCGCCACGGCAACTCTGGCAGAGCGCTCCGTAGAGCGGGCGCGTCAGCTGATTGCTGCCGATGTGATCGGCTCTGCAGAACTGCTGCGTCGCGAATCGGAAGTGCAGATTGCGCGCGCAGAGTTGAGGGCGGCAGGCGATCAGCTCAAGCTGATGGGCTTGTCTGCCGATGCGCTGAGCAGTTTGCGCGCCAAGGGCAATGTGGCCCCGAATGCCGCCATCACGGCTTCTGCTGCAGGTATTGTGATCGAGCGCCAGGTCAGCCAGGGTCAGGTGGCGCAGCCGGGGGACCCTCTGTTCACTGTGGCAGATCTCTCCAATGTCTGGGTGGTAGGCGCCCTGCCCGAGCAAATTGCGCGCAGCGTGCAGACTGGCCAGAACGTGCAGATCGATGTGCCGGCGCTGGGGCTGACCGTCGAGGAGACGCCCATCTCGGGCAAGATCATCTACGTGGGTGACACCGTGTCCCCCGAAACCCGCACCGTGACCATTCGCACTCAGGTGGACAACAAAGATCTGGCGCTGAAGCCCCAGATGCTGGCCACCATGAAGATCCAGGGGGCCATGGAGAAGACTCTGGCGATCCCTGCGCTGGCAGTGGTCCGCGAGAACGACAGGGATCATGTCTACGTCAAGAAAGCCGAAAACCACTATCGCCTGACTCCGGTGGAGTTGGGGGCGGCCAGCGGTGGTCTGCGACCTGTGCTCAAGGGGTTGAGCGAAGGCTCCCAGATCGTGGTTGAAGGTGCATTCCACCTGAACAACGAGCGCAAGCGCGCAGAACTGGAGTAAGCCCATGATTGCCTCCATGATTCGTGCCGCGCTATCGCAGCGGCTGGTGGTGGTCGTGCTGGCGCTGGTGATGTGTGGCTTTGGCCTGCGTGCCGCCATGAATCTGTCGGTGGATGCTTTCCCCGATGTGACCAATGTGCAGGTTCAGGTTGCCACCGAAGCCCCTGGTCGTTCGCCCGAGGAGATCGAGCGTTTTGTGACCGTGCCTCTCGAAATCGCCATGACGGGACTGCCCGGGTTGGCAGAGATGCGCTCGCTCAACAAGAGCGGTCTGTCCATCATCACGCTGGTGTTTACCGATGCGACCGATGTGTACTTTGCCCGACAGTTGGTGACGGAGCGTCTGATCGAAGTCACGCCACGCATGCCTGAAGGCATCGTGCCGGTATTGGGGCCGGTATCCACCGGCCTGGGTGAGGTCTACCAGTACACGCTGGACCACCCCGATGATGGCAAGCGCGAGCTGACCCAGGCCGAGTTGACGGAGCGTCGCACCATTCAGGACTGGGTGGCGCGTCCGTTGCTGCGATCCATTCCCGGTGTGGCTGAAATCAACTCTCAGGGCGGATATGTCAAGCAGTACCAGGTGCTGGTCGATCCTGCCCGCCTGCGTCACTACAACCTGAGCGTGCGTCAGGTGGTGCAAGCCGTGGCGGACAACAATGCCAATGCCAGCGGCGGCATCCTGCCGCAGGTGACCGAGCAGTATCTGATTCGCGGCGTGGGCATGATCCGCACGCTGGACGATATCGGCAACATCGTGCTCAAGGAGCAGGGAGGAGTGCCGGTCTATGTGCGTGATGTGGCCAAGGTGCAGATTGATGCCGAGGTGCGACAGGGTGCCATCATCAAGGGCGGCTATACCGAGGGCGTTTCGGGCATTGTGCTGATGATGCGCGGCGGCAATGCCAAGGAAGTCGTGACCCGCGTGAAGGAGCGTGTGGAGGAGATCAACTCCAAGGGCATGCTGCCTGGCGGCCTGCAGATCGTTCCTTACTATGACCGTACCGATCTGGTGGATTCCGCTCTCTGGACCGTGGGCAAGGTGCTGATTGAGGGCATCTTCCTGGTGGTGGTGGTGCTGTTCATCTTCCTGGGCGATGTGCGTTCCAGCCTGATTGTGGTGGCGACGCTGATCATCACGCCGCTGACCACCTTCATCATGATGAACAAGTACGGCATTTCGGCCAATCTGATGTCCTTGGGTGGCTTGGCGATTGCCATTGGTCTGATGGTGGATGCCACCGTGGTGGTGGTCGAAAACGTCTTCCACAAGCTGGGGCAGGCGGGCAATTCGCGCGGCGAGCGCATTCGCACCGTGCTGTCGGCCACTGTGGAAGTCGCTACTCCCACCATCTTCGGTATTGCCATCATCATCTTGGTGTTCCTGCCGCTGATGACGCTGCAAGGTATTGAAGGCAAGATGTTCGGACCACTGGCGCTGACCATTGCCATGGCTCTGGCGATCTCGCTGGCCGTGTCGCTGTTCCTGTCGCCCGTGCTGTGTTCCTACTTCCTCAAGGGCGGCGCCGATCACGATACCAAGCTGATTGGTTTCCTCAAGCGCCACTATCTGCGTCTGCTTGACGGTGCGACTGCACGCAACCGCCTGACGCTGGCTGTGGCCGTGGCTTTGCTGATCGGATCGCTGGGCCTGTTCCCGTTCCTAGGCAAGTCTTTCATGCCGACCATGAAGGAAGGCGCGCTGACACCGCAGATCAACCGCGTGCCCAGCATTTCCCTGGATGAATCCATTCGCATGGAAATGGCTGCCATGAAGGAAGTGGCGCAGGTGCCCGGCGTGAAGTCCGTGGTGTCCAAGCTGGGACGTGGCGAATCGCCAGCCGATCCTGCTGGCCCCAATGAGTCTGACCCCATCGTGCTGCTGGACCCCGAGTCCGAGCGTACGCAGGATGAGATCGACGAAGAGATTCGTCAGCGCCTATCCAAGATTCCCGGCGTGCAGATTGTGCTGTCCCAGCCCATCTCCGAGCGTGTGGATGAAATGGTGACCGGCGTGCGCTCGCAACTGGCCGTGAAGGTGTTCGGGGACGAGCTGGAAGACCTCAAGGAGGTCTCCGAGCAGGTGGCGCGCATTCTGAAGAGCGTCTCCGGCAGTACGGACATACGTATCGAGCGACTCTCGGGTCAGCAGGCTCTGACGGTGGATATCGACCGCAAGGCGATTGCTCGTCACGGTCTGAACGTTGCCGATGTGCAGAGCCTGCTGGAGTCCGCCATTGGCGGCAAGGACGTGACGACCTTGTATGAGGGTGAGCGTCGTTACTCGGTCGTGGTGCGTTTCCCCGAGTCCTATCGGGGATCGCCCGAAGCCATTGGCGCAACGCTGCTGACCACGGCGGCTGGCGCGCAAGTGCCGCTGAGCAGTCTGGCCAGGATCGAACTGGTCGATGGTCCCGCGCAGATCAGCCGCGAAGGTGGCAAGCGCCGCGTGGTGGTGGGCGCGAACGTGGAAGGGCGCGACCTGGCTGGCTTTGTTGCCGAGGTCGAGCAGCGCCTGGACAAGGAAGTCAAGCTGCCCGACGGCTATTACTTCAAGTTCGGCGGTCAGTTCGAAAACATGGAGCGCGCCATGGGCACGCTGCAGGTGATCGTGCCGCTGACCATCGTGGCCATCTTCTTCTTGCTGTTCCTGCTGTTCAACTCCATCAAGCTGGCAAGCCTGATCATTCTGGTGCTGCCCTTTGCTTCGATTGGCGGCCTGATTGGCTTGTTTGTCACTGGCGAATATGTGAGCGTGCCGGCATCGGTGGGCTTTATTGCCCTGTGGGGTATTGCTGTGCTGAACGGCGTGGTGCTTGTATCCAGCATTCGCCAACTGCGCCAGGACGGCATGGACGTGGCCGAAGCCGTGCGCGAAGGTTGTACTCAGCGTTTCCGCCCTGTGATGATGACCGCAACCGTGGCTTTGCTGGGTCTGGTGCCATTCCTGTTTGCGACGGGTCCTGGCTCCGAAGTTCAGCGTCCCTTGGCGATCGTGGTGATCGGTGGTTTGATTACCTCGACTTTGTTGACGCTGGTGGTGCTGCCCACGCTGTACCGCTGGTTTGACGAGAAGCCGACCGAGGCTTGATTTGAGAAAGGAGTGATCCGATGACGATGAAAGAAATCCGCGCCATCGTGCGTCCCAGCCGGTTGGAGCGCCTACGTACCGAGCTGCGTGCGATTCCGAACTTTCCGGGTGTGACGATTTTCAAGGCCGAGGGCTTTACGGCCCCCGCAGCCGTGGACAAGCGTACGGTCAAGGATGAGCTGACCGATTTTTCGGACAAGCTCATGGTCTGCGTAATCGTGGAGGAGTCCATGGTGGGGGCGATTCGCGAAGCCATCGTCGCGGCCTGCCGCACCGGGCAGATCGGCGACGGTCTGGTCTGGACGGTGGATATCGGCGAGATGCACCGTATCCGTGACGGCGGCGCCGTGAGCTGATCAGGTTTGGCACTGAAAGAAAAAGGGATGCTCTCTGCATCCCTTTTTTCATGCTTTCGACAAAATGTTGGAAGTTTGGAAAAACCGGCGAAAACCCTGTGCTACAATTTTTGCATTGCAGCAGAGAAACACTGTTTCATTGCTTCAGGGGGTATAGCTCAGCTGGGAGAGCGCTTGCATGGCATGCAAGAGGTCATCGGTTCGATCCCGTTTACCTCCACCAA
>NZ_JAEIJE010000038.1:0-8598 GCF_016772095.1 Comamonas sp. NyZ500 | reverse complement strand
GTACCGCCGGGACTGGGGCCCGCATTGACGGCATCGCGGCCGAAGCTATAGGTTGCGCCGACCGTCAGGCCCGAGAACGTGCCCTTGTAGGAGATCGCATTGTCGGCACGTGCATTGGGAAAGTAGTTGTCCAGACTGGCCATGCTGTGCAGGCTCGGACCGATCACGTCAGCGTCGAGTACGGACCAGAACAGCATGGTGTATTGACGGCCCAGCCCCAGCGATCCCCAGGGGCCGTTGAGGCTGACGAAGGACTGGCGGCCGAAACCACGACCGCCCTGGTTGAGAGCTCCGCTGTCGGGGCCGATACCCATCTCCAGCGTGAAGGATGCGCTCAATCCGCCTCCCAGATCCTCGCGGCCACGAAAGCCCAGGCGCGATGGAACGCTGCCCGTCAGATTGGGCATGCGTGTGAGGCTGGACTTGGTTGCGCCCACGTTGTTCATGGTTTCGACGGCCGTGTCCATGATGCCGTAGATCTGGACAGATGATTGTGCGTGTGCGAGCCCTCCCAGGCTCATCAGCGCAAATGTGCTTGCTATTTTTCTAAACAACTTTGTCTCCGTTATATGAATCTTTGAATTACAAGAAGTCTCCATGCTTTTATTTCTTTGCTGCCGTCCTCCTTTTTCAGTTGCTGCATCGAATGCAGGTGGGCAGCAGGGCGCGAACTGGCTGTACGCGACCTACCCCTCGGTTGCAAGAATCCTGTTCTCAAGAAGCAGGGCAGTTGCTGGCTGCGGCTTGTCCGACAAAGCGCTCTTGAGCCCAAGAAGGGAACTGCTTGGCAGCTTCAGGAACCACGGTTTCATGGTCCAGACCGACGAACTTTTTGTAGTCAACCTCGGACCCTGCGTCGCACAGAGCCTGGCGCTACCGTTGCCGTAGTGCTCAGATTCGTGGATATCCGTGGAGTCATAGACTTTTTTAGGCGCAGCACCTCCTTGCCGTGCCATGGGCACAGTTCAAGCGTTTGTTTGGAAAACTTCGGGCGAAGAGCTCTGGCTGGAGCTGTTGCAGCGTTCGGTCCGGTGCTCGATCGAGTCGGTGCGGCGTGCTCTTTTTGATGTTCAGGGAGTTGCCAAGGCTTGCTTCCTATCAGTACTTATTTGGGTATTTTTCATAATCAATTTCGGATGAATTTTGTTTATTTTTCATAAGTAATTCAAGAAAAAAAACGGTGCTTTTGCTTGGTGCTTTCCCTTGCGGTAAAACGCTAGCTAGATGACGAAATAGAGTTGCGACGACGAGCTTTCGTTGCGCTGCAGCTCGCACCACCCACCCATGCTTCGTTCGGTGCATGACTCTCAATGCCGCGTTTTAGCTGGCCTCAGCCGCCAAGACGTTGCTTCGCAGTGCATCCCGTGCAAGTGATATTCGAGGTTCAACGACTGCCACAGGTCGACATGAGGATGTCGCTGCGAGCCGCGCTGTCGAGCGTCCAGCCAGGCAGCCGTTCGGGACAAATGGAGCCCAAGGACTGGTGTTGTGGGGTTTGCTGTCGTTCAGGCGCCAGGCAGTGGCTAGTTCGGAGAAACTGGCGATCAATCACAGAAGAGTCCGCTTCTGGCCATACTGCGAAAGCCGCAGATCGACCCAGTGCAGGCAATCGGATGCCAGGAGGAACAGAAGTGTCGCAACGGTCACGATCGCTCAAAATAGCGATCTTCCTGATTCCAGGCACTTTGGGGACGTGGCCGCGCACAACTGCATCGCATTTCGGTACTTACGCAGGCAACGCGTTTACAAACCTGGCTCGCCATTGCAGCATCAGCTGCCTTCCCGCTCTTTCGCCGTACACATATGCCCACACGCCTTCATGCCATCTGCTCTGACATCACAAAGCTTCATGTGGGAGCGATTGTCAATGCAGCAAATTCGTCTCTGCTTGGCGGAGGTGGCGTCGATGGTGCAATCCATCGTGCGGCAGGTCCAGACCTTGTGCATGAATGTCGGCTGCTCGGGGGCTGCAAGACTGGCAATGCAAAGGTGACCAAGGCTTATCGCCTATCTGCCCACTACATCATCCACACCGTCGGACCTGTGTGGAGAGGAGGGAAAAGCGGAGAAGCAGAACTGCTCGCCGCCTGCTATCGCCGATGCATGGAGTTGGCGCAGGAGAAGTCGGTTGCCTCGATTGCTTTCCCAAGCATCAGCACCGGTATATATGGATACCCGATTGAATTGGCTGCGCAAGTGGCCGTCAGGACCGTCCAGGAAAGTCTGTCGGAACATTCGCCAATTGAAGAAGTTGTCTTCTGTTGCTTCGCACCTGCCGACTTGGCTCAGTATGAATTGATTTTGAATCGACTTGCGCCATCCGAATCCGAGTAGCACTTGGGCCTGGAGTCCAGTTTTCATGACCGCTCCTGGCCTGCAGTGGGAGCGTGAAAAGCTGATCATTTCTGCATGGTGAGCCCAGAATATGCGCAAGAACCCAGCAAGAACCCATTTGCGCATGACTGGCAGGGACCAGGCCAAGCCTGATCCATTCACATTCGTGATTGCTGCTAGTCCATTTGCTCGTCCAGGTTCAGAAGGGTAGCGGCCAGCACCTGGGTGCCGGCCAGAATCTGACCCGGCGAAGCCCATTCCACTGCGCTATGGCTGCGTCCATCAAGACACGGGATGAAGATCATCCCCGAGAGTCCGGTCTGAGCCAGGTACATGGCATCGTGGCCGGCACCGCTCGGCATGCGTCGACAGCCCAGACCCAGGCGCTGGGCGGATTGCTCCACGGCAGCAGCAATCAGCGGCGCACAGGCAACAGGGTCCACATGGGTGCGAGGCTCCACGCGCCAATTCACGCCCAATCGCCCGATGGCCGGGCCGCAGCGCCGCGCCAGAATTTCCCAGAACTCCTGCAGCAGGGGGGCATGGTTGCTTCGCACCTCCAGCGTCAGGTCCACCTGGCCAGGCACGGTGTTGCTGGCGTTGGGGGAGACGTTCATGCGACCTACCGTGGCAACCACGTAGTGAGGTGTGCTGCGGCTCCATTGCAGCGCCAGGCGCTGGGCCTGGCGTATGACTATTGATGCAGCCACGAGAGCATCGCTACGTTCATTCATGGGGGTGGTGCCCGCATGATCGGGCCGGCCTTCGAAGAACAGCTGAGCACGGCGTATGCCCACGATGTCGGTCACGGCGCCTATGTCCAGGCCTTCGCGCTCCAGCATGGGCCCTTGTTCGATGTGCAGTTCCACAAAGGCCGCAAAGCCGTTCTGCCGGCGATCGGCATCGGCCAGGGCTTCGGGGCGGGCGCCCAGACGCTGCAGGGCCTGGCCCAGTGTGTCGCCCTGGTCGTCGCGGGCGGCCAGCATGTCGGCGCTGAGCTGGCCGGCCATGGCGCGGCTGCCCACACAGGAGATGCCGTAGTCACTGGGCTCCTCGCAGAGGAAGTCTATGACCTCGAAGGGGTGCTTCAGCGTGATGTCCGCGTCCTGCAGGGCATGGGCCACTTCCAGCCCTGCCAGCACACCCAGAATGCCGTCGAAGCGTCCTCCGGCGTTCACCGTATCGGTGTGCGAGCCCGTGGCCAGAGGCTTCAGGTCATCGCACCGGCCGGGACGGCGGCCGATGAGGTTGCCTGCGGCATCCAGGCGCACCTGCAGGCCCGCGGCTTTAAAAGCTTCGCGCAGCCAGACGCGTGCGGCCTGGTACTCCGCGCTGAAGGCGCGGCGGGTCCAGGGCATGTCGGCCCGGGTGAATTTGGCGAGGTCTTCGAGGCGGCGCCACAGGCGGTCGCCGTCGATCGGTGGCAGAGCCGGGGCAAGAAGGGGGGAGCAAGTAGGAGCGTTCTGCATGGGGTAATCTTCGCCCGAGATTTACCAATAAGGAATCTTTTGATGTTTATGCAAGGTATTAGTAAAACTTTGGCTAATGCCCCTGGTTTGATGCTGTTGAGGAGTTTTTGCCTGGTCGTTCAGGAGGGCAGCTTTTCGCAGGCGGCGGAGCTGTTGCAGCTGTCCCAGCCGGCGGTCAGCCTGCAAGTGCGCCAACTGGAACGCCATCTCGGCACACGCCTCATAGAACGCGTGGGGAGGCGTGCTGTGCCGACGGCTGCCGGGAAGGCCTTGCTGGAGCAACTGCCTGCCGTGAGCGTGGCACTGGAAGGCCTGGCCCATGCGCTGAGTGCCCATGCGCGCGAGGTGAATGGGCAGGTGCGTATAGGTACGGGTCTGACCGTGTGTCTCTATCTTCTGCCTGCTGTGCTGCGCCAGATACAGGCAAGCCATCCGGGCATCGACATCGTGGTGGTCACGGGCAATACCGAGGAATGCGTCAAGCGCGTAGAGGACAACAGTCTGGATCTTGCCCTGGTCACCTTGCCGGTAAACCGCCGCGCCTTGCTGGCCACTCCCGTGCTGCACGACGAGCTGGTGGCCGTAGCTAGCCCGGAGATGCTGATGCCGGGCGATGCGGTGGCTGCGCCAGAGCTGAGATCCCTGCCTCTGCTTGCCTTGCAGAAATCAGCTAGCACGCGCGGCGTGGTCGATGCCTGGCTGCGCCGTGCCGGTGAACTGCCGCATCCTCAGATGGAGCTTGACAGCGTCGAAGCGCTCAAGGAGATGGCGGCCATAGGCCTGGGTTATGCCGTGATTCCGCGCATGGCCATGCAGGGGCGAGGCGGCCGCGATGACCTGGTCTCACGCCCGCTAACACCTGGATTGCAGCGAACACTGGCGATGGTGTTGCGCAAGGACAAGCCATTGAGCCGTTCCTTGTCGTTGGTTTGCCAGAGTATTCAGGCTCATTGTGCGGCCTGGATGCAGCGACCAGAGGTTTGAAAGTAGTTTGATCGAATCTATCCTTGCTGCGCCAGTACCGATGTCTGCCATCGGCGAGGCAGGAGCTCACTGCCTTTTGCATCGGGGCCATCAATTGGTGCACACTGGCTCTTCTGTTGCCAAGTCTCCAGCGTGGGCAACCGCTGCCGGACCAAAGCAGCGGCGGCACATGATCTTGAGCTGACCTCCGTCAGAGGGACTGAAGGCTGAAGAGCATCGGGTTTTAGCTCGGGGGCTCGGCCCTGTGGACCAGGTAGCAAGAAGGTCCCAGATAATCTGTCCACAGAACATCACGGCTGCTCCGTCAATAACCAGCATCCATCTTGGAGCAGCCAGTAGTCGAGCCGGTGCGTCGATGCTCATCAACTGAGCAAGTCAAGCATCAAGCAGCAATGAATCCGTTGCAGCAAATGCTCTGCAAACGCCGGGAGGCTGCTGCCAGTCGATCCACGACGCTCGTGATCAGGGCCTTCCCGCCATAGGATCCGGATTCCAAACCTGTCGCTGCCCTGAACCCTCAAGAACATCCAAATGAACACTTTCTCCTTTCGCGCAGCCTGCATCGTCACCAAAGACCCGGAGGACTTCTGCCACCTTATCGGCTTTGCCGACAAGAAGCACGAGACCGAACATTACCTGATGCTCCAACGCTCCTTCGAAGAGGATGAGGACGAGCAGGATGAAGAACTGGGCATGGATACCTACCATGTCGAGTGGTGTGGGCAGCAGAGACCTCGCTATGGCGGCATTGAGCGGTTTGTGCTGAAACGTAGCGGTGCGGAGCTCACGTTCAAACGCGAGGCGGAGGAGGACATGGATGAGCCGAAGCAAATGTCCATCGCCTTTGATCTTTCAGCAGGCGAGTACGAGGAACTGAAGGCCGCCCTGACGAATATCTTTGCCGGGGAGAGCTGCTTCGAGATTGCCGATAGCCAGGCTATAGGGGCCGCATAGGCGTGGCGAACAGGTCCGGACCCTTCGGTCCGGATGCGTCATCAAGGGCAGGGTGGATGCGGCGCAGCCTCGATGGTCATGGTACCCATACCGGTCTGACTGGCTGTCGGCCGCCATAAGCGTAGGGCAGAGCAGGGCGGCAGTGGTCGGGTAGCTGAGTCGGTGAGGCGGATCTGGACTCAATGCCGTCAAGAAGACGATCTGCTGGCAGTCCGCTTCCGTCCGCCCATGGTTGCGGCTGCCACTGTTCGATCCACAGCGGGCATATGCATCGGTGCTGTCGCCAATTCGTCATTGCTGAAGCGACTGGCCCTCCGGCTCCAACCTGGTGACAGAATGCCTCACTCATCCAGCGCCAGTTCTCAGATGGAAAAGTCATATCCACTCAATCGACAACAGTTCCAAGCGGTATCGGCACTTGCCAGTCATCAGCGTTATCGGCATTTCATCGGCCGAGTATCGGACTGGCAATTGGTGTGGGGACTGAGAAATGAGGGTGGATGGGTGACAGCCTCGGACAGCAACGGAAATCCTGTGGCCCCCTTTTGGCCACATCCCGATTACGCGATTGCTTGTGCAGTTGGCGAATGGGCCGGCAATTCCCCTGCAAGCATCGATGTTCACCATTTCCTGAGTCGTTGGCTTCCTGGTATGGAAAAGGACGGCATGCTTGCGGCCGTATTCCCAACGCCAGCAATGCAAGGGATAGTCGTTTCGCCGCGTCAGTTGCAAAGCGATATTGAAGAAGAACTGTCTTGCATGGAGTGAATGAAAGCAGTTTGAAATTGCGTTGCCGGCCGGTAGGCGGCGGTCTCGGAACGATCTTCGAGCCGGCGCAAATCAGATTGCTTCAGCAACAAGGCGCTTGAATGGAGCTGCTAGGCAGCATCCAGCATTGGCAATAGTTGCTGCAGGCAACTCATCGCGGCATCTCCGTCGACAACCCACATCTGGGCCAACGGCTCGGCATCTTCTACCGAGAGGTATGCCATGCTCCAACCGGAGAAAAGGCGACTCGTTATACCTCTTGCCTCGTGCTGCGGGGTGAAATTGGTATGGCGATTGTCCATGGATATCTTTTTGGCCAATGCAATCACCTGCTGCTGAGGGCCCTCCATGTATTGAACGAAGCGCTGACCGTCAAAAATCAGGATCCCTGTGATCCCATGGGCCTCATTGAAGCGGCGTGAGACTCTGGTGATATCTGCGACACAGCTCGTACTGGCGTCACTGGCGATTTCACTGTGATAAAGAAAACATCCGAGCAGGTGTTTCAAGATTGCCTCTTACTTTTCAGCGTTGCATAGATGCGGTTGGTGCCGGTATCGTGTTTGTCTCAAGCCAGGTACTCATAACCTATTCCTTGCAGACAGAGCCGGAGTGGTGATCAACGGGCCGATTGCTCGTCATCGGGCGACACATGCCAACGAGACAGGTCGAGATTGATGGTGGCGCAATGCGAAGCAAGCTCCATAACAAAGGGCACCAGTCTGCTGCCGCAATTCATTTGCGAGGGATGCCTGCTCTTGTGCTGCTCTTTTGGAAAGATACCAGCGCCAAGTCCATCAGCAGAACCATCGACATGCCCAGGGCCAGTACAGCCACCACCATCGGCAGTCCGAGTGCGCTAAGCACATACCTCCCCGAAGGAATCGCAAGGCGATTCTCCGTCGTGCAAATGAACTCGGCAGCACTCATGCCCGTGTAGTGCATGGCACAAACGGCAAGGGCCATGATCGCCGCAGCAAGCAGGCGCATGCTTGTCTGCTCGGTATGAAATGCCAGCCACAGCGCCGCAGTTGCAGCCACGAGAGCAATAAGCACAGACATGGCGATTCGCTCATAGTCCCACTCCAGGTGGCCTCCAAAACGCATGCCATACATGCCTAGGTAGTGCATGACAACGGCACCCAGCCCAAGCATTGATCCGGCCAACAGCAAGCGACCAATGCTGCGCGGATTGCGAGCCACGATATGAAAAGCCAGAGCCGAGATTGCCACTGCGGCAATGAGCGAAACGCCGGTCTCCCATATCGAGTAGCCGGTCCCAAGGTCCATGCGCAGCGCAAGCATGGCAATGAAATGCATCGACCAAACGCCAATGCCGCCAAGAGCAATTCCTGTGCTGCCGAGGCTCATCAGATAGGTCTGGCGGTCATCAACCTCCGGCTCAAGTCGCTTGGCGGAGATCAGCGCAATGAAGGCGCCGATCATTGAAATCGCGTACGACAGTACAACCAATTCCATGCTGTAGCTGGTGCTGACCATTGCATCCATGAGCCTCTCCTGGTTGCCGAACAAGAAGAATCCAGAATTTGTAAATTGACTTGTATCAAATTAATTCAGAGCCATCAAGATGATTTGATGAATCAGATCTGATTAGATGCTAGTTAGATACATCAGATCTGATATCTATTCAAAAATTGAAACAAGTCAATGAATATGTAAGCACTTGACACGAACAAGCGCTCAAGGAGCGATCGCACGGGTGCCCAAGGCGTACCGGCTTCACTCCAACTGGGCGGCATCCCGTTTTGTCAGGCCATTGACTACAGAAGGCACATATGAGAGTGAACGCACCGGTAACTCAGCGGGAGTACAGCTTTGATGAGCACGCGACTCTGATGTCCACCACGGACACGGAGAGCTACATCAAATATGCCAATCAGGCGTTCATGGAGGTCAGCGGCTTCGAGCCGCAAGAGATCCTCGGCCAGACGCACAATCTGGTGCGCCACCCGGACATGCCCCCGGCCGCTTTTGCCGATATGTGGGCCACTCTCAAAAGCGGCGAGCCCTGGAGCGCACTGGTCAAGAACCGGCGCAAGAACGGGGACCACTACTGGGTTCGGGCCAA
>NZ_JAEIJE010000037.1:0-11845 GCF_016772095.1 Comamonas sp. NyZ500 | reverse complement strand
GGTTACCACCTGCGCCGGGGGTGGTTACCACCTGCGCCGGGGGCTTGAATTAAATTAGATAAATCTCTTATTGATAGACAAACACACTACACTTAATACCCATTATGTTAAAAACGACAGGATTCATGAAAATCATTAGAATTGTGCAGGATGGTTCACCTATCGATTAGATATGGGGTCTGAAGGCCAATAGAACGAAAACGTACGTTAGTGAAGTAACTGTCTGATATATCGAAACATAATGTACATTGGAAAACGCCATCAAAACGGTGTCTTTTTAATCGAAAATTGGCACTTAACGGACTTTCTTGTCTACTAATCGATTTTTCAGACGATAATTTTCCTCTTACCGTACGTTTTCGTACGGTTGGACCTCAAACCCCTTTGAGCGTGGCAAGCTGCACAAAGGGATAGGGCGGCACCAGAGAAAAATCACTCAGGGTCAATGCCAGCGCTTCGTTAATACAGATGTAGGTGTTCCACAGGGTAGCCAGCAGCATCCTGCGATGCAGATCCGGAACATAATGGTGCAGGGCGCTGACTTCCGGTGCCAGCAGATATTTTGGCAGTTTGCCTTGGATCAGAGCCATCTGACGCAGGGCTAGTGCAGCCGGATAGTCAATAGCTACCGGCAGCGGTGCGGACTGTTGTAACTCAGAATAAGAAATGAGGCCGCTCATGGCGTTGACTCTCAGTCATAGTATCGTGGTATCACCGGTTGGTTCCACTCTCTGTTGCGGGCAACTTCAGCAGCACGTAGGGGACTTCCGCGTTTCCAGACTTTACGAAACACGGAAACCGAAGACCATTCATGTTGTTGCTCAGGTCGCAGACGTTTTGCAGCAGCAGTCGCTTCACGTTCGCTCGCGTATCGGTGATTCATTCTGCTAACCAGTAAGGCAACCCCGCCAGCCTAGCCGGGTCCTCAACGACAGGAGCACGATCATGCGCACCCGTGGCCAGGACCCAACGCTGCCCGAGATGCGCCGCGTGCGGCTGCTGGAGATGGCGGACGCGATGGATATGTTCTGCCAAGGGTTGGTTTGCGCATTCACAGTTCTCCGCAAGAATTGATTGGCTCCAATTCTTGGAGTGGTGAATCCGTTAGCGAGGTGCCGCCGGCTTCCATTCAGGTCGAGGTGGCCCGGCTCCATGCACCGCGACGCAGCGCCGGCAGGCAGAGCAAGTAGAGGGCAGCGCCTGCAATCCATGCCCACCCGTTCCACGTTGTTATAGAAGCCGCATAGATCGCCGTGAAGAGGAGGGGTCCGACGATCGAGGTCAGGCTGGTGAGCGCCGCCAGTGAGCCTTGCAGCTGCCCCTGACGTTCCTCATCCACCTGCCTGGACAACATTGCTTGCAGCGCCGGCATTCCGATGCCACCCGAAGCAAGCAGGACCATGATCGGGAACGCCATCCATCCCCGTGTCGCGAAGGCAAGCAGGATGTAGCCTGTGCCGTCGGCAATCATTCCGAGCATGAGTGCCCGCCTTTCGCCGAGCCGGGCGGCTACAGGGCCGGTGATCATTGCCTGGGCGAGTGAATGCAGAATGCCAAATGCGGCAAGCGAAATGCCGATCGTGGTCGCGTCCCAGTGAAAGCGATCCTCGCCGAAAATGACCCAAAGCGCGGCCGGCACCTGTCCGACAAGTTGCATGATGAAGAAGACCGCCATCAGGGCGACGACGACGGTCATGCCCCGGGCCCACCGGAACGAAGCGAGCGGGTTGAGAGCCTCCCGGCGTAACGGCCGGCGTTCGCCTTTGTGCGACTCCGGCAAAAGGAAACAGCCCGTCAGGAAATTGAGGCCGTTCAAGGCTGCCGCGGCGAAGAACGGAGCGTGGGGGGAGAAACCGCCCATCAGCCCACCGAGCACAGGTCCCGCGACCATCCCGAACCCGAAACAGGCGCTCATGAAGCCGAAGTGCCGCGCGCGCTCATCGCCATCAGTGATATCGGCAATATAAGCGCCGGCTACCGCCCCAGTCGCCCCGGTGATGCCGGCCACGATCCGCCCGATATAGAGAACCCAAAGGAAAGGCGCCGTCGCCATGATGGCGTAGTCGACAGCAGCGCCGGCCAGCGAGACGAGCAAGACCGGCCGCCGCCCGAAACGATCCGACAGCGCGCCCAGCACAGGTGCGCAGGCAAATTGCATCAACGCATACAGCGCCAGCAGAATGCCATAGTGGGCGGTGACGTCGTTCGAGTGAACCAGATCGCGCAGGAGGCCCGGCAGCACCGGCATAATCAGGCCGATGCCGACAGCGTCGAGCGCGACAGTGCTCAGAATTACGATCAGGGGTCTGTTGGGTTTCACGTCTGGCCTCCGGACAAGCCTCCGCTGGTCCGATTGAACGCGCGGATTCTTTATCACTGATAAGTTGGTGGACATATTATGTTTATCAGTGATAAAGTGTCAAGCATGACAAAGTTGCAGCCGAATACAGTGATCCGTGCCGCCCTGGACCTGTTGAACGAGGTCGGCGTAGACGGTCTGACGACACGCAAACTGGCGGAACGGTTGGGGGTTCAGCAGCCGGCGCTTTACTGGCACTTCAGGAACAAGCGGGCGCTGCTCGACGCACTGGCCGAAGCCATGCTGGCGGAGAATCATACGCATTCGGTGCCGAGAGCCGACGACGACTGGCGCTCATTCCTGAAGGGCAATGCATGCAGTTTTCGACGGGCGTTGCTCGCTTATCGCGATGGCGCGCGTATTCATGCCGGGACGCGGCCAGCCGCGCCGCAGATGGAAAAAGCCGACGCGCAGCTTCGCTTCCTTTGCGATGCTGGCTTTTCGGCAGGTGACGCGACCTATGCGTTGATGGCAATCAGCTACTTCACCGTCGGCGCTGTTCTTGAGCAGCAAGCT
Source organism: Comamonas sp. NyZ500 (assembly GCF_016772095.1). Lineage (NCBI taxonomy): Bacteria > Pseudomonadati > Pseudomonadota > Betaproteobacteria > Burkholderiales > Comamonadaceae > Comamonas > Comamonas sp. NyZ500. The sequence continues at coordinate 8,970 of NZ_JAEIJE010000037.1, read as the reverse complement.
AGCGAGGCAGACGCCGAGGAGCGGGGCGAAGATCAGTTGACCACCTCAGCGTCTACGATGCCGGCGCGCCTACAGAGCGCGATGAAAATCGTCTACGAAGGCGGTCCGGACGCGGCATTCGAGCGAGGCCTGGCTCTCATCATCGGCGGTCTTGAACAGGTGCGGCTCAGTCCGGCGTCCAGTCCTGCGGGTCGAACAAATCTGGTTCTTGCATTGGCGGCTGGCTCATGAGGTCGTGGTATTCGCTGGGGCGCATGTCGTGCTCACCCTCAAGGAACGGCAGTTCCTTGGGACGACTTACCAGCACAAGCCCGCTGCTGGTCTGGTCGATGGCCCATCCCATACCGCCTTGCAGTCCGCGTGTGCGGTCTGAGATTTCGTCTAAAGCATCGCGTAGTTGACCCCGCCTGACTGATCGAACCTTCGTTGATGCTTCTTCCCACGCCGCCTTGCCCCATACGTGGGGCGCTAGCGTGTCGATGTGCGCCCCGTTGCCATTGCCAAGCGAACGGCCAAGCCGGATGTTTGAGCACAGCCAACAGTGCAGCAGCTTGGCGGCTTCACTCTCCAGCTCGTTGCGCTCGAAAAGCGAAACCTTGACGTGTTGCTCTCGAAAAACCGCCCCGGTCAGGCGCGGATTGACGGCAACAAAGATTTCCCCAGTCTTGTGATTGAACCGACTCGAAAGGAGATTGCAGCGGTAATCCCAGCCGGTAGCGTGATTGATTTCCCGTATCTGCGCGTTACCCATTCGGTTCAGGCTTTCCTTGATTCTGGCAAGTGCCGCCCCGCTTTCTGGGTCGTCATATCCAGCATCAATCAGCAGGCTGCGCAAACTGGTTTTCTTGGTTTTCAGCGGCCTTCCATCATCGTTGTCAAAGTCCAAAGCAAGGCGCAATTGCTGGCCTATTTCGCCGGGTGGTTTTGCCTCGATCATCAAGCCGTCAATGCCAAGCTGGGCGCTTACTGCAAGCAAGATTGATTGGTCATCAGCTCCAAGCTGCTCGAACCCTTGAAAGCTGATTTCACTATCGCCGAAGCGGCGCGGCGGCACATACAGTCGCCCGCGCTTCTTCCCCTTCGTGGGGACGAAAAGCCCGTCAAACACATGAGCGGGATCGAATTTGGCATAGGCCGGTTTAATACGCTGCTGAGTCATAGCCCTTGCCCCCCTTGTTGCCGCTCTCACGCTTGATCTCCTGTAGCTCTACCGGCAGCAACACCCCGCCGGTGTGTCGCTGATACCAGCGGTCTAGCGGGGTCGCGTCGTAGTTCTGCTTACTCACGCCAAAGCGGACAAAAAGGCCGCGCCGCTCGTTGCCGATGGGCGCACGATCAAAGCCCCGGTCGCTCAGGCGCTCGGCTTCCTGCTCCGTCATCTTGGCGACATAGCCGCACCATCTGGCGTTGTCGATCAGGGCAGACGCGCCCCGCGCTGCCTGCTGCTGGTCGGTCTGGCCGTCGCGGGCGCTGCCCTTGTTGACGTGGTGCAGGTACAGGACAGCCGCCCCGGTGGTTGCCGCGATGTGTTCCAACACGGAAACAAGGTGGGCCATGTCGCCGTTGCTGTTCTCGTCGAGGCTGTGAATGCGGCTCAATGTGTCCAGCACAATCAGCCGCGCCCCTGCGCTGTAGTCGATGACGCGGCGCAAGTGCGCCTCGTCCATCACGTTCAACCGCTTGCCCATGATCGGCTCAAGCATCAGGTTCTCAGCGATGGCTTCGCGGGCCGACTGGTTGAGGTGCTGGCCGATGGCGTGGACACGCCGCACAAGGGCGGGCTGTGGATCTTCGCCAGCGAGATAGACCACGCGCCCGGTGTGCGCCGGGGCCAGTCCTACAAGGTCGCCGCCTGCCACACTGCAAGCGATTGACATGGCCGCTTCAAGAGCAAAAAAGCTCTTGCCAGTTGCGCCAGGTGCAACAAGTGCGCCCACGGTTCCGGCCAAGAATCCGGGCCAGATGAAATCAAGTTCTGGCGGCTCATTGGTGAAGGCCGCCATAATGTCTAAAGCCATGCTGTTCTCCTGTGTAGAACGGTTATGGTTAGGCGCTGCCGGGTGTTCCCGCACCCTGCCGCGCCGCTTCTGCCTTCGCCTTGGCGGCATAGCCCGCTTCCAGACTGGCGGCATCGGTCGGCGTGTCGCCGTCGATGGGCAGGCCAGAAGCGAACATGAGCGCATCACGTAGGGCAATCTCTGCTTGCCCGTACTGGCGTCCCTGAAAGGCGCTGTGGCCTTCCGTGCCGGTGTCCCGCACGGTGCGCCCGCCGTCGATGATGCGCCACTCGTACCAAGCGTTTTCCGGCTCGCCGTAGACCTCGATCATCGCGCCCAAGGAATCCGGGGCGGGAATGGTGTAGATCGTTTTCATTTCGCAATCCCCAAGAACACGGCCAAGCAACGCTCAACCTCAAGCAGTGCGTCCGCGTCGATGCGCCCGAAAGCTGGCCCTACCTTGCTGCGCAGCACCGTCATCGCCTTGTCGACCATCACCTGCGATGGCTTCTGCAAACCGTTCTCTGCGCTCGGCTGAACCGTGACGCGCAGCAACGGCGCGGCATTAAGTGTGCTGGTGACAGGCAGCACGGTAACGCTGCCGTGCTCGCTGAACTGGTTGGCCTGAACCACAAGCGCAGGCCGTGGCTTGCCAAAGTCGCCCTGCATGGCGATGGTCACAAGGTCGCCGCGCATCATTCCGTCCAGCCGTCCACGTCTGCCAAGGCTTCATCCATGAACTGCTGCATGGCGGTGTCGGCGCTGTCGGCCTGAGCCACAAGCAGGCATTGGCGGCGGCACTCCTCCGCGAAGTCGGGGCGGCGCGTATCCGGCACCCAGATTTGAACCGGACGAAGCCCCGCCATGCGTAATGCATCGCGATGCTTCTGAACCCGCTGATTAACGTGTGCTGTTGCCATTTCCAAGCCTCCAATTAAGTTACATGCAACATTGTACGCACCTCGCAAGTTACATGCAACAGGTATTTAAAGACTCATCCCCGGCGAGTTATCGCGCTCGATCTTCTGCGCCTTGGCCTGCTCCTGCTGGCGTACAGGCTCGCGCCCTTCCAGCTTCTCCCACTGCTGGCGGTACTTCCCAAGCTCGGCGGCTTGGCGGTCGCCTGCGGCGCTGTAGGCATAGCGGGCGGTGCGCTGCGCGTAGTCGTTCCAGTCGCGGCCCTCGTCCTTCTGCCGGGTGGCCGGGGCGCACTGGCGGATAGCGCCCTCGATGGCGGCTTGATCGTGGCCGGTGACGCGCATACGCACGGCAATCATGGAATCCAAGCGGGACAAGTCCACCTCGCCGCCACGCTGCCGCTTGAGCACGTCGCGATAATGCCGCTGGTAGGCGTCGATCGCGCTGCCGCTGGCCGCTGCAAGCTCCAAGGCGGGCTTGGCTTTGCTGCGCTCGGGCTGCTGCGCCTTCAAGGCCGCTTGCCGCTGATACTCGGCGTCGATCTGGCTGGACAAGGCCAGCGCCTTGATGCACTCCCGGCGCTCGGCCTTGAGCAAGCGCACCTCGGGATAGCTGCCGTCCTCCCGCTGGTGCTTGGGCTTGCGGTTCTCGTAGCCGGGTGCACGGTGCGGGTGGATGGCTCCCGATAGCTTCGGGTCGCCGTATTCACGGTTCAGGGCATCGCTCAGCCGGTTGCCCACGTCCTTATCGTGGGCCGTCCCCAGCTTCGGCACGGTGATGATGGCCTGATAGTTGCCGGGGCTGGATTCAAGCACGGCGGCGGGCTGGTAGCCGTCGCGGATAAGCCGCTCCAGCTTCTCCCGGTTCATGTCGTCGATGAGGATGTGATGCTTCTTGTCCGATAGCGGCGTGTAGTAGAGGTTTTCGCCCCGGCGCTGTAGGCGCTGCATCTCCGGCGTGCGCTGCTCGATCTCCTGCGGTGTGAAGCCCCGCGTGATGCCGTCCTTCTTGTCGAGGATGAAGGTTTGCTTGCTGCCGTCCTCGCGCATCTTGATAGACGTTACCCGGTAACGCTCTGCGCCTACCGCTTCCGCGTACCGCTCGAACTGCTTTAGCTGCTCCGATTTCATCGCCTGCACCCTTTCCTGCTGTATCCGCTGCCGCTCCTGCTGGATGCTCTCCTGAAGCTCTGGATTTGTGATCTTGAAGCCGTGCTCTGCTGCTAACTTCCCGCACATGGCCTTGTATTCGTCGTTCCCCATCACGGTGAAGCTGCCCCACTTCTGCGCCGATAGCTGTAACGCGGCAAGCGTGCTGTCCCGGTTGCGCCAGTCGTGAATATCGATGCTTTTGCCCTTGTCCACGAAAGACACACCCCCGCCCCGCCCCGCTTCTTCCTTCCGGCTGTAATGCACCTGCTGGCCCACGATTTCAGGCTGATAGGCGCGAATGTCTCGCGGCGTCGGCGGCTCGCTGCGGTCGCCCTCGATGCGCTGCGGCTCGCTGGCCCGGTGTCGCCACTGCTCGGCAAGCTCCGGGCTTTTCTGCATCCGCTGCCACTGCTCCAGGTCGGGATAGGGTCGGAACCGCTGCCGGTGCTGCTCGCGCTCCTTCTGGTGCTTCTCCTTCAAGGCCGCTTTCTCTGCGGCCTGCTCGGCGGCAATCACGCTGCGCATGGCGTTGAGCACTTCGCCCTTGCCTTTCCAGTTTCCGCGCATGAGTTCATCGCGGCGGGCCTTCTGCTGCTCGGCAAGTTGCTTGCGCTCCTGCTCCTGCCGCTTGTCCTGTGCCAGCTTGTCCGCGTTCTTCTCGGCGTAGTGTGCCTTGCGCCCGGTGATGTAGTCCTTCCATCCCGGCACGTCTGGCTTGATCGGCTCCGGCTCGCGCGGCGCTACCTGCTGACGCTGCGGCGCTGGCTGGTATTCACCTAGCCGCTTCTGCATCTTGGCAAGGCTGGCGTTGCGGTCTACATCGCTGGCCTTCACGCCAACATCCCCGACAAACACGGTCGCCCCGCTGCCGGTCTTTTCGTAGCGCATCCCCTTGGCTGCTAACTCGCGGTGCAACTGCTCCCACGTCTGCGCCTGCTTGATGATGGCTGCGCCGTCCTCGATGGCGATGCGGTGGGCTGACTTCTCCCCGGTGCGGTTCTCCATGTCCCGCTTCTTCTGGTCGGGCTGGCGTGGCTTTTCCGGGTCGTATGGCGCTCGGCCTAGCTCCCCGTTCTCCAACACCTGATAGCGCCCGTTTTGCTCACGCTGCCAGCCTTGGGCGTGCTCAATCCGTGCAATGGCTTTGTGTGCCAGTTCAATATCAAATCCACGGTTCTTCTCAACAATCTTGAGCGTTTCGGGATGCACCCGATTGATGACGATGTGCAGGTGGATATTGTCCGTGTCGGAATGAAGGCCATAGATGGCTTGGTGGTCTTTCCACCCAAGCTCATCCATGAAGATGCTAACCGCTTCCTCTACTTGCTCCGGGCTTGGCTGTTCGCCTTCGCGCCAACTCAAGACGTAGTGATTGATGGTGTCCTTGCTGCGCACGGCTTCTTGTGAGAGTGCAATCATCTCTGCCGTCTGGCTCTTGGGGTCGTCCATCATGAAACCCCGCGCCCCGGCATACAGACACTTTTCCTGCGGACTCTCCGACTCCGGCGAACGGACATAGCTGGTAAGCTGGCCGATGCGCTGCGCCTTGCTCGCGGACTTCTTCGGATTCGGAACCTTCTTAACGATCATCGTTTAGCTTCCTGAAGTAGTCCTTGAGCGCAACAAGCGCCCCGGCTGTTTCCTTGCTGTAAACGCCTCCGCTCTCGTTGTGGATGTGCTTCAGCAATCCACCGATGCGCCGCAGCTCCTTGAGCATCACGGCGTCGGCGTTGGCAATGATCGGCCTGCCGAAGTAGCGGCGGCGGACAAGCTCGGACATGCTCAACCCGGCAAGGTCGGCGTCCTCTTTCAATCTGGCCTTCTCCGCTGCGGTCAGCCGCACATTGATAACGGCGTCCAGCGGTTCCGGCCCCTGCGTTTCAAATGGCATCATGTCTCCTTCTCGCCGGGGGCGGGGTGTGTCTTGGACAGTAAGAAGCGAAAGCGCCGCACTGTCCGGGGTCAAGGGGCTTGCCCCTTGCAGGATGAGCCAGACCGTGAGAAGCGAAGCGCCGAATGGGCAGGCGGGGATTGGCAGGAACATGCGTAGCATGTGTATGACAATCCGCATCCTGTATTGCTCAACCACTCTACTATCATATCAGCAGTTTAGGTGCACGGGACGCACTTTGCAACAAGCATAAAAGGCGCTATGCTGTCAACTCCGCAACCAGTGAGCAAAGGAGTTAGCAGAATGAAATACACAACAGAGCAGCTAGAGGCTATCGCTTCAAAGCTTCGTGAGATGCCGCCAGTCGAAAAGAAGAAGCAGGAGCACAGCAAGCAAGAGGCCGTGCGCGTGCTATCCAAAGAGATTGCCGCTTTGCAAAAGCGTGGATACACGCTTGACCAGATTTCCGAGACGCTGCGCGGCGAAGGTCTGAGCATCGCAACCCCAACGCTCAAGAGCTACTTGCAGAGAGCAAAGCCAGCGAAAAAAGCCCCGGTGCAAGCACCGGGAGACACACCCCCGCCCCGCCCCGCCGATAAGAAGCCTGCGGATACATCGAAGGCGACATTCACCCCGAAACCTGACAGCGACGACATTTAAGGAGTAAGCAACATGGCGAAAAGCATTTACCTGATCGGTGGCAGCAAGGGCGGCGTTGGCAAGTCGCTTGTTACGATGGCAACGGTTGATTACCTGCAAGAGCGCGGCGAAAGCGTCTTGCTGATTGAGTCTGACACCTCTAACCCGGACGTATGGAAAGCCTATAAAGAAAGCACGGAAACGGAGCTTATCAATCTGGATGAGGCGGACGGATGGATTCAGCTAGTGAACCTGTGCGATAGCAAGCCGGATAGCGTCGTGGTAATCAACACGGCAGCACGGAATAACAAGGGCGTGAGCGCCTACGGTGAAACACTGAATAGCACGCTTGAAGAACTCAAGCGCAAGCTGGTCACGCTGTGGGTGATTAACCGCCAACGGGATAGCCTCGAACTGCTAAAGGAATACATGGACGCAATTCCGAATGCGGATGTTCATGTGGTACGCAATGGACACTTCGGGGAAGAAAAGAAGTTCGAGCTTTACAACGGCTCCAAGCTGCGCACGGCGGTAGAGGAACGCGGCGGGAAATCGGTGACATTCCCGGACATGGCCGACCGTGTGAGCGATGACATTTACAGCAAGCGCATGAGCATTGCGGTAGCACTCAAGGAACTGCCCATTGGCAACCGTGCGGAGCTTACGCGGTGGCGCAACGAGGCCAAAAAGGTATTGGAGGCCGTAGTCCATGAGTGACCTAGACGACAGCTTTGCAAAGCTGCTCGGCAGGCAACCTAGTGACGCGGAGCGGCAAAGTCTTTACCGGGTTCGGGATGCGCTCGGCCTGAAAAACAATGATGCGCTGTGGCTGGTGCTCATGGCCTTGCAACACTACCAAGGCCAGTATGAGAAGTTCCCGCAAGCGATAGCACAAGCGGCCAAAGATACCTTGGTCAATTTCAAGGTAACGGCGGATGCAACCGTGAAAGCATCAGCGGAAGCAGCCAAGGCGGATTTGGCGCAAGCGGTAGCAGCAGCAGCGCAAGAGGTCGCGCACAACACATCGGCAAAGCAGATGTGGCAGTGGGCGGCGGGCTGCATCGCGGTGGCCTTCCTGTGCGTCGGCCTGTTCGGCTGGTACATGCACAGCAGCGGCAAGGATTCGGGCTATCAGGCCGGATACGGCGCGGGATACACCGAAGCCAAGGACGAGAAAGCGGCGGCGGCATGGGCCAACACGCCAGAGGGGCGCTTGGCCTACCGCTTCGCGCAAACGGGAAGCCTCGCCAGCTTGGCGAAGTGCGATAGGCCGGGGTGGTACGTCGAAAAAGGCGTGTGCTACGTCAAGCCCGCATCGGATGGCACCTACGGATGGAGGTTGCCATGAGAATCAAGATCAAAGGAGAAATCACGGCAGAACGCCTAGCGGAAGCACTGCACGCAGCAGCAGAAAAATACGAAGCTGTGAGGCCGGGGCACAAGGTCTATGGGGCCAATCTCTACCTAACCGCCTTCGATGCTGATGGTCTGCCGTTCGATCTGGTAGACCATCGCGGCGAACCGCTTTCGATCACCATCGAGGCCAAGTCTGGCGAACTGGTAAAACCAGCACTCACAGCAGAGGGTGAAGCACACCGACAGAAAGCCAAAGAGGAAGCACGAAGGCAAGCTGAAGAAGCGGAAGCTGAAGCACAGCGCAGACACAGGCAAACCTTAGACGAATACGAACAGGAGCGGCAAAAACGACGGAAAAAGGAAGCCGAAGCAAGAAAGCAATTTGAGGACGCGAACGCAATCACTGCCGAACTCTTGAAAACCATGCCGGAACGCTTCATCGACGAACTGAACAAAACCGTGCAAGGCGTTTGGGACGACCTCAAGCCAACCGAAACGCAAGGCAAGAAGAAGGGCCAGCCGAAAGCGCTACCAGTCTTTTCCATCCATGCGGACGGGCTGGTGCTTTCCGTCGAGACATGGAAGAACCCGCGCCGGGTTCTCAATCCGCTTTGCACACTCCAGCACGGCGAAATAGCCCCATTCTGGATGCACGAAGCGTGGTTAGAAGCCATGAGGCGGATAGTCGATCTGCTGGATACGCTCACCGCAGCCCCGGCAGAGGCCCTAGAAAGCCAGTAGAGGCGTTTTCGCCTGCAAGGAAGGGGGTAGCGGCGGGGCGGGGGCGGGGGTGTGTCTGCAAGGGCTTTAGCCCGCGCAGGGCGAAGCCCGAAGGCAAGGCTTCAGACGACGCCTAAAGCGGCGGCTGAAAGCCGCGCATGGTAGAAGTTCTTTAGAACTTCTTAGACCGGAATTTTGGAAAAACGCGAAAACTCAGTACTGACAAGGGTTTGCGGGCGTTTTTGTGGCTTGTCAGGTTACCACCTGCGCCGGGGGTGGTTACCACCTGCGCCGGGGG
>NZ_JAEIJE010000036.1:0-12594 GCF_016772095.1 Comamonas sp. NyZ500 | reverse complement strand
CGGAGGCGTCAGGGATTGACGCCCGAAGGGGCGAGACGCCGTAGGCGGCTCGATGCGCAGCACGAAAGCCCGGCCCCGTAGGGGAGACGCCCAGGGGTTAATACGGCGGGTCGTCATCCAAGCTGTCATCCACAGCCGGAAACGGATCAATTCGATAGCCCAAGTCTTCGATGGAACGGGCGTTGTCGGGCAGCTTCTCACGCATCCAAACCGGGATGCGACCCTGCGCGAACAAATTGCACTCGGTCGGTTCTCGATCAGCGTCCAGCCACTCAACACGGAACGCCTGCCCACCGAAACCGATTCCCTGGCCAAGCGCATCCCAAGTGTAATGAACGCCCTGGCAGATAACGCGCTGAATATCGGTGGCTTCGGCCAGCTCGGCCCAATAGGACTCCAGTTGCGAGACGGCATCCGATTTCGCCCGCTCGATCCGTGCCAAGGTGTCGGCGTCAGGGGTCGGACTGGACGAAAAGGCGAGGACTTGACGCCAGCCAGCGGCCGCATCCTGGTGCGTGAAACCGGCGTGGATTCGCAACGGCTGCTCGGTAAAGCAATGCCGGGTTTCGCGCGTGTCATTGTTGATGTGGATTTCCACGGACTGCCGCTTCGCCCGCAACCAAGCCGTGCGCGCGGCTTGCTCCAAGCGGTCAGCCTCGGCCTTCGCGGCCCGGCCCTCCGTATCGAGGCGGGATTGTTCGGCGCTGCCATCTTCGGCATCCACGCAGCGCAGAAAAACGGCGCGGTGATGCGCTTTCGCAGCCTCCCAAGCCTGGAATTCCTGGGGGACGGTGTGCGGGGCATCAATGAGGAAAAAATCGACGGTCATGGTGTTCTCCGAGTTCCTGTTAATACCGGGCACGGAAAGGCTCGGATTGCCGCCAGTTGCGATCAAAGTGGGCCAGATATGCCTTGGCCAGCGCCGAATTATTCCAGTTCACCAGGACGTTCTCCGAATTCACGCGCGCGGCTGCGTCGGAGTAGTTGAAGCTCCCCAGCTCGACGGTCTGGCGATCCACGATGAGCACCTTGTCGTGGTGGATCGGGTAAGCGGAAATCACGCGGACATCGCAACCGGCCTCGGCCAGCGCGGAAAGGGCCGCCCGGCCCTTTCCGCTGCGGTCGTCGGTGATGTTGTTCTTGTAGTCGGCCACCAGGGAGACAGCCACGCCGCGCTTGGCCGCGCGCAGCAGCGCGGCCACCACGCGCGGACTGGTGAAGCTGTAGGACAGCGCCTTGATGTCGGTCTTCGCGGAGTCGATCACGCGAAGAACCAGCGCCTCGGCCCCGCCCTTGGGCGAAAAGCCCACCTCGATGGAGCCGGCCGCAGGCACGGCAACAGGCGCGGCCGTTTCAATGGCATCGGCCAGCTCGCGCAGCGCGCTAGGCTTGAAGGCGAAAGCGGAGCCGGCCCAGCTCAAGGCGAGGCCGGCGAGGATCACAGGAAGGAAGCGAGAAGGTTTCATAGGGCAGCTCCAGGAAAACGATCAAGCCGCAAGGCGCAGCTCGTTGAGGAAGTCGGCGGCCACCACGGGGCAGACGGCATTACCCAGCAGGTGCATGGCATCGCGGTGGACGTTGGGGAGGACGTAGGACGGCGGAAAGCTCATTGCATCCCGTGCCTCGGGCACGGCAAGCATCCGCATCTTGTCGCCCTCGATCACGGCCCAGCGGTCGCGGGTAGTGATGGTGCCGACAGGCCGGTGGATGCTGCGGCCGGTGAGGCCGCTGCCGCTGGAGTAGTACGGGATCAGGAAGCGGTCGCCGTGCGCAGCACGGCCCGCCGCGATCTGACGCAGCGTCTTGTCGCTGCGCCTGGGCGTGACGATCGGACTCCACGGGTGTGCATCCCACTGGATCACATCGGCAATAGGTCGGTGCTCGCGGCGCGGCAGGCTCAAGCGCAGCGGCCGCCGAGAGCGCGTGCAGACCAGGAACAGGCGTTGTCGGTTCTGCGGCACGCCATGATCCGCCGCATCAACCAGATGCGGCGATACGGCGTAGCCCAGCCGGCGCAGCGCATCGCGCCAAGCCGGGTAAAGCACCCACTTCTCGAAGTCGGGGACGTTCTCGACTAGGATCACCGGGCTGCGGTGGTATTCCGCGCAAGCCACCACGGCCCAAGCCGTGCTGCGCAGCGCGTCATGATGCGGCCGCTCGCGGCCTCTTGCCCTCGAATGCCCTTGGCAGGCTGGCGAAGCCAGCACGACATCATGCGCGGGCACCGCGCGCCAGTCGGCTTGCTGGAGGTCTTGGCACTCGTGCCAAGTGTCAGGGTGGTTGGTCTGGTGGTACTGAACAGCCAGCGGCCAATGGTTTGCGGCCCACACCACGCGCGCGCCAGCCAGGCGCGCGCCTTCGGTGAAGCCACCGGCCCCTGCAAAGAGGTCGATACAGCGCATGGGTCAGAATTCCGTGGTCAGGGTGCCATCGGGAAGGCGCTTCATCAGGTCGAAGCCGTTATCCGTGCCGCCGCAGCTCTCCAGCTCCTTCAGCGCCGCCTTGAAAGTGTGGTGGTCACTCCACACGTCTTCGGCATCGGTGCCGGCGTTCTCAACGATCACCCATTGCGGGTAATCCGTGGCTTGGGCGGTGGTGTTGGCCAGGGCGGTTTGCATGGTCGTTTTCCTTATGCGGAAGGGTTGAAGATGGTCTAAGCGGCTGGGGTCTGGTCTGCTCACCGTCACCCCTACCGAGGCATTGCCTCATCACTGAAGCAATGCCTATATTCTACCCATTAAACTATTGACCGTCAATAGTTATGCGCAAAAAGTTGCTTTCATTATGAAAGCACAACATCAGCCGGCGCAGGCTTTCGCGCGCGAAAGTCACCGCAGGGCGAAGCCCAAACGGTTGTAGAGGTAGAGGCCGGCGAGCGTCAGCGCCCCGGCCACGGCTGCGCCGGCCAAGGCGTGCCGCCAATCGCGGCCGCTCGGCCACGTCGCCAGCAGGCATTGCACGGCCAGGAGCTTCAGGCCAAGGCTGGGCCATGCGAGAGCAAGCCAGCCAGCGGAATGCCACAGCAGGCCGGCGCTCAACGGAATGAGAAGGAAGGGCGCGAGGGCCACGGGAACCGCATTCCACCAGCGCAGGCGCATGAACAGCACGCGCCCCAGCAGCAGCTCCCCGTCAGGCATCCGGCGCGGCAGGATCGACAGGGAAACCGGGCGCGCACCAAACAGCCAGCCGGCCAGCCAGTGCATAGCCTCATGGGCCAGCGTGCCGGGCAGCACGGACAGGGCGTACAGCCACGTCCAGCGCCGGACGGCGCGGATCGCCACCAGCATGACCGCGAAGCTGGCCAGATGCAGCCACGCGGAGCCGATCACGTCTTGTCAGCCTTTTTTGCGGTGAAACCCCGGATGGTCGCCTCTTGACTGGCCACTTGACTGCGCAGCGCGTCGAGTTCCCCTGTCACCCGGCCAAGTTGGGCGGCCGCATCGCGGGCCTCTTTGCGCGCCTCGTCCAGCTCGGCCTCCATGCGCTGCTTGGAAGCCTCCAGCTTGCCGATGACCTCCACGCTGCGCTGCTTCTGGTCGTGCAATGCCTGCTGGTGAGCATCTTTCAGTCGCCCCACCTCGGCATCATGCTGGGCACGTTGAGCAGCCACCCCTTCGGCGTGCTCTTTCCGCGCCGCCGCCAGCTCGGCCGCTCCTTGCTCCTGCACTCGCGCAAGTTCACCGCGAACTTGGGCCAGCTCGCGCTCCAAGTCTGCCGCTTGCTGGGAGAGTCGGGCCACGTCGGCGCGCTGGGTGGAAAGCTCGGCTTCCACCGTCCGGCGTGCGGCCTCCGCTTCATCGCGTCGCGCCCGTTCAGCCTTCAGGTCGTCATGCACCTCGTTGGCCCGCTTCTCCAGCTCGGCCGCCCGCGCCTCCCCCGCCACCGCCCGCTCGGTTTGTGCAGCCACGTCGGCCTGAAGGCTGGCCAGTTGATCGGTCAGTTCGGCAGCTTGCCGGCGCGCCTCATCGCGTTCGTCCTCGCGTTTCTCGGCCAGGGCCAGCGCCTCCGCAGTCTCGGCTTCGAGTTCCTGACGCACCCGCTCCAGGGATTCACGCTCGGAGGCCAAGCGGCCGTTGGCAAGCTCCAGGGCCACGCCCCACATGTCTGAAGCCCAGCCCTGCACCTTGTCGAGCACCACCTGGGGCGCGGCTTCGCGCACCGGCTCGGCCGACTCGGCAGCCTTGCGGCGTGCCTTCCAGGCTCGCAGCACCGGGCCGATGGTGGCGTAGCTGCCGCCCTTCGTGCTCGTCCACTTCGCCAGCAGTTCGCGCACCGTCTCGTTCGTCGGGCGCATCCCCTCGGCCGCCAGTTGTTCGGCGGCTTTACAGATCAATTCTTCCGTGATGATCGCTTCGCTTGCCATGTCAGACTCCTTCCGGTTGGTTGTGTTGTTTGTTGTTGTATGTTGTATTTTACAGTAAACAACAACAAACGCAACAGGCGAAGCGCCGGCCGGATGTCGGCGGCGGCCGCGCCTGTCTTCGGCGTGCCGGCGTCGAGCTGGTGGTGGAAGCGGGTCAGTGGCCACCTCGGCGGCCGTCCCTCTGGAAAAGCCCCCGATAGACGAATCGGGCGCGTCGGCCCGAGCCTCGAATGGCTCCAGGCCGGGAAAAATGGGCAAGTTGGCCAGGATCAGGTCGATTTCATGCGTGCTGGCACTCGAATTCGGCCGCCAAGCCCCGGAAACAGAGCCTTCGCGGGCAGTGATTCGTCTATCGTGTTCACTTTCGCTGGCAGGCATCCGGCACGCATCGAGGCGGCCGCCGTGGGGCAGCGGCTGGCCAGCGGTTCGTATGAGCTGTTCAGCCAAAAAATCGACCGCACAGAACGCGCTACAAGCGATTTTTCCGGGTGTCCGAGGGGTCAGGGCTGGCCAAGGGTCAGAAAACGCCGTGGCGGGCCTCCTGCGCGGCCATTTCAGCCCTTCTAAGCCTTCATGCCCATCGCGGAAGGCTTCGCCCCTCCCTTTTGAAGACTTTTTGACGGTTGTGCAGCAGGAACGGTGTTCCACGGCGCGCTGCGCGCCCGGTTGAGCGGTCGGCGCGGCCGTAGGACGCGGCGAGCGTGATTTATCCGGTGTCTTAGCGCCCGCAGGGTGCCCCGCTTGCGGGGCAGGTCGGGACGGCCGCTTGCGGACGGCCTGAGCCGCTTAGACCGTGGTTGCAGGGCGGTGGAGCACCCCGCCCGGCGCAGCCGGGCTTTCGTAAGCACTCGCGCCGCAGGCGCGCACGATTCGGGGTGAGGCCGAAGGCCGAGGGGCATAGCCCCTGGGGGGATGGGAGGACGGCGAAGCCGGCCGGGTGGGTTCGAGAAGGGGGGGCACCCCCCTTCGGCGGCGTTAAAACGTTAAATAAGAAGGCGTTAAAACGCGCGCGCGTGTTACGCTGTGGATAACAGGTCGTAAGTCCTTGTCGCGCAAGGATTTTTCCAAGTGGCATGTACGCCGATAGACGAGAAAGCTGTACGCCGATAGACGAGAAAAGCGTACCGCGATAGACGAGTGTTTGTACGTCGATAGACGAAACGGCCGCGTTTTCTGTGGATAAGTGGCCAAATGTACGCCGATAGACGAGTGTTTTTGGCAATGTCGGATGCTTTCAGCGTGGCAGCAAAAAAGGCGTTTTCGGATGTTGCCGGGCTAAAAGTCCAATGCTGATGCGGGTTTTTCGGTGGTTTTGTCGCGCAAGGATGTGCGGCGATAGACGAGTAAACCGTACCGCGATAGACGAATTCGCGCGGTTTGGCAAGAAGGCGAAATGTACGCCGATAGACGAGTCCGTCCCGGCGCTGGCCAGTGTGCCACGATGGGCGGTTGAGGCTCTGCCGGTGGTCAAGCTGGGGCAGTGCGGCGAGCCTCTGCATGGGGGGTCAGGCCAGTTTTTTTTGCAAGAAGTAGGACACCCAGGACAGCTTGCCGGCCTTGTTGGCCTCGCATACCAGTTTGGCGTTGTCGCGGGTCATGATGACCAGCTTGTTGGGCTTCACGGACTCGTCCAGGAACATCCGGTAGTCGGGCAATGGGTCGCGCTCCACGATCTCCTTGATCTCTTGCTTGAAGCGGCGCAAGGTCTGCGAGCTGCCCGTTTTCTCCAGCAGCAACGGCAAGCTGATTTCCCACCATGCCTTATCGCCGCAGTGCTTGCGCGCCAGCTCGTACAACCGGCGTTCCAGGGCTTGGCCAAGGCTGAAGTAGTCGGGGTGTAGAGTGAGGATGTCGAAGTCCATTGCGGCCCGGTAGAGCCATTCAGAAATTGTCAGCTCCAACTCCAGCGCGCCTTTGCCGTTCTTCGTCCAAGTCGTCACGCGGTAGTCCTCGATCAAGCCGAAGCCTTCGAGCTGTTCCTTCTCGTTCGTCTTGACGTTCGTTTCAATGGTGGTGCCCTTCAGGCGTCGGCACATGTCCACCACGCGCTCGTAGGCCGCGCCTCCGGTGCTGCGGCGCGTTCCCAGCAGAAACGGGTACACGTCCACGCGGACACGGCGCGAAACCTTGATGCCAGCATCGTGCCCTCGCACGATCTGGCTGATGCAGTAGATCAGGATGTCTTTGTCGAAGACTGTAGCCGCGCCCACAGCGGACGGGATGATGCGAATGCTTCGGCCGGCACGCGAATAGACGCGGATGCGCGTGTCGCGGTTCTTCGAGAGGGAGAAAATGGGGTACTCCATCGAGGACACATCATCTTTGACAGGCCAATCATGGATCGCCTCAAGCACCACAAACAGATCAGGCTGCACGGCGCTGGCCAGGATGTTCCCACCTGCCGGCTCATCGCCTCGCCCAAGTGGAAAAAGTGTTGCGCTTTCGCTGTCTGTGTTATGATGGGACATTCATTGCTCCTTATGTGTCTCTTGCTGCCAAGCGGGTTGATCCGTTAGGGGTTGATGATGGTCTTTGAAGTGCCCGGCCTGCTCGCCGGGCATTTTCTTTTGTGCTTTCTGATTCATGCCGTGGCATGGTGCTGGCCAACTGGCTGCACCGCCAAGCGAAGGCCCAGCGCCTTGAGCACGGCCGACAGACTGCGCAGCTCCGGGTTTCCCTGGGGCGACAGCGTGCGGTAGAGCTGGTTGGCATTCAGCTCGGTTTCCTTGGCGATAGCGCGCACGCCACCGCGCGCTTGCGCCATCTGGCGCAGCGCCACCAATAGATCGGCCGGTTCTCCATCCTGGAGAAGCTGGTTCAGGTACTCGGCCGCAAAAGCCGGGTCTTCCTTGAACAGCTCGGCCATCGCTTCGTCGTGGCTTCGATCCTTCATGCTGACCTCCGTTGCCAGTCTTTCCAATACCCAATGGCGCGCTCGATGTCCGCGTCCTGGGTGCCTTTGTCACCGCCGCACAACAGCAGAACCACTACCGCGCCCGTCATCGCGTAATAGACGCGGTAGCCGGGGCCTTGGTCGATTCGTAACTCCCACACGCCTTCACGGCAGGGCTTGTGATCGCCAAAGTTGCCCGCCTCGATGCGGCCCACGCGCTTGACCACCTGGCCCTTAGCAATCGGGTCGCGCAGCTTCTTCAGCCACTCTTGAAACGGGTCGTGCTCGTCCTCGGTGATGTAGTGCCGAACGGTGAACATGTCCATATTATCGTTTATAAACGACAAAGGCGCAAGGGAGCACCCTGCGCCTCGTCTTGGTTGATCGCGTAGGTCATGGCGCGGCTACCAAGAGCTTGGCGGCCTTGCGCACGGCGTTCGTGGCCTTATCCAGCACCTCGGCACATCTGGCCGCGTCGTCGCACCCTTTCATTGCCTCGGCCAAGGCGGCCAGCTCCAGGGCCAAGGTTTCAGGAAGATCTAGCTCCACGCGAATGGAACTCACGCCCGGCGTCGTGGTTTTCTTGTATGCCCGCTCGATAGTGGCCACGGCGCCACTGACACGTTGCTTGCTCATACCGTACTCGGTGGCCACGTCCACCTGGGCGCGTCCATCCACCAGCACGGCGCGCGCCATTTCACGGGCTTGGTCGCCCATGCGGGTGTCGGCGGCAGCGCGGTCAAAGGCTTGCGGGGTAAGGCGTTTCAGTCTCATTGGGGCCGTCCGGTGCATCAGCGCGGTTTCGCGCGCGAAAGTTGAAAGAGAGGCGGCCAGCGGCCGCCTTCATGGGGAGGTCAGAAACGCCAGCCTTCCGGCATGTCGGGAGAGGCATTCCGGCCAGCGCCCTCGATGTCGGGATGCAGTTCTTCCCACAACTGCGCCGGCGTCTTGTCCTTCAGCTCGCCCTGGAGCTTCTTCAGATACATGACAGCCCGCTCCGGGCCGATGCCTTCCAGCATCGGCAAGGTCATGGACAGGAATCCTTGCCACAGCACCCACTCGGTTTCGTGCATGTTGTGGCCCAGCGTGGTCATGTGGGTTTTCATGCTGAAGAACTGCGCCTGATTGGCTTCGCCCCACTCGAAGATTTCTTCCCGCAGCGACAGCAGCTTTTCGTTGGCCCGCTCCTTTTCGGCAGCGGCCTTCTGCTCCGGGGTCAGCTCCATCGTCGGGAGGGCTTGCTGGCCGCGTCCCGAGGCGGCGGACGGGGCCGGCGCGGGGCCTTGGCCGCCATCCTCGTCCTGGTCGCCGGCATCAGCTCCAGCAGCCGCACGCTCGGCATCCCGCTTGCGCTGTTCTTCCAGCCATGCGGGGGTCTTCTCCGGGGCCTTGTCGCCGGCCTTCTTGGCGTTGTCCAGCTCGATGCGGCGCTGGGCCAGATCGTCTTGCTGTTGCTTCCATGCCTTCATTCTGGCCAGCGTGTTACGGGCTTCGTCGCGCGACAAGGGCAAGCCCTCGTTCATACGGTGAGAGAGGCGCGAAAACTCGGTGTGCGTGTCCTCGATGTCGTAAATCTGGTTGAGGCAGTGCAGCACCTCAAAGTCGCCGCACAGATCGTTCTCCAGCAGCTCGCGCACCGGGTCAGCATAGCGGCGCACAGCCATGCGCTTGCTAACCCATGCCTCGCCACGGTTCCAGATCGTCATCGCTTCCTTGGTGCCGTACAGCTCCACGTCCTCGATCACGCCCATTGCTTCCTCGTAGGCGGTCAGGTCGTCGCGGTCGTTGTTCTCCGTCACTTGCAAGCGGCGGATTTGCAGCTCGGTCAGCCCCTTCTTGATGATGACGGGCACCTTGACCAGCCCAGCCAGCGGCGCGGCGCGGTAGCGGCGCTCCCCGACGATGATCCGGTAGCGGCCGTCAGCTTCTTCATGCACCACCAGCGGCTCAATGATGCCGTTCAGCTTGAAGCTCTCGGCCAGTTCCTCCAGGTTGCGGAACGTCTTGCGAACCTGCTTGACGCTGTAGATGCGCGCCAGTTCGATTTCGGCGTCGGCCGGCTGCGCCGGCTTGACGGCGATCTGAGCCACGGCGGACAGCTTGCCCAGGTTCAGGCCGGGCTTTTTGTTGGTTGCGGTTGCGGTCATGTCCTTGTCCTTTTAGATCGCGGCTTTGTCGAAAATCTGGTTGCACACCGCTTTCATTTCGCGGGCGGCCAGGATTTGGCTTTCGCCGCTTTGCACGCGCCACACCGGCCGATCCTTGGCGTACTGCGTGGCTGCGCGGTCGTAAAGCACCCCTTCCATCACCACCTCGCCCAGCTCGTCGCGCAGTTGCTCCAGGGCGTTGCGGTCGAAGGCGCGGCGGGTATTGACGCGGTTGGCCAGCAGGCCCAGCGTCACAAGGTCGGCGTTCCATTCCAGTTGCTGCACGCGCGCAATGTCTTCAAACAGGTCGCCCAGGCCGTCGATGGCGTCTTGATCCATCGTGCAAGGGCATACCACGAAGTCAGCGGCGATCAGCGCGGCATACAGCGGATTGCCCAGCGTCGGGGCCGTGTCGATGATGCACACGTCGAAGTCTTTGGCCAGCTTGGCCAGCGCAGCGCGCGGGGCGTGCAGGTCTTCCAGCGGGCGGCTGGCCACGTCCACCAGCTCGCGGTCAGCAGCCACCAGCGCAGCGGACTCGCCGCACGGAAGCGGTTGCAGTTCGATGGCCTCTCCGTCGAACAAGGCGCTGCCCGTCAGCGATTGCAGCTCGTCGCCCTGGTCGCCCACGGTACGCTCGCGCAGCGCCCGGAGGGTCTTGCTGAAGTTCTTTTGCGGATCGAGGTCAACGCACAGGACGCGCAAGCCGCGCTCGATGGCGAAGAAAGCCAGGTTGCGGGCAACAGTGGTCTTGCCGACTCCGCCCTTCTGGTTGGCGATAGCGATGGTTTTCATGATCGTTCGTCCTTTCCCTAGTTGTCGATCAGGCCGCCACCGACACGTCGGCAGGCTGGAAGCACAGCTCAAAATTCACCATGACTTGCAGCCAGTTCATAGCGAACATGTTGATCTGGGCGCGGCGCGGGTTCACCGCACTGCCGCCCGTGTAGATCACCTGATAACCGAAGGTGTCTTCCATCTCCAGCACCTCGGCCAGCTTGTTGACCATATCCACACGCAGCTTGAGCCAAGGCGCAGGCATTACCGTGCCCTTCTTCTGGTTGTCGTCGGCCAGCTCGATCAGGCGCATGTCACCCTCGACGGCCGCGATGTGGCAATACACAGCCATGTCGTCAGGGATACGCGGAGGGGCGCAGAAAACCGCACCAGCGCGGGCGGATTGCAGGCTGGGGATCAGGTCGGCCAGTCGGTCAAAGAGGCGGGCATAAACGGTAGTACGCATGGTCAAAGCTCCTAAGTCATGTTGATGATGGTCTTTGGTGGATCGTCCCTTTCGCGTGCGAAAGATCGGTTCAGCGCCCCACTGTCTGCTCACAGTTGTTTCCGGGGTTCATCGGCCGTCCATCCGCTGCCGATGAGTTGAATTCTACCATAAAACTATTGACCGTCAATAGTTGCAAGCATGTTTTTTTCCAGTCCGCATAAGTCGATCAGCTCGCCCACGGAAAACTTGGACGGCCCAGCAATGGCGGTCAGAATCCGGCGCAGCATTGCCGGTGCATTGATCTGCTGGAGACGCGGCGCAGCCGTGGCCACCAGCCGCGCCCGGCCCTCGGCGTACTCCAACTGGCAACCCTGCATCGCGCTGGCCAGGAAGAAGCCTTCGAGGCTCGAAGCCTCCAAGGCCAAGTCGTTGAAGGCGTCCCCACCCTTGGCGCGCACGTAGCTGTCCGGGTCGTGGTCGCGCGGAAGGAAAAGGAAACTCACGTCGGCCGCGTCGGTAACATGAGGCAGGCACACGTCCAGGGCGCGCGCAGCCGCCCGCCTGCCGGCGTCGTCTCCGTCGAAGCAGAAGATCACGCGCTTGGCCAAGCCCAGCAGCCGCTCCACATGCTGGCCTGTTGTAGCCGTGCCCAACGTTGCCACGGCGTTCTGCACACCATGTTGGGCCAGACTGACGACATCCAGGTATCCCTCCACCACATAGGCCGTGCCGGTCGCGGCAATGGCCTCGGCCGCCTGGGTCAGACCGAACAGCACGCGCCCCTTTTGGAAGACTTCGGTTTCCGGTGAGTTGAGATACTTCGGCCCGTCGCCTTCGAGTACGCGGCCGCCGAAGCCGATCACGCTGCCGGCGTCATCGAGGATGGGGAACATGATTCGGTCGCGGAAGCGGTCATAACGCCGGCCGCCGTCGTTGACCGCCACCAGCCCAGCCTTTTCCAAGGCACGGTCGTTGTAGTTCGGGAATGCCTCGCGCAGCGCCTGGAAGCCGGCCGGGGCATAGCCCAAGCCATAGCGCGCCGCGATGTCACCGCGCAGCCCGCGCGATTTCAGGTAAGCCACCGCGCGCGTAGAGGCACGGAGCTGGCCACGGTAAAACGATGCGGCTTGTGTGAGGTGGTCGATCAGGATGTGGGACATGGTTCAAGCCTTCGGGATGTTGAGAGAGAGGCGGCCGGTGTCGTACATGTGCAGCATGGAGAGGAAGTAGCTCGGATCGGCAGGCCACTTGCAGCCCTGCCAGTACGCCAGCAAGGCCCCGCGCACCGGCTCCTGGTAGCCGTTGAGACGCCGCCGCGCCTCGCGCCACTTGTCGGCCCGGCGTTTGCGGTCAGTGGCTTGCTGACGCTCCCATTGCAGCCGGCGAGTCGTCATTTCCTCGTCCACGTCGATCTGTTCGGCCGCCACTTGGTCAGCGAACAGAGGAAGGGCCTCGCGCTCGGCCTTCTGCTTGCGTGCGAAAGCGGCACGCTTGCGCTCGGTGTCGCGGAATTCGTACTTGCCGAAACGATGGAAGCGCATGACAGGCCCTCAATGATTCCAGTGCTTCCGGCCGTACTTGCGCCCGGCGATGGTGATGCGGTCTTCGGCGTCGATGGGCACACACTCGCGGCCGCCATCGGCACGCAACACTGTGCATTGGCCAGCCTCGCCGGTCACGGTGGAGTCGAAGCCGCACACATAGAACACCCAAGGGCTGCGCTCGTCTTCGCGGAACTGAGCGAACCCGTGGAAGTCCCGCTTCAAAGCCACGCCGCTCCGGGGAACATCCGGGCCAAAGTCGAAAGTGCCTTGATCTGCCATGTTGAAACTCCTACTCAACCAATGCCTATATTCTACCCGTCAAACTATTGACCGTCAATAGTTTGTGAGAGAAAAAAGCCTGATTTTTCGCGGGTTCCGGGCTTGTGTTTCTTCGGGGTTCAGGCAAGCTACCTTGGAGCCTC
>NZ_JAEIJE010000035.1:0-13535 GCF_016772095.1 Comamonas sp. NyZ500 | reverse complement strand
CCATCTCAATCACCCCGTCAAGAGAAATATTCAAGTAAATCAAAGACTTACGGCCACTATTTTACAGCGGCTGGCTTAAGTTCGGTGGATTGGCTGCTGGCCGAGGAATGGCAACGCCGGCAAGGCACAAAGTAATTCGTCTTTGTTAAGCGCAGGACGTAACCGCCGAGTAAGGTTTATCCCGGTTGATCGCTGCCCGATATAACAGGTGGAAAATGGACAAGACTATTTATTCCAAAAAGATTGCCGAAAGCCTTTCATCTGGCAATCATCCTAAAGAGTTCGCAACGCTCTTTGTCGCGCTGCTCCGACAGCTAGCGATGGGGGGACCTGTATCACGCGAAAAGCTCGCCGGCGCACTCGGATGGTCTGGAGCGAGAGTTGCAACGGTACTTGAGCAGGCACCTGGTACGGAATATGACGACGAGGCCAATATCATTGGACTGGGGCTGACACTACGTGAAACCTCTCACGTTTTTGAGGTGGATGGCCGTCATTTGTACACATGGTGTGCGCTGGACACCTTGATGTTTCCCGCCTTGACCGGCAAGATTGCCCGTGTCACTTCCCGCTGCGCCGCCACCGGTAGGCCGATCACTCTCACCGTTGCACCAGAAGCAGTGCTTCATGTCGAACCGGCAGAAGCAATGGTTTCACTGCGAACTCCGGATACTTCGCCCGACATTCGTTGTTCGTTTTGCTGTCATGTGCATTTCTTTGCGTCTCCGTCTATTGCAAATTCGTGGGCTTCGACCCACCAAGGGATTGAGGTCGTGCCTGTCGAGAGTGCGTTCGACCTTGGTCATGATGTCGCGCTTAAGCTGCTAGAGGACTGCGAGGAAAGCCCAGTATGAATGCGTACTCGATATCGAAGCTGGCTGATGATGCTTGCGTCAGCGTGCATGTCGTGCGCGACTACATGATACGCGGCTTGTTGCACCCTGCTCGGCGAACCGAAAGTGGCTAGAACATTTTCGATGACAAAACACTCGGAAGGCTGCGGTTTCTCCGCGCAGCCTTCGAGTCCGGAATTGGGCTCGACGAACTGGCGCGACTTTGCAAAGCATTGGACGCAGACGATAGCGAAAGCCTGGACCGATGCGTCGAGCGCGTGCGATGGAAGATCGACGTGCGTCGAACAGTTTTGACTGTCGTCGAGGCCTCTTTGAATGAAATGGCGGCCGGTGCAGCTACTTGAGGTCCGGCCGGTAAAAGCGTTGGAATTAGCCACTTCGTATATAATATATTGATTAATATAGCTTTTTCGATGAATGTTTGACTAAAGCCTTTATCGCGACAGTGACTCCTGAAGCTGCTTAAACTGCCCCTGAATCACCGCTTTTTCCTGAAGAATCAACTTGTTCTCATCGGACAGAACTTCCGCTCTATTCTGAGAGGCTTTCAGATCCGTTTTGGTGACCTCTAATGCTTGGGATAGTACGGCCACCTGCTTATCGGCATCTGCTTTCTGGCTTGCGAGTGCGGCAATATTATCCGCCAATTGTTTGCTTTCATGCTTCCGCTCCCGGTTTTTTGCCGAGGCGTCGTTAAGTTGATGCTCCAAGTTCTGGATATCGGCCACTTGCCTATCCAAGGTGCTTTTGTGCATCGCATTGGCCTGTTCGAGCTCATGCGTTTGTCGTTGTAATTGCGCATTAGTGTCTATCAGCTCGGACGCTCTTGACTCGGCTTGGATGAGCCGGTTTTGCAGGTCTTGAATCTGGTCTTTCAGGCCCCGGTTAACCATCTGGAATTGCTCGCGCTCCTGCTGCCGGTCTTCGGCGGTGCGTTGCTGGTAGGGGGCACCTCAGAAAACGGAAAATAAAGCACGCTAAGGCATAGCTGACCTTGCCAGGCCTGCTTCGCCCTGTAGTGACGCGATCAACGGGCAGGAAACATTCCCCTTTCGTGCATGGCAGGCGCACACGAGTTCAGACAGCACGGTTTCCATGCGCGCCAAGTCGGCCATCTTCTCGCGCACGTCCTTGAGCTTGTGTTCGGCCAGGCTGCTGGCCTCCTCGCAGTGGGTGCCATCGTCGAGCCGCAACAGCTCGGCAATCTCGTCCAGGCTGAAGCCCAGCCGCTGGGCCGACTTCACAAAGCGCACCCGTGTCACGTCCGCCGCGCCATAGCGGCGAATGCTGCCATAGGGCTTGTCCGGCTCGGGCAACAAGCCCTTGCGCTGATAGAACCGGATGGTCTCCACGTTGACGCCGGCTGCCTTGGCAAAAACGCCAATGGTCAGGTTCTCCAAATTATTTTCCATACCGCTTGACTCCGTACATGAGTACGGAAGTAAGGTTACGCTATCCAATTCAAATTCGAAAGGACAAGCCGAGGAAGGTAGCGGACGACTCATTGGGGTACAGGCAGTGGCCCCGGAAGCGGGCGAGCTGATCCAGACGGCGGTGCTCGCGATCCGTAACCGCATGACCGTACAGGAACTGGCTGACCAGTTGTTCCCCTACCTGACGATGGTCGAGGGGCTGAAGCTCGCGGAGCAGACCTTCACCAAGGATGTCAAACAATTGTCCTGCTGCGCAGGATGAAAGGAGATGGAACCATGAAGCTCGCCCCATATATTTTAGAACGTCTCACTTCGGTCAATCGTACCAATGGTACTGCGGATCTCTTGGTCCCGCTACTGCGGGAACTCGCCAAGGGGCGTCCGGTTTCACGAACGACACTTGCCGGGATTCTCGACTGGCCCGCTGAGCGAGTGGCCGCCGTACTCGAACAGGCCACCAGTACCGAATATGACAAAGATGGGAACATCATCGGCTACGGCCTCACCTTGCGCGAGACTTCGTATGTCTTTGAAATTGACGACCGCCGTCTGTATGCCTGGTGCGCGCTGGACACCTTGATATTTCCGGCGCTGATCGGCCGTACAGCTCGCGTCTCATCGCATTGCGCTGCAACCGGAGCACCCGTTTCACTCACGGTTTCACCCAGCGAGATACAGGCTGTCGAACCTGCCGGCATGGCGGTGTCCTTGGTATTGCCGCAGGAAGCAGCCGACGTTCGTCAGTCCTTCTGTTGCCATGTACATTTCTTTGCATCTGTCCCGACGGCGGAAGACTGGGCCTCCAAGCATCAAGGATTGGAAGGATTGGCGATCGTCAGTGTCCACGAGGCTTTCGGCTTGGGCCAGGAGTTTAATCGACATCTGTTGCAGACCATGTCATCTAGGACACCGTGATCGGATATCGACCCAATGTTCTACGGCACCGGCATCGGATTCGCAGCGCGCGGATTGAACTCGGCGAAACGGTATATGCATTGCCGTGAACCGACCAAAAGGAGGTGTTCGATGAACGCCTACACGGTGTCCCGGCTGGCCCTTGATGCCGGGGTGAGCGTGCATATCGTGCGCGACTACCTGCTGCGCGGATTGCTGCGGCCAGTCGCCTGCACCACGGGTGGCTACGGCCTGTTCGATGACGCCGCCTTGCAGCGACTGTGCTTCGTGCGGGCCGCCTTCGAGGCGGGCATCGGCCTCGGCGCATTGGCGCGGCTGTGCCGGGCGCTGGATGCGGCGAACTGCGATGAAACTGCCGCGCAGCTTGCTGTGCTGCGTCAGTTCGTCGAACGCCGGCGCGAAGCGTTGGCCAATCTGGAAGTGCAGTTGGCCGCCATGCCGACCGCGCCGGCACAGCATGCGGAGAGTTTGCCATGAACAGCCCCGAGCGCATGCCGGCCGAGACGCACAAACCGTTCACCGGCTACCTGTGGGGCACGCTGGCCGTGCTGACTTGCCCCTGCCACCTGTCCATCCTCGCTGCCGTGCTGGCCGGCACAACCGCCGGTGCATTCCTTGTCGAGTATTGGGTCATCACGGCGCTCGGTTTGACCGGCCTGTTTCTTCTGTCACTGGCGCGGGCGTTGCGGGCATTCAGGGAAAGATCATGAGCGCTTCCCGGCCGGATGGATGGACTACGGCGGAGGGCCCAAGCGTTCGAGCGCGGGCAAGGCTTTCTGTTCGCAAAGCCGATGCCGGCGGCGGCATTCGCCGTCTTCGTCAGTCAATGGAGGGGTGCCACCATGAATGCAAATGATCCGACCGCCACCAGTTGCTGCGTGTGCTGCAAGGAAATTCCGCTCGATGCCGCCTTCACACCGGAAGGCGCGGAGTACGTCGAGCACTTCTGCGGGCTGGAGTGTTATCAACGTTTCCAGGCGCGGGCCAGCACTGCGACCGAAACGAGCGGCGAACCGAACGCTTGCGGTTCGCCGCCGTCAAATTGAGACAAACCACGCTTTCGCTACGTCGCCTCATGTCGGCATCAAATTCGGCTGAGTAGCTTCTCGCCATCTGGACGTAGCTCGCCCTTGGGTGAAATATGCCGATACAGGGTCTGCCGCGTGATGCCAAGTTCCTGGCACAGGTCGCCGACCTTGGTCTCTGACTGCCCCATTGCCGCCATCGCCAGCCGCAGCTTGGCGGCGGTCATCTTGAACGGCCGGCCGCCTTTCCGGCCGCGTGCCCGTGCTGAGGCCAGGCCCGCCACGGTGCGCTCGGCGATCAACTCGCGCTCGAACTCGGCCAGCGCGGCGAAGATACCGAAGACCAGCTTGCCGGCGGCGGTCGTGGTGTCAATGGCCGCGCCGTGCCCGGTCAGCACCTTGAGGCCGATGCCGCGTCCGGTCAGGTCATGGACGGTATTGATCAGATGGCGCAGGTCGCGCCCGAGCCGATCCAGTTTCCAAACGACCAACGTGTCGCCTGGCCGTAGTGCCTTCAGACAGCTCGCCAGACCGGGACGATCCTCGCGTTTTCCGGACGCTTGGTCTTCATAGAGATGCGCCGGATCAACACCGGCCGCGACCAGCGCATCGCGCTGCAAGTCCGTCGCCTGGGAGCCATCCGCCTTCGATACTCGCATGTAGCCAATCAGCATCTTGTACCTGTCACATATACGTTCGATTATGTGACAGTTTGCATCGGGAAGCTCTGCACGTCAAAATTTGTCACTTAACCCGTCATTCTGTCTAAGGCATGCAAAGGGTAGGCTAGGCTCATAATGTGACAGAAATTCCGGGGGGATGCCTTCCTTCGCGAAGGTGGCGCGCAACTGTTCCAAGGAAGCGGGGTCGCGCCGACCATAGGAAGCCAACGCGAACAGCGAGCGTGCCGTCTCGGGGTTGTGTCGTGCTTCAATGATGGCCTCATCAATGGCCTGGATTGCACGCTGCCAGTGATCGACGGGTTCGGGCTTCGGCGCTTTCGCCGGCAGGCCACTGGTGAACCCGGTTTGGGGCTCGGACCAGAATAGCTTTGCGTGCTCGCCTGGCGGGCTTATATCCCTCACCTCAATCAAGCTGATTGCCGTTGCCGCCGCCTCCAGCATCTGCAACCGTACTGCCGGGTTCAGGGTTTCATACGGTCGCCACAGACTTTGCCCAGCACGCAGCGGATGCCCGCAGCATTCCCAGATTTGGCGGAGATACCCCGCGTAGGTGCCGCACGTCGAAAGCGGGGTGTTCAGCTCATCGAGCAGCGTGCGTAGCAGCCTAAACCACAATCCGGCGTGGATGCGTCGGCGCGGCAACTCCACGTGGCCGGTCGTCAGTGCCTGCCAGGTACGCTGGTCCATCGCCGCAATCGCGTCGCTGGCAGTGCGCGGTTCGGCGTCGGCGTTCTCCCAGCCGAGAAACCGCCCTGGCACGCCCCAATAGGATTCCAGCCAGCAGCCATGCAGTGGGCAGCTCAGCATCAGGGGCAGCTTCCACGCGAGCAGTACGGCTTGGTTCTCCGGATCGTTCAGGCAGAGCGGACAGGCGCGGTGTATCGGTTGGGTGGGCAGCCAGGCACGCCAGCTCGTGATGGATCGCGTCTTACGGCGGAGTCTCGGCAGCAGTACCGAGAGCTGGAACGCATAGGTTTCCAATGCGGCTGGAATCTGATCATCAAGGCTGTCCAGTAGCCAAGGCACCCAGCCGGCGAAACTCATGCAGCGCAGCCGATCCAGCTCGATACCGCTCCGCTGGGAGAGCATCGCCAGCAGCGCCAGTGGTGGCGCGGTGTCCAGGTCATCAACCTGGCCGTGACCAAGATCGTGCTCCAGCAGCTCGGACACTTCCATGTGATAGCAAAGGGCCACGCGGTTGAGCCACGAAGACAGGGCTTCGGCTTCCCTGGGTGCCGGATGCAGTGGCCAGCGTGGCGCTGGCTTCACATCAGTTCCCGCTCGAATTGCCGACGCCGCTCGCTTGGGCCGGTGTAATCGGCCATGCTGAGCGTGCGGTGGTTGATCGCTTCCTCGCCGCTCTCCACGGCGACGAGGGCCGCCGCCATCAGCAAGTGCGCCAGTTCGCCGATGGTGCCCTCGCTGCGTGTGAGCAGGTAGCGGGCCATGTCCAGCGTGGCAATCGACGAGGGTCGCCGCAATGGAAGCGAAGCGGCGAAGCTGGCCAGCAGTGAGCAGCAATCGTCGTTGGCCTCCCACACCGGCAGCATCATGGGCTCGAAGCGGTTTTCCAATTGGTCATCCGAGCGGATGGCCAGGTAGGCGTCGCGCGTGCCGACCCCGACCAATGGGATGCGCAGCTCATTGCCGAGGAAGCGCAGCAGGTTGAGAAATTCCCGCCGGTTGACGCTGTTGCCGGCCAAGACGTTGTGCAGCTCGTCGATCACCAGCATGCGCACGCCGACCTTGCGCAGCAGTGCCAGCGCCAGTTGCTCCATTTCCGGCAGCCGTGGGCGCGGGCGCAATGGTGCCCCCATCGCGGCAAGTAGCGCGACGTAGAAGCGGATCACCGACGGTTCGGACGGCATCTGCACGACCAGCACCGGCATGTGTTCCTGGTCCGCGTCGGAGCTGGCCGGATGCGTGCGCCGGAATTTCTCGATGATCATCGACTTGCCGTTGTTGGTCGGGCCAACCAGCAGCAGGTTGGGCATGCGTTGCTTGTTTGGCCACGCATACAGGGTTTCCAGCCGGTTCAGCGCCTCGACCGCGCGCGGGTAGCCGATCCAGCGGTCGGCGCGAAGGCGCTGGATGCGCTCGTCCGCCGGCAGCCGAGCCAGCCCCTGTGCCGCTGGCAGCAGGTGTGACAAGTCGATGATGGGATATTCGTCCACGGCTACCACTCCTCGATCTGGTCGAACGGTTTGGCCGGAGGCAGGTTGTCTGCCTGCGGATCAGCAACGTCCGTTTTCGGCGGAATCGGCTTGTCCGGCGGAGGCGATGCCTTGAGGTGCTGGCGTCGATCCGCGTCGCGCCGCGCCTTGCGCGTGGCCTTCTGTGCGGTGGTCACGATCTCGCGCATCTGCCCGATCATGCGGAACAGCGCCGACTCATCCACCTGTTCGCGTCCCTGCTGCCGCAATTTCGTCAGCGCCTGCCGTTGTTCCCAGAGGGTGACAGCCGGGTGCGACAAGGTACGGTAGGGGATTTCCAGGTAATGCTGCCCCTCCGGTTCCAGCACCCAGATACGGCTGATGTCACGCGGGTCGCGCCGGATCAGGAAAGCGGGCAAGCGGTCGCGTCGTGCGATCCACGGTTTGAGCGCATCGGCGTAGTAGTGAATGTGGTCGATGACAAAGCCGGTGCGAGTCAGAGTACGGCGAATGATGGGCAGGAAATCGACCAAAAAAGCCAAGGCGCGGGTGACGACAGCCGGTACACCGACACGCGCCACGGCTTCTGACCAGCGCGCCGCCGGCGGCTGAAGCAGGCCGTTGTGCACAGAGCCGTGATAGGTGCCCACCGCCAACGTGAGCCAGCGCTCCAGCTCACGCAATGTCAGGGCGGCCTTGTTTTCGGAATCGTAGTCCCCGCGCTGGTCAGGGTTGGAGAAGGTCGTCCCTGGCAATTCATCGTGGATCATCTGCATCGCCGTACCGATGATCCGTTCCACGATGCCGCCGTAGTGCGGCTGCCCTGGCGGACGATAGTCCAACCGGATGCCGTGCTGCTCGCAGCCACGGCGCAGCGCCTCGCTCTTGAACTCGGCCGCGTTGTCCAAGTAGAGCAGCCTGGGCTTGCCGCTCATCGGCCAATCCATTTCTATATTCAGACCCTCCAGCCAGGGACGCTTGTCGCAGGCGACATGCACAAGGCACAGGCCGACCGAAACAGATGACGGCGCTTCCAGCGTGACGACCATGCCGAGCACGCAGCGGGTAAACACGTCGATGGCGATGGTCAGATACGGACGGCCAATCGGTTGCCGGTCGCGCTCGTCCACCACGATCAGGTCGATGACCGTGTGATCAATCTGCACTTGTTCCAGTGGCGCGGTCACGGCGGGAGGCTCACCACCGACACCTTGCAGGCTGCGGGACGCATCCTGACCTTCCCGGCGGCGAGTGGCCTTGAGCGGGTCGAGGCCGGCGATCCGCAGGGCCAAAGTGTTGCGCGCCGGCACCCGTAGCTTTTGCGCTTTGCAAGCCTGCGCGACCTCGCGGTGGAACGCCGCCAGGCTACGCTTCTGCTTGGTCAGGAAGCGCTTTTGCAGCAACTCGCGGATGATGCGCTCAACTGATTCCGGCAAGCGTCCCTTGCCTTTTCCGCCGCCGGACTGGCCGGGAACCAGGTCCGTCACAAACCCAGCACCTTGCCGGGCACGCCGGATCAGGACATACACCTGCCGCCTGGATAGGCCCAGCGCTTGAGCAGCGGCATCGGCGGCTTCATGCCCAACCACTTCAAGCGCTGCCAGCGGCCCGATGATTTCGGTCCGGTGCCGGGCCTGTGCCCATGCCGCATCGGGCAGGGTGGCCACGCCCTGCTCGGCAATTGGTAATGTGTCTGACGCCATGCTCACACCTCGCTTTGGTGCACACGAGTATTGAGCATAGTCGAGATTGGTGCAGATGACTTCTGATATTGCGTGGTCAGGAGCCGACTGCACACCTGGCGTTACGCCCCGTCAATTGGTGCAGTCGTCTTCTGAAAATGACAGTTTTAATGCCGCTTTTTCCGATAGGAAAAACGGTCGTTAAAACTACCGGGCAAAACGCCCCGAAGGGGCGTTTGCCGGGTTTTTCACCCGGCCAGCAGCGGCTACAGCAAGCCGCGTTGAGCGAAGGACACGGACGCGCCACCCGCGACTACGACGTGATCCAGCACGCGCACGTCCACCAGGGCGAGCGCGTCCTTCAGCACTCTGGTCAGGTTCTCATCGGCGCGCGACGGCTCGGGCACCCCGGACGGGTGGTTGTGCGCGAAAATGACGGCGGCAGCGTTCAGGCGCAGCGAGGTCTTCACCACCTCGCGCGGGTACACGCTGGTCTGCGTCAGCGTGCCCCGGAACAGCTCGATGTACTCGATGACGCGGTTCTGTGCGTCCAGGAAGATGGCCGCGAACACCTCATGCTCCAGGTTCCCGAGGCGCAGCGAGAAGAAGGCGCTGGCGTCAGCCGGCGCTGAAATCAGGCCGTTGCGCATCACCTTTTCGTCAAGGATGGCCAAGGCGGCCTCGATGACTTGGCCGGCGCTGGCCAGTTGAAACTGGCCGTTGTCGTCAATAGTGAAAAGGTCGATGTGCGAAGCGGTCATGTCATGGACTCCAGGAAGTGGGCGGGATTGCCTACTTCCTCTGGATCGGTTCGCAGCGCAGCGGTCAAGGGTGAAACGGCCAGCGGCCGCAAGCGCCCTTCAGGGCGCGCAGCCCTTGACGGCGAGAACGAACTGATACCCTTGGAAGTGACAGGCAATCCCCACCCTCTGCACACCACGGACGCCTTTGTGCAGTTGTCCAGCTTTCGCGCGCGAAAGCTCACTTCAGGCCGTCAGGCCAGCGCCCGGAGGGCGCAAGCGAAAGGGATGTGCAAGGCTGCGCAGCAGTCCCCGAAGGGGATGAGCGCGAATGCGCGAACCTGGAGCAGCCCGGTCGGCCCGCGAAGCGGGACGATTCGCCCAGCAGGTTTTCAGGGGCCAGGGCAAGCCACGGAGGGAGCGGAACAGGGGGAAGGAGAAGATCCAGCCAGCCAGCAGCAGCGACACAAGGAAGGACGCCGGCAGGACGGCGCGCGCAGCGCGCAGGCTTGCCGGCCCAGCCAGCAGGGCGAAGCCCTGCCCTTCCAGCCCGGCGCAGCCGGGCTTGTCGCCGGCCTACCGCTCCACCTGGGGAGCGGTCGCGGCCACGGCCGCCCTGCCCGCCTCCATAGCAGCATCGGCCCGCTTGTCCAGCAGGGCGCACAGGAAGGCGGCATCGTTGGCCACGTTCACCGGGTCACGGGCCAGCGCGGAGCGCAGCGCGTCTTTCATCCAGTGGGAGGCGGCGGGATCAGCTAAAACTTCGTCAATGGTCGGGACATGGGCGCGGGGCATAGTAGGTGCTCCAGTTGCGGCCGCCACCGGGCGGCCGCGCGTTTCAGAAAAGGGCCAGTTGCGGGGGTTCCGCCTCGGCCAGCTCGGTTTTCACGTCCTCCAGCTCAAGCGTCAGCTTGACCAGAATGGACAGGTCATAGGAAATGTGGGCGTCCTTCAGGCGCAGCGCCGTGCGCAGCGCGCCCAGCGGGTTGTTACCGCTGGAAATGCACACGTCGTAAGCGGACAGGGCCGCTAGGCCCTGCTCGCGGTAGCGCGTATATGTGGCGATGTCGCGCTGTAGCTCGGCCTCGTACTGCTCGATTTTCCGGGCCAGGTACTCGGCCCGGTCGGCCGGGGCCTTCGGGACGCGGTGCCCTAGATGGGGATCGAGGCTTTGCCAGTTGGTGCGGATGCCCACCTTCTCGGCCTCGGGGAATTCCGCGATCACGGCCGCGACAGCGGCCGGATCGACGGCGGCCACCAGTGCGGCGGCCTGCTCCTGTATAGACATCGGCCGCCCTCCCCTAGCCTTCCAAGCGGGTCAGCAGCGGGACAGCGCCGTAATTCCACCAGTCGAAAACCCGGTGCAGCGTTTCGCGCTGTTCGTCCTCGGTCGCGGTGCTGAAAAGGTTGTGTTGCCGGATAACGCGGCCAGCGTGGAAGGCTTGCAACACCTCCAGCGGGGACGGGGCACCATCGAGGGCGCGCAGCGCCTCGCGCAGCTCGCCGTCTTTCACGAAGCCGGGCGGGAACGGCTGGCCACGGTCGGCGGCAGCGGTCGCGGCCTGCTCGATGTCGTGCAGCGTCCATTGCTTCATGATTCGATCCAGCAGGGCCGCGCGGCCCTCACGGACTCCCGCGCGCAGCGCGGCCGCTTGTTTTTCCAGTTCCTCGGCGCTGGCCAGCTTGGCGGCCAGCTTGTTGCGCTCGTTGCGGATCGGGTCGCCCACTTCCGGCAGCAGGTCAACCCAAGGCATAAATTTCGGTTGCATGGCTCGTACTCCTTGAGCGGCCCCGGCGAAGCCGGGGCGCGTGCGTTGGTGGGTTAGGCGGTCAGGGTGAAAAGGGCGGTATTAACGGCGGTGCCGGATTCCGCGAAGGTATCGGGCGGCAGGTTCTCCCATTCGCCGCCGTGCTGCTCCACCAGCGGGCGAAGCTGGGCATTCTGGCGGGGGCCGTTGGCGCAGATCGCCACCAGCTTGCCGCCCGGCTTCAGGAAGCGCAGCGCGTGGCGGATGTGCTTGATGTCGTCTGCGTTGGCAAAGGGCGGATTCATCAGAATCCGGTCGAACGATCCCCACAAGGTTTCGGGCGTGCATTGCAGGAAGTCACCGATCACCACGGCGCGGCGGTCTGCATCGAGGCGGCCACCCAAGGCCGCGTTAATCTCCACGGCCACCACTTCGCAGCCCTCGGGCAACTGCTCCAGAATGCGGCCGGTGCCGGCGCTCGGCTCCAGCACGCGCATTCCCGGCTCGATGTCGGCCAGCTCCACCATGCGGGCGGCCAAGTCGGCCGGGGTCGGGAAAAGCTGCGGGGCGCTCACAACCTGCACGCCGGCCTTGAGCTGGTCGCGCATGGCTTGGAAGTCCTCGGCCATCGCCGCGCGCTTGTCGGTGCTCTCGGCGCTGGCTGGGGCCTGCTCGGTCGCCACCGGGGCCGGGGCCACGGGTTCGCGCTCGAATTTCACCGGCTCGGCGGCCTCGGGTGCGGGCTTGTCCACGCGCTTGGCGTCGGTGATGTAAACCTGCACGATCCGATAGCCACTATTGGCCAAAAAGGCGGTGCGGTAGCGGTATGCGCCATGCTCGGCCGTGGCTTGCGCGGTGCGGGTGCCCTTGTAATCGGTGGGCTTGCGCTTGTATTCCTCGGCGGTCATTTCGATGAAGCCTTCACCGGGGAAATTCACCAGCGGCGGCAGCTTGGCGGCCTTCTTGACCTTGGCGGCGTCTTCCTCGGTCGGCGCGCGGTAGTCCTTGATTTCCTCGATGCCGCGCACGCGCACATAACGGGCATTCGTGGTCACGCTGTTGATCTGGCCGCCCTTCTTGTTGACGCGCATCACCACCAGCCATTCACCATCGACCAGGACGCGGCCGCCCGGCTGGATGTCGAAGCCTTCAGCCTTCAGGCCGCCTTGCTCGTCCAGCATGGCGCGTTCGTAGGCAATCCGGTTTTCAAAGTGGGCAATCCAGCGGTCACAATGGGCAATCGTCGCCGGGTAGGTTTTCTTGGCCGCCTCGATCACTTCGGCCAGGGTGCGCGGCGCGTAGAGGTTCGGATGCGAGCCGTTCAAGGCGTCGTAAGCGGTCGGGGTGTGGCTCCAGTCTTCGCGGTCGCCTTCCTTGCGCGGCAGGTGCAGCCAGCACATGCCAGCGATGCGCAGGGCGACGGCCTTTTGCAGCTCGGCGTCTTGCTCGGCCTCGCATTCAAGCCACAGCTTCAGCCACATTTCGGCCTCTTGCTTGCTGCGCTCCTGCTTGCGCTTGTCGGCCTCCAGCCCCTTGATGCGGCGATGACGGACGGCGGGCAGCTCCTTGTATTTCGCATGACGCAGCGCACCGGCTGCGCGCTGCTTCCAGTATTCGGAGGTTTCCCACATCTGCACGGCGCGGCGCATCCCGTTTTCCATGCGCTCGGCGTCTTTGCGGGCCTTGCGTTCGCTATGGTGGCCCACAAGGATGGGTTGCCCGAACTCGAACCGCTGGCCGATGGCCTGCACGGCGTTGCGCGCGGCGCTGGCGTCATGGGCGCGCTTGTCGCTGTAGTCCTCGAAACGGTCGGCGCGTTCCTCGGCGCGCTCGACTAGGCCGGTGTCCTCGTCGCCAATCTCGCCGCACAGCTCCATCAGCAGGTCTTCGCGGGCCGGCGTCCACATGGGGGCCACGAAAAGCTCTTGACGGGGTGCCCACTTGAACCCGGCCGCCTTCACGCGCTCATAAGTCGCGCTATCCAGTCGGGAGGACGGATAAAGGCGCAGCTTGTTGTCTTCGGGGGAGTAGGTGGCGGTCAGCGTTTGCATGGTCGTTTTCCTTATGCGGAAGGGTTGAAGATGGTCTAAGCGGCTGGGGTCTGGTCTGCTCACCGTCACCCCTGCCGGGGCATCGCCTCATCACTGAAGCAATGCCTATATTCTACCCGTCAAACTATTGACCGTCAATAGTTTGCGAGAGAAAAAAGCCTGATTTTTCGCGGTTTCCGGGCTTGTGTTTCTTCGGGGTTCAGGCAAGCTACCTTGGAGCCTCGGGGCGGGGTTTGGGGGCCGGAACAGGC
>NZ_JAEIJE010000034.1:0-23291 GCF_016772095.1 Comamonas sp. NyZ500 | reverse complement strand
GAGCCTTGCGGCTCAAGTCAAAGGGTGGGTCAGTTTGAGATGGAAATGGCGGGTCAGTTATGCGTGGAAATTAACACCATGTGACCAACCGCCAGTTTTCGGAGTTCGTCCGCGCAACAGGCTATGTGACCACTGCGGAGAAGGCTCCCGACTGGCCAAGCCTGCAGGCCCAACTCCCGGTAGGCACACCCCGGCCCGAGGCGTCATTATTGATACCTGGCGCGTCGGTGTTCGTTGGGACTCGACAACCCGTTTCTCTGCGCGACTACATGCAGTGGTGGCGGTACGTCGGGGGCGCTAACTGGCGTCATCCTTCCGGCCCCAACTCCAGTATTGAAGGCAAGGACGATCACCCGGTCGTTCAAGTTTCGTATGAAGACATTCAAGCCTACGCACGCTGGATAGGCAAACGCCTGCCGACTGAAGCCGAATGGGAGTACGCTGCCCGAGGCGGACTGGAACAACAGCGCTATGCCTGGGGAGCCCTTCAGGAACCCAATGGCGACGTCATGGCCAGCATCTGGAAGGATCAAACAGGTAGCTTCCCTCAAGCTCAGCCCAAGATCCTTCCGGGAACCGAGCCCGTCGCCAGCTACGAGTCCAATGGATATGGTCTATTCGACATGGCTGGCAATGCTTGGCAATGGACGGCAGACTGGTACCGCTATGACGCCTTCGGCATTCAAGCTCGCTTGAAGCACGTCAGCAACCCCAAAGGCCCCAGCAACTCCTTCGACCCCGACGGTTTGCGCAGCGATGCTCCCAAACGTGTCATCCGTGGAGGCTCCTTCTTGTGCAATGAAGACTATTGCGAAGGCTACCGGGTCAGCGCCCGACAAGGACAGGATCCATGGAGTGCAAGCAACAATGTAGGCTTCAGGCTCGTCATGGATAGAGGCCGATAAGGGCCAACAGATGCTCAATCCACCCCATGAGAGCTGCATCGCAGGTCAATCGACCTGCGCGCCCGCTACAAGCTTGGCGATCGCTGCCCTCTAGCACGGGTTCACATTTCAGAAAACGAACCTGCCGCCATCCAATGCGCCCTTCACCGAGATTTCAATTTTGCAATTTTGATGAGCTGCACAAATTCGTTGAAACCATTGAGATACGTGCTCAGATTTTTCCGACTCGACTCATCCATCAACTCACCTTGAGCATCGAACGCATTTTGTGCACGAGACACCAGCACGGAGTTACCGCTGTACAGCGTAACGCCCAACATCTTGAGAGTGGGCAACCAGGCGGCCTGGGACGACAAAGTACCAAAGCCCCCCATCGATGCGCCAATCATGCCTGTTGGACGCTTGGCAAAAACGGCTTTCATATCTGCGCGCGAGAGCCAGTCAATGCCATTTTTGAACACGCCCGGTACGCCGTTGTTGTACTCAGGGGTGACCATCAGCAAGGCGTCTGCATCCAGAATCTGCGCTTTCAATTTGAGTACCGCGGCCGGAATGCCTTCACTGGCTTCCAGGTCCGCGTCATAGAGCGGAATTCCGTGCAAGGTTGCGACTTCGATATTCATACCTTGTGGTGCCATCGCCTGCGCTGAACGGGCCAGGGCCGTGTTGAATGATGAATGACGCAAACTTCCCGAGAGAGCTAGTACGCGACAGGTGCCGAACATGTTCCGGTTGCCCGAATTTTCCCGAAGCGCTTCACTGAGCTGGTCGATCAGTTGAGTCCACTCCGGCGAGTCTTCGAGCTTTTTTTCACGAATGAACTGTGCTTGTGATTCATCCCAAAAATCAGCGTCTGCCAGAAGCACGTCATTGGGCAGTGGTCGGTGCTGGTTGAGGAAAGCTGCGATGGCATCTGGCGAATTGGGAAGACCCAATTGAGCAAACAAGTCGTGAAAGCGAAAGAAGTTATCGGACATAGATATCAATTGTTAGTGAGCACAAAAACATATCGAGGCCAGGATTGCTCCTGAGCTTGCTCGCTCTCATTCCCACAGCTTCGTGAGACGAAGCAGAAGTAGCCGCGATATAAATACCCATTGGCTGCTAGATACGCACCTTGACCATTTCACCATCCACCATAACGTCATAGCGTGGGCAGTCATGAGTCTTGATCGGAGCAGAGAGGCGTCCCGCCTTTTGCAAGTACGGCAACATTTCCGCCGGGGCTTTTTCGATGCCAGGCGGAGGAAGAACAACAGCATCCGACACCTTTCTTCCCGTTGTGACATCGAAACGTGCAGAGTGGAATGCGCAGGTCACAACATGACCGACCAGCGCGCCTTCGGCCAGTGAAGCATTCATATGTCCACATCGATTACCCATTGCATGAATGGATCCGTCAACATGGGTCAGCAAAACCTCCACATTCCCAACGTTGATGGCGCGCATAGAGCCCTCTGGAAGCTCGGCGAGCCTGATGGCTTCGATCCACTGAGTCATGACGGTCTCCTTGATTGTTGATGGTGGCAATAGCTTCCGCGCTTCAGCGCCAATTGGCAAGGCATCTGGTCAGCCACAGCACCTACAACTGTAGATTTGGCATAGCTCATCAGGGCCCTGAACAAGGGATCTGCCTTCATACAAAGCCATCGAACGCAGCATCACGCGACAGGCCGTAGGCTGCGATGAAAAACTCGTATGTCGCCCCAGTTGCTGGGTCTGTTGCAGCTTCGATGCCGATGGTATCCAGCGCGCTATCCAGAACCTGCGTCGCACTCAACGGCTTGGCGTCAATCTGCTGAGCCAGCACGTAACTTCCATCGGCGGTGCGAAAGATCACATCGCCCAGCGAGTTCACAAACTCAATAGTGTTCTGCATAGCACTCTGTTGATTAATCATGCCGAATCGCCCCGCTCGACAGCATTGTCAAAGCGAGGCGTCAAACAGCTTTACTTGGCGCTCGTCAGCGTGTTGTAGCTGGTGATCAAGTTGCGGTAGTCAGGGATGTGGTTGGAGAACAGAGTCCCCAGACCTTCAATGTCGTTGCGCCAATCGCGGTGCAGCTCGCAGGCCGCACCGAACCAGGTCATGAGCTGGGCTCCAGCCTGCTCCATGCGGCTCCAGGCGGCCTGCTGGGTCATGCTGTTGAAGGTACCCGAGGCATCGGCGATCACGAACACCTCGAAGCCTTCAGCCAGGGCAGACAGCACGGGGAAGGCCACGCAGACCTCGGTCACCACGCCGGCCACGATGAGCTGCTTCTTGCCCGTGGCCTTGACGGCCTTGACGAAGTCCTCGTTGTCCCAGGCATTGATCTGACCGGGACGGGCAATATATGGAGCATCAGGAAACATCTCCTTCAGTTCAGGCACCAGAGGCCCGTTGGGGCCGTTCTCGAAGCTGGTGGTCAGAATTGTGGGCAGTTTGAAGTACTTGGCCATATCGGCCAGGGTCAGCACGTTGTTCTTGAACTTATCGGGGTCGATATCGCGTACCAGGGACAGCAGACCGGTCTGGTGGTCCACCATCAGCACGGCAGCGTTGTTCTTGTCGAGGCGGACATAAGGTTTGTTGCTCATGGAAATCTCCTTGGAGAGCATGGATGCCCAGG
Organism: Comamonas sp. NyZ500; assembly: GCF_016772095.1. Classification (NCBI taxonomy): domain Bacteria; kingdom Pseudomonadati; phylum Pseudomonadota; class Betaproteobacteria; order Burkholderiales; family Comamonadaceae; genus Comamonas; species Comamonas sp. NyZ500. The sequence goes on along the minus strand of NZ_JAEIJE010000034.1, from coordinate 19,774 downwards.
CGGGCGGGGAAGCCTGACCCTTTCGAGGTCAGGATGAAACCGATGGTTGAAACGCAGGGAAGCGGCTCAGTTTTTGCTCAAAGACTGACGTCGCTGGTGAGCCAGGATGGCCGCCACCGCCAGCCCGCCTATGACGCTCATGTGGTCCTGCACCAGAGCTTTTTCGAGAAAGCCTTCCATGCCATTCATTTCCCAGAAACGGTGGGCAATGGGAATCGTGGCCAAAGTGAAGCCCGCCAGTGCTGCTGCGCCCAGCCATGCCCAGCGGCTGCAGGTAATGATCGCCAGTGGAGCCACAAGCTGGACTGCAATGGTGACTATCGCGAACAGGGTGACAGGCTGAAGGCCGAAATGCTCCATCTCACCGATGGCAGCTTGAAAGTCAACAACCTTGTTCAAGCCACTCCACCAAAAGATATAGGTCAGCAAGGCCGTAGCCAACAGGTAGAAAAAACGGGAACGCAGCATGTTGTCAATCAAGGCATTCATGGCAAGCTCCAAACTGATCACGGCTTTATTTAATCTTGCGCCACGGTGTTGCGCACATGACGTGTGGATTTGTTACCGGACTTACCGGCTGCTTTTTGGCTCAGCATCAGTCCCCCCATGACCAGTACGGCACCAACCACTTGCAAGCCCGTGGGCTGAACCCCTTTGACCAGCGCATCCAGCACGAAAGCTGTGACCGGCACCAGCAGCATGAAAGGAGCCACCGCCACCGCACCGGCTCGCTCAATGGCTCCGAACCACAAGGCAAAGGGAACGGCAGTCAGTGCCACAGCCAGTAGACCCAAGCCCAAAACATTGGCCGCATTTAGTTGTGCAGGCATATCTTGAGCGATAGCTGCAACAAGAGACAACTCCACACCGGCAATCAGCAACTGCCAGCCTGTGAAGCCCAGCAAAGGCATGGGCGGCTGCCCCCACTTGTTCAACAGCACGCCACCAGCGGCGATGGACAGCATGCTTCCGATGGCGGCCGCAATACCCAGCGAATCAAGCTGCGCGTTACTTGACAGAACGACCAGCGAAACACCCAAAGCACCTAGCAAAACCGAACCGATCTTGGTAGCGGTGGGGCGTGCGCCCAGAATGCCCCAGGCAATGAAGATCACCGCCAATGGTGTCAAAGCTTGGAAGATTGCGGCGACGCCGCCCGGCAAGCGCGTTGCAGCCACAAAGAACAGGCCAAAGAAAAGCCCAGCGTTCAACGTGCCCAGCACCGCCAGTCGTCCCCACCAGACACGCGGGGGCACGCAGCGAACAATGGCCAGCAAGACCAGAGCTCCTCCCAGAGCACGAAATGCAGCGAGGAACAGGGGATGCGGAGGCAGCCACGTAGTGGTCAGCACATAGGTGAATCCCCAGAGAATGGCTGCGGCGGCAGCTGAAAGTTTGGCGTTCATGATTTATCCCAGGTAAAGGCGCGGCTCTCCCACGCTTCGAAGTTGAAGACGAAACACGGCTGGCAAGGATTGAGAAAAGAGGTGGCAATAACATCAGCCCTTGGCTGATTTCATGCGCTGTGCGGTCTAGGAAGCTGGAACATGGATCTGCCCAAATCTGCCGCTGTTGAAGTCTGTGACGGCCATGCGAATTTCCTCCTCGCTATTCATCACAAACGGGCCATATCCAACAATGGGCTCCGCGATCGGTATCCCGCTGAGAACAAGCAACGAGCTGTCGTTGTTCGCCTCCAGCAACACCTGCGTACCGTCCACACTCAGATGTGCCACTTGGTCGGTACGAACAGCATCCCGGCCGTTGATCAGCACCGAGCCATGCAGCATCACCACAGCCAGCGTGTGCCCTTCCGGCATATGCAGCATTGCGGACTTGCCAGCTGTCATCCGCACATCCCAGACATTGATGGGCGTATGGGTGTGTGCCGGGCCCGTATGTCCCTGATGGTTTCCGGCAATGACTCGCACTCGCCCGGCATTGCTGGGAAGTGGAACATCGGGAATTTCTGCATTGGTGATCGACTGATAACCTGGCTCGACCATCTTGTCGCTGGATGGCAGATTGACCCACAACTGAACCATGTGGAAGGGGCCGCCACTCTCGGCATAGGCAGATGAATGGAATTCCTCATGCAGGATGCCACTAGCAGCGGTCATCCACTGCACGTCGCCGGGGCCGATGACGCCACCTGCCCCCGTGGAATCACGATGCTCGACCTCACCCTCGTAGACGATTGTTACCGTCTCAAATCCACGATGCGGATGTTGACCCACACCCCTACGTTGGCTGGTAGGCGCGAAGTTGTATGGACCTGCATGGTCCAGCAGCAGAAAAGGACTCAGCTGGGTTCCGTGCTGACTGTAGTGAAACAGAGAGCGAACAGGGAACCCATCGCCGACCCAGTGCTGCTGAGGTGCGCTGTAGATTCCTTGAATGGTCTTTTGCATTTACTTCTCCTGAAGTGCGCAAGAACGTAGGACTTGCGAACGAGTTAGAAGTAACTGTAGAGACGCACACGAGCGCTGAATAGCCTGGAATTCTTGCCACCAGCGTTCATTAATTGGAACGATAGTCCATCGCCCCTTTTGAGCTGGCCCTGGACGTCATGCCTGCTTGATTTGTGCCTGCAAGGCAGTGAACTCCACGCCAAGAAAGTCAAGCAGCAACCTTACCGAAGGCAGCAGCCCACGGCGAGACGGGAATACGGCGTGAACGATGCCTGCACGAGGCTTCCAGCCGGGCATGACGTCGACCAGGCGCCCGCTACGCAAATCATCCAGGATCATCATGGCCGGCAACTGCACTACGCCAACGCCATGCAAAGCCGCCTGAAGCAAGGCAATACGGTCTTCGCAAACCATACGAGGCTGGTAATGCACCTCTGCCGTTGCGCCTTGTGGCCCCTGCAACTGCCAAATTTCACTACGTTGCAGCCGACCGTCGCCCAGGCTTGGCCACTGCGAAAGATCCGCCAGTTGAGGCATCCCGCCCATTGCGCTCACAAGCTTCGGGCTAGCCACCAAAAATTGCGTGCTCTCACCTAAAGTCTTCATTACCAGCTCGCTGTCTTCGAGCGGCGGGAAACGTACACGCAGAGCCAGGTCCAGTCCCTCACGGATCACATCTACCCGGCGGTTTGTGCTGTCCACCTGAAGTTGAACACGTGGATGCTGCACCATGAAGCGCGCCAACATGTCACCGACTTGGTAGTCCAGCAGCGCCAGCGGGCAACTTAGACGCACGATGCCTTGAGGATCCTCGTGGGTACGATCAATGACTTCCTGCGCAAACTCCGCCTCCACCAGCATTGCCTGACAGCGCTGGTAATACTCTTGGCCAATATCCGTCACAGCAAAGCGCCGACTTGAACGCTGCAGCAGTCGCACGCCCAGGGACTCCTCAAGCAGAGCAATACGGCGGCTGAGTTTGGACTTGGGCATACCCAGAGCTCGGCCTGCCGGAGCAAAACCACCATAGTCCACTACCTGGACGAAGTAGTACAAATCATTGAGGTCGCGCATGGGTGGTGACGAAGCAGAGAACCACGGCAAATCTGCCGCACATGATGATTCCGCATTGTGGCGCATCATCAAATCCAGCAGACAACATGAACTTACCTAGCAGTTCTGTGAAACGGTCTGCAGTCGCACACAAGTGCGTGGACATCGCTCCAGGCCTGGGCATGGGCCGTGGGTATGTGCTGCGGCTGCTGAATTAGGTTGCGCAGAGCAGATAGCCGGACTCGCGCCCCTGTCTGCCGTTGTGATGCACGACACCCAGCCTGCTCAGCTGGGCCACCACCTGCATGACGGTTCCCACACTGACAGGAGTCCCCCGAAGGTATAACTGGCGATATATCTCATCTCTGCTCAGAGCATGGGGAGCAGAGCTCAGCAGGACTTGAAGCACGCCAATTCTGGCGACGGTCGGACGCAAACCTGCTGCCCTCAACCGTTGCATTACGCTGACGCTCCTCAACTCTCGGGCCCTTCCGGCAATCGTCTCCAGCCTCCTCCCAAGGCTCTGTAAAGTGCGATGCTTGCCTGAAGGCGCTCCTGTCGTATTTGAACTGCCAGGTCTCGGCTCTGATAGGCCACACGCTGCACATCCAGCAAGGTCTGCAAATTGTCCGCCCCGGCCTTGTAGCGGCTTTCCGCCAGTGATAGAGCCTTCTGGGCCTGAACCACTTCCTGCGCCTGAACCACCGCCTGTCTTTCCGCGCCGTCAACCGCATTCAATGCAGTTTGAACATCATTGAAGGCTTGCAGAATGGCTTTGCGGTAGCCGATCACAAGCTCCTGCTTTTGCGCTGCAGCCAGCTCCCGACTCGAAGCAAGTCGCCCTGCATCAAAGATCGGAGCCAGAATTCCCGCAGCCAGAGAAGACAGGGGATTCTCCAGCAGCCTGCCGAGCTTTTCGCTCTCGGAGCTCAGGCCCGCGGTCAGCGTCACGCGGGGCAGCATGGCTGCTCTGGCAGCGGCAAGATTCGCATCCGCCGCGAGCAATTGAGCCTCCGCTTTCGCCACATCCGGCCTGCGTGTTATCAGATCCGCAGGCGTACCCTGGCGAACGCCTGGAATCGCCAGATTCGAAAGACTGGTCTCGCTCACAAGATCCGTAGTCCATTGCCCCGACAGCAGTGCCAGCACCGCGTGTGCATCTGCAATCTGTTTTCGGAGCAAAGCCACAACACGCTGCTGTGCAGCAACCTGGCCACGCTGCTGAGCCAGTTCCACGGAGGTCGCTGCACCATAACGGGCTCTGGACTCTACCAGCTTCAAGAGCCGCTCGGAAACCTCCAGGTTGAGCTGGGCAATCGCGGCGCGCTCGCGCAGGCCCACACACTGGAGCCAGGCCTGGGCGACTGAGGCAGTGACCGTCAATCTCACGATCTCACGGTCAAACACGCTGGCCTGCCTGCTGGACTCTGCGGCGTCTCTCAAAGCACGCTGACGCCCCCAGAAGTCCAGCTCGTAGCTACTCGACAGACCCACTCGCCAAGTGCTGGCGTCTCTTTCCGTATGACTGTCCATCGCTGCAGATCTTGTGGCACCGAAATCTGCATTCAAATCCGGCACCAGGGCCGCACGTGCATAAGCTGCCCGGGCATCCGCCTGCTGCACTCTCGCGACGGCAGCCGCCACATCCAGACTTTGATTCCTGGCTTGCTCAACCAGCGCGCTGAGCTCCGGGCTGCCAAAACTGTGCCACCAACTGGCGCTGACTTGTTCGTTTTCTGCCCCCTGATCCTGCGCCCAGGCATGAGGAATATCGAGAGACATTCCCCGGGTATCGTCACTGGATTGCGTTGTCGTGCATCCAGCCAGAGCAAGAGCCGCCAGCACTGCGTTCCATTTGTACATGCCTACTCTCCCGCCAATGCTCGCACGGGCTCCAGGCGGGCCGCCGTCCTGGCAGGCATGAAGCCAAAAACCAGACCGGTGAGCACCGCACAGGCAAATGCCCCCAGCATGGCTTTCACCGAAAAAATCACAGGTACGCCCGAGACAAGAAGCGCCAGTCCGATGCCCAGCCCCGCAAGCAGACCGACGCCCCCACCCACAATGGTCACCATGCTGGCTTCCGTCAGGAACTGGCGCAGGATGTCACGCTGTCGGGCCCCAACCGCCATGCGAATGCCGATCTCCCTGGTGCGCTCGCGCACCGTCATCAGCATCACGTTCATGACTCCGATGCCTCCGACCACCAGTGAAACTGCCGCAATCAGCCCCAGCATCACGGCCATGCTCTGGCGTGTTGCGGCTTCGGCCTGAATGCGCGCTGCTGCATTGCCGATTCCGAAGTCTTCCCGCCCCCCGTGGCGTGCCAGCAAAAGACCGCGGATGGACTGCTCGGCCTCGTGAACCTGCTCCGAGGAGCTGGCCTCCACGACCACATAATCGGGCTGCGTCTGCGCCTGATAGACCCTGGCGCGCCCCGACTGATAGGGAATGAAGACCATGTCGTCATAGTCCTGAGCGCCAGAGTCAGCCCCACGCTCGCTCATGACACCGATGACTTCGAACGCCGAGTTCCCGATGATCAGCTGCAGCCCCAGGGGATTGGCCACCTCCGGGAAAAAATGCTGGTGCGCCTTGTGGCCTATCACCACCAGCGGAGCCAGATCGCGGTCTTCCACCTCGGTGAAGTAGCGGCCCTGGGCAACGCGCCAATGGTGAACCAGCGGCATCTCCTCGCTGGCCGCAAACACATACACCTGCTTGTCGGCCTTGCCATAGCGCACCGTGACGGGGTCTCCGATGACGGGCATCACTCTGCGTATCGCCGGCAACTCCCGCATGGCGACCAGGTCGTCTTCGGTGATCTGGCCCGCAGGTCCGCCGCTGGCCGGCGGCTTGCTGCCCATATAGAGAATGGCTGTTCCCATGGTGCCCATCTGCTCGACCACTTTGCGCCGTGCGCCCTCGCCTATGGCCAGCATGACGATCACCGAGGCCACGCCGATCACGATGCCAAGCAAGGTCAGGCTGGTGCGCACCCGGTTCATGCGCATACCGCGCCAGGCACTGCGTGCAGCTTCGGAAATCTCAGCCACCCAGGATATTGCCGACGTTGCGGTGTTGCGCTGCGGGGTCAATGGAGGAACCTCTGCTCGGCTCTGAACGCCATCGGGAGCACTGTCATTGACGACACGTCCATCGCTGATTTCGATGACGCGCCTTGCCTGAGCCGCAACTTCGCGGTCATGCGTGATCACAATGATGGTGTGTCCCGCATCGGCCAGCTCGCTCAGCAAAGCCATCACCTCGGCGCCGCTATGCGAGTCAAGCGCCCCGGTGGGCTCGTCGGCCAAAATGATGTGGCCGCCATTCATCAACGCCCGCGCAACGGACACGCGCTGCTGCTGACCGCCCGATAGCTGATTGGGACGATTTCCCAGACGCGACCCCAGCCCCAGGCGCTCGAGCAGGAGCTTGGCTCTGTGCACCCGCTGCTCCTTGGCCAGGCCTGCATAAATCGCAGGCATCTGCACATTCTCCGAGGCACTTTCACTGGGAATCAGGTGGTAGCCCTGAAACACGAAGCCGAAGGCTTCACGACGCAACCAGGCCAGGGCGTCCGAGTCCAGCAAGGACACGTCCCTCCCTTGAAACCGATAGCAACCTTCGCTCGGTTTATCAAGGCAGCCCAGGATATTCATCAAGGTGGACTTGCCCGAACCGGAGCTGCCAACGACGGCCACATACTCACCCGCGCGAATATCCAGATCAATGCCGTGCAACACCGTCACCGAGGGCTGATCGCCCACACCGCCATAGTGCTTGCGAATGCCGCGCAGCGAAATCAGCGGAACCTGCTCCATCGCACTCACCATTGCAGCCACCGCAGGCCGCCGGGAATCAGGGTTTCGCCGACGATGACCTGCTCGCCTTCGGCCACACCATCGAGCACCTGTACCTGATGGCGACTTCGTACTCCAAGCTTCACGTTTCGCTGCTCGGGCTGCCGCTTGGCTGTCAGCACCCGAACGCTCTGCGATTGCTGATCTTTTTCAGACTGAAGAGCTGTCAATGGAACCGTCAAGGCCTGCTCGGCGCTACCGGTGACAAAGACCACCTGGGCCGTCATCTGCGGCAGCAGTTCCGCATCCTTGTTATCCACGTCGAACAATGCCGTATAGGTCACGGCCTTGGTGGCCGCCGCAGGTGTCGCCGCATTGCCCGCTGCGGGGGCAACGCTGGCCGGCGGCGCAGGCAGCACCTGCCGCACTCGGCTGTTCCACCGACGCGCCTGTTCCTGACCTGCACTCCCCAGAGTCGTGAAATAAACGGGCATGTCAGCTCTCACACGCCGCACGTCGGCTTCCGACACATCGGTCCAGACCGTCATGGCCGTGAGATCGGCAATGCGCAAAATATTCGGCGTCTGATAGGTGGCATTCAGAGTCTGGCCTTCACGCGCATCGACGGATACCACCGTGCCGGACATCGGCGCATAGATGCGGGTATAGCCCAGACGTGCTTCGTCAGCCTTGAGGCTGGCCTGTGTTTGCTGCATCTGAGCCTTGAGATGGTCGATGCGCGCCGCAGCCCCGGCAACCTGGGCCTCGGCAATCTGCACATCCTCCTGCCTTGTGGCCTCTTCGGCGGCCAGTTGCTGCTGTCGTTTCAGCTGCTGGCCTGCCAGTTTCAGCTGTGCCTGCTGCTCCGCGATCTGAGCCCCCAGGCTCGCCAGTGATGCTCTTCCTGCATCCACTGTGGCGCGCTGCACGCTGGGATCGATCTCCACCAGCAATGCACCTTTCTCGACCCTGGCCCCGGGACTGACCAGCAAACGGGTGATCTGCCCTGAAACCTGAGCCCCCACATCCACATAGGTTCTGGGCTGCAAAGTACCGATGGCAGTGACGGTGGACTCCACATCGCCGCGCTGCACCGCAACACTTTGGTACTCGACCCTGGGCCGACTCCCCCACCACAAGGCAATCCCTCCGGCACAGACCAGCAGCAGCCCGAGGCTGCCCCAGCGTTTGATTTGTCCCACCGTCATGAACGTTGCACTTTCCAGAAAACAATTCGCAATCGCTGCTGAAACCCATGGCCGCGGCATGAATTGGAGCGATTGAAGATCAGAAGCCTTGCGCGCTTCAAGGGTTCCGTCACCAAAGGCAGCTGACGCCCCCCAGCAGCGCCGTCACGGCGGCTGCCACAGCCAGGTGTCGAGCCGACCAAGAAAGTCCAGCGACCGTCGCGAAAGCCCCCAGACTCCAGAAGCCCAGCACGAGCACGCTGCCAACCGCTGCACTCCACCCACGCATGGCAGGCAGGCAAACGGCCAGCAAAAGCAATGCTCCCAGCACACGCAGCGCCATACGATGCGCTGTCGGCACCTCGTCCAGAGATGTCAATTGCGCGTAATGGCGGTCCATGGCAAAAGCGAGAGCCGTCATACCTCCCATCGAAAAAGCAAAGGCCTGCAAGGATGACTGCCACAAGGTCATGACAGGCTCCCTTGCTTCGCTGCACTTGCGTCCGCAGCCACAGGCAGGTCTTTCGACAATTCACGAGCCATTTGCTTTCGCGCAGGCTTCAGGCCCGATGCCTTGCGCATCCAGACCCAGGCACCAGCCGCCGCCACTCCGACAGCAAGGGCGAAAAGCTCTACCCCCGCGCTCTCCCAGTCACCATCGAGAAGGTATGCAGCAAGTTGCTCTCCAGTCGTCACGAGATTCAGCAAAGGCAACAGAAGACAAAGCACAGCCAGTGCTGCCATCTGATCACGCCATGCCAGTGGCGGCGACCTCAGCAGCGCATGTATGAGAGCCAGAGTCCACAGCGCAAAGAACACCACCAACTCCCATCTGGAGCGTTGCGAGATTTCGACAGGCAGCAAACGATTGGCCCACAAAAATCCCACACAGGCGATGCCCAGTCCCACGATGGCCGCCACATTCGCTGCTTCAATCATTCGGTAGACCGTGGATGTGCTGGAGCCAAACTCCCCCTGATGCTTGCCCCGCCGTTTGACCATGAAGAGAATCGCTCCAGTGGCCATCATGGCGCTTCCGGCCAGCCCGCAAATGAAGTACAGCCACTTCAGCGGCAGCCCGCCATAAGTCGCCATATGCAGCCCGCCGATCACCGATTGCGCGAGTGATGCCGCACCGCCATCCACACCTCCGGGCAAGCGCAACTGCTGCAACTCTCCAGTGGCGGCCGAGAACATGGCCATGCCGCTGCTGGGGCTGAGACGCTTGCTCAGATCGTCGGCGTCATTCCATCCATAAATGCCGATGCGTGCAGCCGCATCGCCCGGGTAATCGATCACCACCGCCCGCACCGGTTGCCCGATCAAGGCCTGCCCGCGCAGCACGAAGGACTCCAGATCCGGTACGGGCATGGCCTGGCCCGAACGCTGCGGCTTGCCCGGTTCATTCAGAGCCACCTGGAAAGCCTTGACGGCTTCGGCACTGCTGCCGAAGTAGGCCGCAATGCCGGCAGGCATGAAGGTCGAGCAAGATATGGCGATGCCTGTATAGGCGATCATGAGCTGGAAAGGAAGCGTCAGCACCGCCACGGCGTTGTGCATGTCCAGCCAGCTTCTCTGCCCTTTGCGGGCACGGAAGGTGAAGAAGTCCTTGAAGATTCGTCTATGGGTAATCACTCCGCTGACCAGCGCCACCAGCATGGCTAGTGCCGCGACGCCAACAATCCAGAGACCGAGCTGGCCCGCGTGCAGCTGATAGTGGAAATCCACAAAATGATGACCGCCCAATGTCTGGCGCACCTTGGGAGCTTCGGAAGCATTCAAGGCATTTCCGGACACAGGATCCAGCTGGGCAGCCGCATACTGGCCGTCGCCATCGAACCAGTAGACGCGCAAGTCCCCGCCTCCTTTGACCTCCGCAGGCCACAGCTCCCACATGTCCGCCCCCGGGTGCTGCCGCTGCATATATGCCATGCCCCACTGCAGACGCTGGCTCATAGAAGACGCCGTCTCCCGCTCAGAGCCTGCCTGCCGGGCCTCGGCCTGCTCATGCGCATGATGCTCCGGGGTCATCCAGTGGGTGATGGGCTCCTCGAAGACGGCCAGGGTACCCGTCAGGAAAACGGCATACAGCAGCCAGGAGAACCACAGGCCGCACCAGGTGTGCAACCATGCCTGAGCCTGACGGAAGCTACCCTTGCCTGCGCCCGATTCCTTCTTTGCCGGCTGCATCAGCGTCCTTTCAGCAAGATCAAGGCCGCAGTGGCTGCAAGCATGGCGAGAATCAGAATGAGGAGCACGCCCCAGATCCGACGTGGCGATGCCGGGCTGAAGGCACCGACCACCACAGCCACGTACCACAGCCAACTGGACTGCATGCCCCCCAGAATGGTCTCCACACGAGATTGACTCATCGCTCCACATAAAACCACCCAGGCACTGGAGACGGCATAGCCTCCCAGCACTGCAGCAGCCAGACGCGATCCCAGTCCCCAGTCAGAGCCCAGCCCATCAGATTGCGACATTGCTACGCCCTGTCAGAAACGGCCCTTGAGCGACACGGTAACCGTACGCTTTTCGCCGTAAAAGTTGCCATAACCCGCATAGCCGACCGTGCTGTAGTAAGTCTTGTCAAACAAGTTCCCCACATTCATCGCAAGGCTCCAATCCTTGTTGAATGCATAGGCCGCACGTGCCGACCAGACGGCATAGCCCGGGGAAGTGAAGTTGTAAGGAGTCCAGGCTCCGTCATAACGGCCCGTTGCCGGGTTGTAAGCGCTGATGCCCGAGGCCCGATAGTTCGAGCTCTGAGCCACCACACCGCCGCCCACGCTCCAGCCGCGCAAATCGCCGCTCAAGCGATAGTCCGCCCAGGCCTTGAACAGATGGCGCGGCGTGACCGTGCTGAACTGAGCGCTGTCCTTGCGTCTGTCTTCATTGCTGTTGTAGGTATAGCCCACCGCCAGTTGGAGATTGGGAGTGATTCGCCCCGTCATCTCCAGATCGATGCCCTGACTCAGCTTGAAGCCGTCGCGGAAGTAGCAGCAACCGCCGCGCCAATCGGTCTGGGGGTAAGCGGGGTCGTAAACGGCTTCGCCTTTTTTATCGGTACGAAACAATGCCGCACTGGCGATCAGATGGGGAGTCAGCTCGCTTTTGACGCCCAGCTCGTAGGTACGGCCACGCACAGGATCCAGCGGCGTCCCTGGCAGTGGTGCAGAGAATTTTCCGGCCTGGGACTGATAGATCTCGGCGGTGCTGAAATACAGATTGGTGGACTTGGTCAGCTCATGCATCAGCCCCATATAGGGCACAAAGACATTCGACTCGCGACTGCTGGCCGTGAGCGCACCGTGCATGTCGTGCTGGGTATTGCGATCCTGCAGCACATAGCGTCCGCCAAGCACGACTGACCAACGTTCCACGGGACGCAGACGAACGGAGCCATAGAGGCCGCTCTTTTGCGTCTTGGTCTGCGAGCCGCTGGTCCAGTCACCGAGCGGATAGCCCGGATCCTGCGGTGGAATCCGGTTGAAGACGTCGGCAGGCCCCACTCTGGGCCACAGGCTTCGATTGGTATTGCTGTTGCGGTGCTGATCCAGACCCAGTATCACATCGTGACGCTGACCCAAGGCATCAAAGCTACCCTGCAAATTGATATCGAAGCTGGTTTCACGCTCGCGTGACTTGGCTTGATGGATCCACCAGTCCGCACCCTGCAGCGTGACGGGATCCGGCGAACTTTCGATCTCCGCGCCATTCACGCCCTCATTGAAGCGGGTGTGTCTGAGCTGGGTCTTGAGCAGCCAGTCATTGCCGAGTTGCTGCTCGAGCTTGGCAAAGACCGTGGTGTTCTCGCGATTGATCCAGTTCCAGGGTGCACCAAAGTTGGTATTGCGCGCAAAGCCGATATCGCTGCCATCCGCATAGCGCGGCAGGCTGGCATTGAAGCCCGTGTTTCTGTCTTTCTGATAGCTGGCACCCAGCGTGGCAACCGTGCTGGACGTCAGGTCCATCTCCAGCGCCCCATACAGCATCTGCCGCTTGAGCTTGGATGGGGCTGCCATTTCCTTTCGGTCATGGTTCACGGCCACGAAACGGCCACGCAGGGTTCCGCTTTCGTTCAACGCACCCGTGGTGTCGAGCTCTGTGCGATAGTTGCTCATGGTTCCACCGGAGAGCAGCACCTGCGTCTGACGCTTGACCTGTGGCCTCTTGTAGGTGAAGTTCAGAACCCCGCCAGCCTCGCCGGCACCGAACAGACCGTCGGCCCCGCGCAGAACGCTGACGCTGTCGAACTGCGCCATGTCCAGGCTGCGACTGCCCGAGCGAGAGGAGCTGGCAGCGCCGCCATCGAACCGGAAATTGGTGATGTTCATGCCGCGGGACAGATAGGTCGTATCCAGCCAGGTCTCTTCGCGCGTGATCCCGGTGGTGTACTTCATCACATCATCGAGCGTGCGCATGGCCTGATCGTCCATGCGCTGACGAGTCACCACAGTCACCGACTGCGGAACCTCGCGCAGAGACTGCGCCGCCTTGCCGACCTCGACTCCGCCGGCCACGTAGGAATCACTCGACTCTCCATAGACATTGGGAATGGCCTTTTCCTGCACCGTCACTTCTGCCAGTGTCGAGGCGGCATCCTCTTGTGCATGGCTGAGACCAGGCAGCAGGCAGACCACGCTGACGGCCACAGCCGTGGCATGAAGACGAAATGGCAAAACCCCGGCGACCGGGAAAAACGAGCGTTCCAGCATGAGCGTAAAAAACAAGCCTGGGTGTTCTCTTCAGACAAGAAGTGCCGAAGAACGAATGACGCTGTGGCTGGAACGGAGACACCGTATAGGGGCTGGCAGCAAAAACAGAACGAGAATCAATCTCAATTCCATTTTCGCGAGGATTGTAAAGCTCAGGTAAAAAAATTGCCACTGTTTTGTAAAACAGTAGCGCCTGCCTCTGCGGTTGTATCGCTGCGCATCTGCCAGCCTGTTGCCTGGCCGATACCCAGCTGATGCTATTCACACACCGGCATCAAGCCGGCTTCACTGCAGCAACAGGGTGCTCTGGCGCTGCGTGGCGCCTCGCCCAGTGGGTTCCGATGGAAAAGTGGACTTTTGCGAAATCCCCGCGCTTCTGGCACTTGGAAGATGCACGGCATAAGCATCACTCAATGGCGGTAGCAGGCCCGACGCCAAAGATGGCAGATGCGCATCGAGCACAAAGAAAAAGCCCCGGCTGCATAAACAACCGGGGCTTTCATATCTTGGCAGGGGAAGAAGGATTCGAACCTTCGCATGCTGGAATCAAAATCCAGTGCCTTAACCAGCTTGGCGACTCCCCTAAAGAGAAAGCGATTATAGCGCGGTTTTCCCAACTTTGAGAGAACTCCGGCGATCAGGGCCTGAAGGCTAAAACGCTCAATGCCTGCCAGGCGCTTCGCGGAAGCTGAACCGGCCTGGCTCGCGGCCGCGCCCGATGCCAGATCTGCGACCGCTTGCATGGCGCACTGCAGGCGATGCCATCAGTCCAGCGTGACCTTGGCCTCGCGAATGACCTTGCCCCACTTGGCGGTTTCCGCAGCAATGAAGCGATCGCATTCCTCTGGCGTCGATCCTTCGGCAAACGTACCCATGGTCTGCTGCATGCGCTGCGTGATTTCAGGGCTGCGAATGATGCGAGCGACTTCGGCGGACATGCGCTGCACGATCTCCTTGGGCACTCCTGCCGGTGCAATCATTGCTGCCCAGGTGCTGCCCATCAGGTCGGGGATGCCTTGCTCGGCAAATGTCGGTACATCGGGCAAAACCGCCAGTCGCTTGTCGCTGGCCACGCCAATCAGACGAATGCGACCGGCCTTGGCAGGCTGGATCAGATTGGGCGGAGGATCTAGGAACAGCGGGATCTGACCACCCATGAGGTCGGTCAGTGCCGGTGCGGCCCCCTTGTAGGGCACATGAGTCATATCCGTCTTCGTCAGCAACTTCATCAACTCGGTTGTGAGATGCGCGCTGGAGCCGCTTCCCGAGGAGCCAAAGCTGACCTTGCCAGGATGTGCCTTGGCATAGGCAATCAGCTCCCGCGTGGTCTTGAACGGAGCATTGTTGGACACTGCAGCAACCAGAGGCGAGATCCCCATCAGAGACACGCCAACCAGATCCTTGCCAGGGTTGTAGGGCAGCTTGGGATACAGCGTGGTGTTGGCCGCATAAGCGGCAATCACCACTCCGAACGTGTAGCCATCAGGTGCGGACTTGGCCACCTGATCCACACCGATGAGACTGTTCGCACCAGGCTTGTTGTCGATGACGATGGGCTGGCCCAGCGCTTTCTGCAAACCCACTTGCAGCAGACGGGCCATCTGGTCGGTGAAGCCGCCAGCCGTATAGGGAACGACGATGCGTATGGGCTTGGAGGGCCAGGGGCTCTGGGCCCAGACCGAGGGAGCCAGCATGGCGGCGCCGGCTGCGGCGCTCGATTGAAGAAAGCTGCGGCGAGATGTCGAAGGCATGAATGTCTCTTGGTTCTTGCAAGGATAAAGCGCCGCGCGGCAGCGCGACAGGGGGAAAGGGAAATACGTCTCAGTATCCGCGGGCCACGTCCACCAGGTTGAGCAAGGGCTCGCCCGCACGCAGGCGGCGCAGATTCTCCAGGCACTGGCGGGCCACGGTGTCGGCTGAAGCCTGGGCCGCGATATGCGGAGTGACAAAGGCCTTGGGGTGCCCCCACACCTTGTTGCCGGGCTGGGGCGGTTCCTCGCGCAGCACGTCCAGCGCGGCGCCGGCCAGATGGCCTTCGTCGAGCAGAGCCAGCAGTTCATCCTCGACCACTTGCTCGCCGCGCCCCACATTGATGAAATAGGCGCCACGCGGCAGCAGGGAGAGCGTGCGGCGGTTCAGCAGATCGCGCGTCTCGTGCGTAAGCGGCAAGGCGCAGACCAGAATGTCGCTGCCGGACAGCAGCTGCTGCAGACCCTCAGCACCGCTGTGGGTGGTCAGGCCGGCAATGTTCTTGGCGCTGCGGCTCCAGCCCGCGACAGGATAGCCCACGGCCTGCATGGCAGCAGCCACGAAGCGACCGACCTCGCCCAGACCCAGAATACCCACGCGGCAATCGGCGCTGGCGCGCACGGGGCGGCGCAGCCAGTCACCCGCCTGCTGCTGGCGCGCGAACAGATCCAGCTCGCGCGTATGGCGCAGCGCGGTGCCGACCACATACTGAGCGATCTCCACATGCTGCTGCGGATCGACGGTGCGCGCCACGGGCAGGCCAGCCGGCAGATCGGGCACGGCCAGCAACTTGTCCACACCGGCACTGGGTGCGCACAGCAGCCTGAGTTGCGGATAGGCCGGCAGCACGCCGGGCTTGAGGCTCCAGGCGAGCATGGCTTCGACCTCGGTGGCAGGCGCCTCGTCGCGGTGGGCCCAGACGCGCAGATCGGGTGCCAGCGCACGCAGCGACTCGACGATGGGCGTGCCCATGCTGGGGTGGATGTTGACCAGAATTCCCATTGATTTCTCCATGAATCTGAGCTCTGTTCGCTGCCTGCGAAACGGCAACAGCGCAAGCGAGGGACGCCAAGCAAGGGCCTATGCCGGCCGCGCCGCCCCGCAGCAAGGGTGTCGTCCCCCTCCCGCGAAGCGAGAGAGAGGGCGCCGTGCAACGGGGGAAGGCGCGCAGCGACTCAGGGGGTGTTAGTCCTTATAACTTGGGTCGATGCGATCCAGACGGCGCAGCAGGCCCGGCCAGGCCAGGCCCGCGCCCTTGCCCTTGGTGACCTGGCGCGACTGGTTGACCGCGTCGGCAATGATGGTCTGCGGGATGCGCATCAGCTCGCTGCCGCCCGACTGCGCGAGGACCTGGATGCGGCAGGCCGACTCCAGCGTGTACATGGCCAGCACGGCCTCGGCCACGCTGCGGCCGCAGGTGAGCAGCCCGTGGTTGCGCAGGATGAGGAAGTTGCTCGCACCCAGATCGTCCACTAGGCGCGGCTTCTCGTCATCGCGCAGAGCCACGCCCTCGTAGTCGTGGTAGGCCAGGCGCACCAGCGGGAAGATGGATTGCTGCGAGATGGGCAGCAGTCCATCCTTTTGCGCCGACACGGCCACGCCGTAGCGAGTGTGCGTGTGCAGCACACACTGCACCTCGGGGCGGCCGTCGTGGATGGCGCTGTGGATGACGAAGCCGGCGGGGTTGACGTCGTACTCGGTCTCCATCAATGGCTGGCCCTCGTGATCAACCTTGACCAGACTGGACGCAGTGATCTCGTCGAACAGCATGCCGTAGGGATTGATCAGGAACTGGCCGGGCTGGCCCGGCACGCGCGCCGAGATGTGGGTGAAGATCAGGTCGTCCCAGCCGAAGTGGGCGACCAGCCGGTAGGCGGCAGCCAGCTCGACCCGAGTCTGCCATTCCTCGGGCGTCACCTGGCGGCGGACTTCGGACATCGTGGTGTCATGGCTCATGGGATATGTCTCGTGATGGGCATCGTGAAATGGAAGACAGGCTCGCGTACTGATCGCGCAGCTCGCGCTTGAGCACCTTGCCGATGGCACTGCGCGGCAGCTCGGCGATGAAGCGCAGGTCGGCCAGACGCTGGGTCTTGCCGGCTTGCTGGTTGTACCAGCCCATGATCTCCTCGGGCCTGGCCGGCTGGCCCGTGCGCGACACCACATAGGCCACGGGCGTCTCTCCCCATTGCTCGGAGGGCACGCCGACCACGGCTACGTCGTCCACGGCCGGATGGGCGCGCAACTGAGCCTCCAGGTCGCTGGGATAGATGTTGAAGCCGCCGCTGATGATCATGTCCTTGCGACGGTCGAACAGGGTCAGAAAGCCGTCGGCATCGAAGCGGCCCACATCGCCCGTGCGGATGAAGCGCTTGCCCGTGGCATCGAACCATTCGGCCTCGCGTGTCTTGGCGGGCTGGCCGTGGTAGCCGCTCATCATGCTGGCCGAATGGCCCACGACCTCGCCGTCCGCGCCGGGAGCGACCTCGCAGCCCTGCTCGTCGATGAGGCGGATGTCATGGCCTTCGGCGGGCTGGCCCACGGTGTGCAGCTTGTCCGGGTGCAGATGGGCTTCGAGGATGCAGGTGCCCCCGCCTTCGGTCATGCCGTAGAACTCGGTGAGACTGCCTGGCCAGCGCGCCACCACATCGGCCTTGAGCTCGGCGCGAAACGGTGCACTGGTGCAGAACTTGGCCTGAAAGCTCGACAGGTCATGCTCGCCGAACTGCGGCAGTGCCATGATGCGCTGGTACTGCACAGGCACCAGCATGGTGTGGGTGACGCGGTGCTGCTGGGCCAGTTGCAGATAGCGCGCCGCGTCGAACTTGGGCATCAGCACCACGCAGCCGCCGCTGCCCAGCGTGGGGAAGAACACCACCAGTGTGGTGTTGGAGTACAGCGGCGTGGCCACTAGCGTCGTACCCTCGGGGCCGTAGCCGTAGACGCCGCCCCGGTTGATATGGGTCCAGCGCATGCCGTGCGACTGCACGATGCCCTTGGGAGTCCCCGTGGTGCCCGAGGAATAGATGATGTTGAACGGTGCCTCGGGCGCAAGGCTCACGGCAGCGGGCTGCGCGCCTTCGGGCGCCAGCCAGTCCTCAAAGGCACGGCCCGGCGCCACGCCGTCAAGCGAGATGCATTGCAGTCCGGTGTCTGCGGGCACCAGGTCCTGGGCCGCCTGGTCGAGGAACAGATGGCCCGCCTGGGCATCGCGCAACATGGAAGCCAGGCTCTCGGCCGTGGAGGATGGCGCCAGCGGCGCGACCACCACGCCCGCACGCAGCGCGCCCAGGAACAGGGCGGCATAGCACACCGAATTCAACGCGCAGATGGCAATGGCCTGGCCCGGCTGCACGCCGTCGCGCTGTAGCGCGGCGGCCACGCGGTCCATGAGGGCGTCGAGCTGGGCATAGCTCAGCGTCTGCTGGTCGTCGCGCAGCGCGGCATGGCCGGGCTGCTGGCACGCATGGCTGCGGATCAGCGCAGCCAGCGTGGTGAAGGGTGCATCGGGCGAAGGCAGGGAAACAGTCATGAGGGGCTCCGTTTCAGGAATTCACGAATCTCAAGCGGACTGCACCTGCGGGCCCCACGGCCCTGCGGGCGCATTGGAGGACAGGCCTATTTGGCAGCCAGGCCCAGGCGATCGATCAGGACCTTGTCCTTGGCGTAGGCCTCGCGCACCCATTGCGCATAGTCGGCACCCGAGCGGTACCAGGCGTCCTGATTGAGCTGCCTGAGCACCTCGACATGGCGCGGATCGTCCATGGCCTTCTTAAAGGCGTCGTGCAGCTTGCGCACCACGGCCGGGTCCATGCCCTTGGGCCCCGCCAGGCCGTAGGGCGAGGTGGAGACCACGCCATAGCCCAGCTCCTTGGCCGTGGGCACGTCGGGCCAGCGCTGGGTGCGTTTTTCACCGAAGGTCATGAGCAGACGCATCTGGCCGCCATTCACATAGGTGTCCCAGCCCGAGGCATCGCTTTGCGCGGCCACATGACCGCCCAGCAGGGCCTGCTGCAGGTCGGCATTGCCCTTGAAAGGGACATGATTGAGAGTGACCTTGGCGTTCTCGGCCAGCTCCTCCATCAGCAGATGCGGCGAGGAACCTATGCCCGTGGAACCGTATTCGATCTTGCCGGGAGTCTTGCGCGCGGCGGCGATGTACTCGTTGAAGCTTTTGTAGGGTGAATCCGAGCGCACCGTGAAACCGAAGGTATAGCCCGAGACGCCGATGATGTAGCTGAAGTCCGTGACCGGGTTCCAGGCGGTCTTTTGCATATGCGCCATGCGCAGCATGGACATGGGGAACTGGGTGATGGTGTAGCCATCTGGCTTGGCAGTGCGCGCCATGGTGCCGGGGCCCAGCGTGCCGCCCGCGCCGGGCTTGTTCTCGACGATGATGGGCTGGCCCAGGTGCTTGCCCGCGATGTCGGCCAGCGTACGCATATGGCGGTCGGTGGGGCCGCCGGCCGGGAACGGCACGATCAGCGTGACCGGCCGCGCGGGATAGTCGCCGGACTGTGCCCAGGCTGATGTGCCGGTGCCTGCGGCAGTCACAAAAGCGGCTATGGCGAGCACCAGGCTGCGGCGGTCAAGGGAAATCTGCATGTCTTGTCTCCTGAATCTCTGAACCAGGTGGGGCCGGGGCACATCCTTGTGTGCCGCTCTGGCCAGGGCCCGGACAACGTTGTCCGGGCCGTTGGCACCGCCTTGTTGCGGAGGTGCCATGGCAAGGCTTAGATCGCCTTCACCAGCTCCGGCACTGCCTGGAACAGATCTGCTTCCAGACCGTAATCGGCCACCGAGAAGATCGGTGCTTCGGGGTCCTTGTTGATCGCCACGATCACCTTGGAATC
>NZ_JAEIJE010000033.1:0-27701 GCF_016772095.1 Comamonas sp. NyZ500 | reverse complement strand
GCTAGGGTTAATGCGTGGGTCAGATTGAGATGGAAAAACCGGGGGCTAGTGGGTCACTTCTGGGTGGAAATCAACACATGGGGCCAAACGGCTCTTCGACCAGGATTTCCGAATCCTTTGAAACCGACGACAGCACGGTTGGCTCGACAAAGAAGCCGGGGCGCTCTACTCTCTTGCCGCCGGTCTCGACCACCGCGCCCTTGGCTACGGCGTCCTCGACCAGGTGCAGGAAAGCCGCCACGCGGCCGCCATGCGCAATGGCGCCCAGCGTGGTGCCGTCTTCCCGGCCATGGCCCAGTTTGTAGGCTTCAGCCTTCGCCACCAGCGCCTTGACCAGCGCATCGTGAACCGAGGCGTGCGCCAGGTAGCGCGTCGGCGCGACACACGATTGCCCGGCCGAGCCGAACTTCGCCGGCGCCGTCACCTGCACCACCTTCTCGACATCGGCATCGCTCCACACGATCACCGGCGCATGGCCGCCCAGCTCGAAGACGGGGCGGATCAGGTTCGGGGCGGCCAGTGCCGCCAACTCCTTGCCCACATTCGTCGAGCCGGTGAAAGACACGGCCTTCACCACCGGCGAGGCCAGCAGTTGCCGGCTGATCGCTCGCGCGTCGCCGAAGATCAGGTTGACGACGCCGTCGGGCAGCCCCGCATCCGCCAGGGCCTTCACGATGGCGCTCGCGGTGTATGGCGTGAACTCGGATGCCTTCAGGATCACGGTGCAACCGGCGGCCAGCGCCGCACCCAGCTTGCGCCCGACCAGCACGGCCGGGAAGTTCCAGGAGGTGATGGCCACGACAACGCCCAAAGGCGTCGGCAGCGACAGGCGCGTGCTGCCCGCAACGATGCCCTGGTGTACCTTGCCGCTGATACGGCCGGCCTCCTCGCCGTTCCAGGCCAGCGTCTCGATCGTGCGGCGCAGCTCGCCAACCGCGTCCGCCTGCGTCTTGCCGGACTCCAGGATCAGGCCGCCGGCGATCTCCTCGATACGCTCGACCAGCAGGGCCGAGGCTTTTTTCAAAATCGCGCCGCGCGCCTGGCCAGTGAGCGCGCTCCATGCAGGGAATGCCTTGCTGGCAGCGTCAAGCGCCGACTGAACCTGGCTGGCATCCGCACCCGTCACGATGCCGACCGCCTCGCCAGTGGCGGGGTCGATGTTGGGCTCGGAGCTGGCTCGGCCTTCCTGCCATTGCCCGTTGATGAAAAGATGCGCGTCGAGATGGTGTTCGGCCATGGCCGTCTCCTATGGATGGATGTTTGATGAATCAGGCAAAGCGGTGCTTGCCACGCACGAGATCTGCGCCCTTCTCGGCGATCATCAGCGTGGCCGCATAGGTGTTGCCGGAGGTGATGGCCGGCATGATTGAGGCGTCGATCACCCGCAGGTTCTCCAGCCCATGGACGCGCAGCGAATCGTCCACGACCGACATCGGATCGGACTTCGGCCCCATGCGGGCCGTGCCCACCAGGTGGTATCCCGTAGAACCATGGCTCTTGCAAAAATCCAGCAGTTGCTCGTCGGTACTGACATGGGTGCCCGGCACCGTTTCTTCCTGCAAATACTTCGCCAGCGTCGGCGAATGCAGCAGGCCGCGGATGATCTTCATGCCCGCCACCATGACCTCCTGATCCAGGCCGTGCGCCAGGTAGTTGGGCTGGATGGCAGGGTCCTCGAAAACATCGGTCGAGCGCGCATGCACGTAGCCGCGGCTCAGCGGCCTGTGCTGCCACCACCCGCCGGTCACGCCCGGATAGTCATCGAGCACATAGTGCTTGCCTTCCTTGTAGCTGCCCGGCACGAACACGCACTGCAGGTCCGGCGTCGCGACGCCTGCATTCGACTTGCAGAACAGGTGCGCCTGGGAAGGCGTCAGCGTCAGCACGCCCGGCTTCTGCGCCACCCAGCGCATGATCTGCCAGAGCAGCCGCGGGCCGCGCGCCATCTCGTTCAGGGTCGTGACGCCCGGTCTGGCGCGCATGACCAGACGCGCCGAATAGTGGTCGCTCAGGTTCGCGCCGACGCCCGGCAGCTCATGGACCACCTTGACGCCCAGCCTGGCCAGCAGGCCGGCAGGGCCAACGCCCGAAATCTGCAGCAGCCGCGCCGTGTTGGCCGTGCCCGCGGACACGATCACTTCGCGGCGCGCCTTGACGATGGTTTCCTCGCCACCTTGGCGCCGGATGAATCCCACGCCCACGGCGCGCTTACCCTCGAACAGGACGCGCTGCGCCCGCACGCCGGACAGCAGCTCCACATTGCCGCGCTTGAGAGCCGGGGCCAGAAAGCCCACCGCGGCGCTAACTCGCACACCGCTCTCGATCGTGCGCTGGAAATAGCCCACCCCTTCCTGATCGCCGGAGTTGTAGTCGGGGTTGCGCTTGTGGCCGGCAGCGACAGCCGCGTCGATAAAGGTTTCGGAGATGGGATGGAACCAGTCCATCGGCGTCACCGGAATCTGGCCTGAACGCCCCCGGACGCTGTCGTCGCCGCGGCCGGTGTAGCGCTCCGACTTGGCGAAATAAGGCAGCACGTCCTGGTAGCCCCAGCCCCGGTTGCCCAGCGACGCCCAGTGGTCGAAGTCGCCCGGCTGGCCGCGCACGATCATCATGCCGTTGATGGAGCTGGAGCCGCCGATGACCTTACCCTGGGTCGTGGAGATTTGCCGGCCGCCGCTTCCCTCCGACGGCTCCGTCTTGAACTGCCAGGTGATCTCAGGCTGGGTCAGGGTCTTGACGAAACCGGCCGGCACGCGGACATAGGGCCGCAAATCGCTGGGTCCGGCCTCCAGCACGCACACCGTCACTCCGGGGTCTTCGGACAGCCGGGACGCCAGGATGGAGCCCGCCGAGCCGGCGCCAACAATCACGTAGTCGTAGGTCTTCGCACTTTCCGTATGTGTGGTCATTTCATCTCTTTTGCCAAGGTTTCTGTGGCGCGGACTTTCACGGCGTCACTGCACATGCGATGAAATGGTAGGAAGGCAGATAGAATCGTAAAAGCGATTTGTTTTCTTCAATAGATGAATAAACTGCATCTATTCAAAAACTAAATAGAAACCCCATGTCAAGCCAGAAAAATATGAAATCCTTTACCAGAGAGGATTTCAGCGACTTTTTGATGCATCCGGCGACGTTTTCGTGGCATCGAAAATCATCGAAAAATTGACTTTAAAAAACTTAAAGTGAATTTAATTCACCAAAAATCCGATCATGTCCCTCAGCGCTTATGAAGTTTTCGTGGCCATTGCGGAACGCGGCAGCTTTGCCGCCGCCGCGCATCAGCTGAACCTGTCGCCGTCAGCGGTGAGCCATGCCTTGGCGTCCTTCGAAGAAGAGTTGGGCTTCTCGCTTCTCGTGAGAAACCGCGGCGGCGTTCGCCTGACATCCGGGGGCGAAGCCTTGTTACCCTCCGTGAGGGAGGTGCTACAAAGCAACGAAAAGCTGGAGCAGCAAGCGTCCAAGCTGCTCGGTCTGGAGGCCGGGACCGTCCGCATCGGAGCATTCAGCAGCGTGAGCGTGGCCTGGTTGCCGAAGATCATTCGCTCGTTCTCCGAGCTTCATCCCAACATCGAAGTGATCATCGAGCAAGGCGGTTATGACGATGTCATCGAATGGATTGTCAAGAGCCGCATCGACCTGGGCTTTGTCACCTTGCCCGCTGCCCCGGGCCTGGATGTGACGCCGCTCTACGCCGACCCGCTGGTCTGCATCGCGCCACCCGGCTTCGAGCCGAAAAACAAGGCATACATGACGGCTTCCGAGCTGGCACAGCACAACGTGGTGCTTCAGGGGCAAGGCTACGGCAAAGAAACCCAGCAGCTCATGGCAACCCACAAGATCTCCATCAAATCAAGCGCTCGGGCAATTGACGACGCCGCCATCATTGCCATCGTCGAAAGCGGCCTGGGCATCAGCGTCGTGCCGCAACTCGCTTTGCTCAACTATCGGAGTTCAGTACAGGTCTTCCCTTTCTTTCCTGCGGAAAGCCGGGCCATCGTGTTGGCATCCTTGAGCCATGAAGGTCTGGCTCCAGCTGCAAAAGTCATGCACAAGCACATTGTCGATTCTGTCGCCTACTGGTCCAAACAAGAGGGGGAAAGTCGCGGGTACAGTAAGGCATCTACGAACAACCGGTTGTCTTTTACAGCAGCTCCAGGCTGCACGCCTAACCGGGAAGCTGGTCCCTGATTCGCTCCCCTTGGGCATCGAGAAGCGCTATCTTTTACTCATGGCCTTTACTTGGCGCTGGAGATGTGACTTTCAACTGCAGGGGCTTTGATTGATGACACCCACTAGCGCCCAGTTGTGCTTGAACTACCTGCCTGCAAGGTCACCAGATCAACTTCGCGCTCGACCACCGCGCCAGCGATCACCCGCTGCTCCAACTCATTCAGGCGGATCATGGCCACGGCCAACGCTTTATCGAGTGCACCGTTGACGATCTCCTGGTACTCACCGGGGACACATGCGGTCGCGGCCATGCTGTCGAACAAGGCTTTGTACAACTCAGTAGTGACCTCCAAGCGCTGAACATGCGAACACCCGCGGAGGCATTTGCATTAGCGGCCTGACCTGTGCAGGTTCTGCTGGGTCAATACAGGTGAGCGTACCTGCACGGCGCAAGCTGGTGCGCCACAGGTGGGGCGCGGACTCAGCGAACGCGCTCATTGCTCGTCATCGGCATGAACACCAGCGCCTACCGTTACAAGCCCGCTGAAGACCGAAACGGCGCCCTGAAGGGCAAGATCATCGCTCTGGCGCAACGCCATCGCCCCAACGGCGCCGGCATGATCTATCTCAAGCTCAGGCAAGCCGGCGAGATCGTCAACCACAAAGGGGTTGACCACCTGTATGTCGAAGCTGGTTTGCAGGTAAGGAAACGCAAACGCAAGAAGATCCCGCTGGCCGATCGCCACCCGCTACAGCGTCCGATGGCAGCCAACTAGGTGTGGCCAATGGGCTTTGTCTTTGACCGAACGGCCAAAAGACACAGCATCAAGAGCCTGACGGTAGCCGATGATGCGACCCACAAGGCGATAGCCACCGTGGCCAAGCGGGCGATGGGTGGCATGCCATCAGGGCGAACCTAGCGCAGCCGCTCAAATATCTTCGTGCGCATCTAATCCTCATCGATAGGGCAATCGTTTTCCCTAAATCTACTGATTTGACTCAAATTTGAGTTTGACTTTCAGTGTTTTTTACTTTTAAAGTAAAGGCAATCGATTGCCCTTAAGAGGATCTTATGCTTAAACAACCAGGTCTAGCCACCAACCCGCAAGCGCTGTTGACAGCAGTTCTTAACTCCAACGCCCAAACAGCTAACCCGAGACTGAAGGAAATATTGGATAAGGGCATCCGCCATCTCCATGCCTTTGCTGTCGAAGCAGACCTCACCCCTGCTGAGCTGGAAGTGGGGCTGGACTTCTTGGTCGCCATTGGACAGGCCAGCGGCCCCAAGAAGCACGAAGGCATTTTGTTGGCCGATATCCTGGGACTGGCGACATTGGTGCAGCTCCATGACGCGCGTCATGCTCTGGAAGCCGGAGGAACCGAGCCTGCACTGATAGGTCCCTTCTGGCGCGCCAACCAACCTGTACGCAAGAGCGGTGAATGCATTGCCTGCAGCGATACCCCGGGTCCGCGCCTGACAGTCAACGGCCGCGTGCTATCACTGGATGGATCGCCTATCGCTGGAGCACGAGTGGAGACCTGGCAGGCCTCACCTAAGGGGCTTTACGAAAACCAAGATGAATCCCAGCCTCGCATGAACCTGCGCGGCTGCTTCGAGACCGATCAAGACGGCCGCTTCTCCTTTGAAAGCGTGCGCCCGGCAGGCTATCCCGTGCCCGTGGACGGCCCATGCGGAGAGCTGCTGGCAGCGCAAGGCCGGCACACCATGCGCCCCGCCCACCTGCACTTCTTGGTGGTGGCGCCTGGTCACAAGGTGCTGGCCACACAGTTTTTCGACGCTGAGGACCCGCATGCAGATGACGACGTCGTGTTCGGCGCAGTCGGATCCTTGCTCAGGCATTTTGAGCCTGCAGGCCCCAATCACTACAGGCTGGATGTGGATCTGCGGCTAGAGCCTGGCGAGACACGCATCCCCAAATGCCCCATTCCCTAATTCGCACCCAAGGACCCCACTATGACTTCCCGCTTCTCTCCTCTTGATCGACTCGACGACCAGGTCGCCGTCATTACCGGAGGCACAGGCGCTATTGGCGCAGCAACCGCACGGCGCCTCGCCGCGCTCGGCGCCCGCGTAGTAGTACTACATCGCGGAGCCAGTGACAAGGCCCAGCCTCTGCTGCAAACCCTGACTGGCCATGGACATGGTGCAGTGACGGCCTCAGTCACCGACAGTACACAGCTTGAAAACGCTGCTCAGATTGTCGAGCGCAGCTTCGGGCCTGCTCGCATTCTCGTCAACTGTGCGGGCCACACCCAGCCTGTGCCAGCTGGCAATCTACAAGCCTTGAGCGATGAACTGATTGATGACATGTTTGCCTCCAACTGGCGCGGCACGTTTGCTGCTATCCGGGCCTTCACCCCTCAGTTGCAGGCTGGTGACGACGGGTTGATTGTCAATGTCTCGTCGATTGCAGGCATGACCGGTCTAGGCAGCAATCTAGCCTATGCAGCAGCCAAAGCAGGCATTGATGCGCTGACCAAGGGTCTGGCCAAAACACTGGCGCCCAAGGTCCGTGTACTTGCTGTGTCGCCTGGCGTGGTGGATAGCAGCTTTGTTGCGGGACGCGATGCCAACTTCAACGCCAAAGTCGGAGCCACTATTCCGTTGCAACGCGTAGGCACTCCGGACGATGTGGCCGCGGTCATCCAGGCCTGCTGCACCAGCTTGCGATATGCCACAGGCAGCATCTTCGTGGCCGACGGCGGCCGTCACCTTTAAGACTTTCTGGGGACGACCATGAGCCAACCAACCATCCTGACCTGCGCGGTCACTGGCAACCTCACCACACCCGAGCAGACCGCCTATCTGCCCATCACCCCAGAGCAGATCTCCGCCGCCTGCATTGAAGCCCATGATGCCGGCGCTGCAGCCGTGCACATCCACGTGCGCGACCCGAAAACTGGCAAGCCATCCATGGACCTTACACACTATGCCGAGGTCGTGCAGACGCTGCGCCAGGAGCGCCCTCAGCTCATCATCAACCTCACCACAGGCCCCGGCGGACGCTACATTCCCAGCGTCGACGACCCCAAGACATATGCGCCCGGCACCTCGCTGCTGCCGCCAGAAAAGCGCGTGGAGCACATCACGGCCTTGCAGCCCGACATCTGCTCTCTGGACCTCAACACCATGAACTCCGGTGAGCAAGTGGTGATGAACACTCCAGCCAACGTCCGGCGTATGGCCAAAGTCATCCGCGACGCCGGCTGCGTGCCCGAACTGGAGTGCTTTGATACCGGCGACCTGGTCCTGGCACAGCACTTGATGACCGACGGCACCTTGCAAGGCCCTGGCCTGTTCAGCTTTGTAATGGGTGTGCGCTATTCGCTGCCGTTCACGACGCAAGCCTTGCAGCTCGGTCTATCCCTGATTCCACCGCAAGCCCAATGGACGGCCTTCGCAGTCGGCCGCCATGCGTTCCAGTGCGTAGCACAAGCCCGCCTGTTGGGTGGAAATGTACGTATCGGTCTGGAAGACACGATCTATATCGACAAAGGCCAGCTGGCCAAAAGCAACGCCGAGCTTGTGACCAAGGCCCGGCGCATCGTCGAAGACCTAGGCGGCAGCTTGGCCACCAGCGAACAAGCGCGCCAACGCTGGGGTCTGCGCCCCACGAACCGGCACCTCATCCGCTAAATCGACATCTCCCCCCATTCCATACAGAGGACCTCACCATGACTACTTTCCAAGCCCTGCGCCTGTCCGCCAAAGCGGAAACTGCAGCAGACATAGCCCCAGACCTTGTCCCGCAGAACAAGCCTCAGCCACAAGCTGACGAAGCCGTGATCGAAGTGCTCGCTGCAGCAGTCAATCCCAGTGACGTCAAAGCCGCACTCGGCTCCATGCCTCAGGCAATCTGGCCGCGCACACCAGGGCGTGATTTTGCTGGCCGAGTGGTGGCTGGACCGGCCGAATGGATGGGTCAAGACGTCTGGGGGACGGGTGGAGATTTAGGCGTAACCCGCGATGGAACCCATGCCCGTTATCTGGTGCTCCCGCAAAACGCCCTTAGCCGTAAGCCCAAAAATGTCAGTGTGGCTGCAGCAGCCACCGTGGGCGTGCCTTTTATCACTGCCAACGAAGGTCTACGTCGCGCGGGCCTAAAAGGTCAGGGACAGACCGTCATTGTGTTTGGTGTCAACGGCAAGGTAGGCCAGGCTGCAGCACAACTTGCTTCGCGTGCTGGTGCCAAGGTCATCGGCGTGGAGCGCGGTTCTGACCAATACCGTGGTCACGCCTCATCTCACGTTGCAACCTTTGACAGCCACAGCCCTACCTTGGTGCAGGACCTGTTGACAGCAACTGATGGTCGTGGCGCCGACATTGCCTATAACACCGTCGGGTCCCCCTACTTCGATACGGCTCTGCAAGCCCTTGCCATTGGTGGCACGCAGGTTCTGATCTCGACCATAGAGCGCAACGTCTCCTTCGACATCCTTGCTTTCTATCGCCGAAACCTCCAGATGCTAGGTGTTGACAGTCTCAAGCTCACCGTCAGCCAGTGTGCCCAGGTACTCAACAGCCTGCTGCCCGGCTTCGATGACGGCTCGCTCATGGCCTTCGATGTTGATGAGACCACACTGATTCCTCTGTCCAGCGCAGGAGATGCCTATCGCAAGGTCCTCAGCGGCTCTATGGACCGCGTCGTACTCGCGCCCTAAAGAAAGGCCAGCCATGCATGTCGTTGCCTTTCCCAAAGCGCCGTTCTACAGCGCCCCCGGCCATGCACAGATGACCATGCAGCGCCTGCAGGGCATGGAGGCGGGCCCTTCAGACTCCGTCTGGATCGGCTGCTCCCTGATCGAGCCCGGTGGGGGAACCACCTCCAGCGCCTCGGATATGGAGAAGTTCTACATCTGCCTGGAAGGAGAGGTGCAAGTCACCGCCATCCATGGCGACCAAAGCCAGGTGACCGTGCTTGGCCCCATGGACAGCTGCCGCATCGCGCCACAAGAAGCGCGACAGCTGTTCAATGCCGGAGCATCACCCGCACGCGTGCTGCTGGTGATGCCCAACAGGATCTAAGACCACCTTTTGAGGAGACAAGTCCATGAGCCCGTTCACCCCATATCGTCCGTTCCGCAAACTGATGACCGTCGTGGTCAGCACCGCCGCTTTAGGTGCAGTTGCACCCAACACCCTGGCGCAGGATGCCTATCCGTCCAAGCCGATCAAGATGGTCGTCCCCTTCACTGCGGGGTCAGCCACCGACATCATTGCGCGAGCTGTAGGGGAAGGCATGCGCAAAGAACTAGGTCAACCCATCATCGTGGAGAACAAGCCTGGTGCGGGCGGCACACTGGGTGCGGCTCAGGTATCGTCTGCCCCCGCAGACGGGTATACCCTTCTCGTTCATTCTGCTGGTCATGTCGCCAACGCATACCTCTATCCAACACTGCGCTATGACCCGGTGAAGGACTTCAAGTCGCTCGCCATGCTGGCCTCAGTTCCCAATGTCCTGGTGGTCAGCCCACAAAGCGGGTTCAAGGACGTAAAGGCCGTAGTTCAGAAGGCAAAAACCGAGCCGAGCAAGCTGCTGTATGCCTCCGCTGGCAATGGCAGCGCCACTCACATGAATGCGGAAAAGTTCCGAGTGGCTACTGGCATCGAAGCCGTACATGTACCTTACCGAGGTACGCCCGAGGCAATAACCGATGTCATATCAGGCCAAGTGCAATGGTTCTTCGCCCCCATCACCAGCGCCCTTCCCATGATCAAGGACAAGAAACTGCTGGCCTTGGCAGTCGGCTCCCCACATCGGGCGACGGCCTTGCCCGACGTTTCAACAACAGTCGAGGCAGGCTTTCCAGGCTCTGACTATGACTTCTGGATTGGTTTGTTTGCGCCGTCCAAGCTCCCAGACTCCATTGCAGAGCGGATCAGACAGGCCACGGCTACCGCGCTGAAATCCGACGCAGTCAAAACCCGGCTGATCGCCCTGGGTGCCGACTACCCATCAGTAGCCCCAGAACAATTCGACGCCTTCGTCCGCAAAGAATCCGCCGAGGTAGGCAAGCTCGTCTCCACGGCCAAGATCACACAAAACTGAAGACATATCCGTCAGCACTGCAAATATTAGGCTGCTGGGCGTCGCTGCTGCCCGCCCGGCACCAGTGCTGTGGATTGGCGCACCACCAACGTGGTTTGCAGAATGCGCGTGGTCGTGGACATCATGGCACCTTCGCGTACATGCTCCAGGAACATCTGCGCAGCTTGCCGACTCATCTCAGCGATCGGCATGTGCACCGTGGTCAAAGGCGGCTGGACAATATCGACAAATGGCATGTCGTTATGTCCAACCACCGACAACTCCTTTGGCACTGACACCCCACGCTCACGCGCAGCGTCCAGCATCCCCAAAGCCAGCAGATCGTTACTGGCAAAAACGGCAGTAAAGGACCCTGGCTCCAAATCCAGCAGTTGCCGCCCAGCCCGCAGACCCTCTTCCCGTGTAAATGCCTGCGCTTCGACAATCGGCAATGCGCCCTCGCACAAAGGCTGAGCGAGCTCCTCGAATGCCTTACGCCTTGCCAAACCGGTAGACAGAAAGGCCGGCCCCGCGATATGCGCTATGCGGCTATGCCCCAGACCATGCAGATGCTCGATCACCAGACGCACGCTCTCGTGGTCATCGTTGACCACACTTGAAAAGCGACGATCCCCCGAGCCACGGTTCAAGAGTACCGTAGGAATCCGTTGCAGGAGGGCAGCATCCAACATGGCATCGTCCTGCTCTGCTGCCAAAATCAGCAAGCCGCTAACTTGATGCATTGCCAGAGCCCGAATCAACTCGGCGCGCTCATGCCTCCCTTCGGGAGGTTGTGTGATCAGAGCCAGCATATCGTGCTTACGCAACTCCTGCTCCAGCCCTTTGACCAATGGTGCAAACATTGGATTGGCTAGATCCGGCACCACAATCGCCGCAATGTTGGTGCGTTTAGTTCGCAGTGAGGCAGCAACCACATTGGGGGTGTATCCCAGCTTGCGCGCAACGGCTTCGATCTCCGCTCGTTTTGCTGCGGACACCTTGCCCGGAACACCGCGCAATGCACGAGACACGGTTGCCGGGTTCACACCCGCAGCCGCAGCTACGTCATGGATGGTTACAGGCATTTTCTGGCTCAACCTAAGTTACCGATAAAGCCATTGATTCTAGAGCAGCCTATAGTGGCAGCAGCTACCCGTTTCGGAGCTTTGAAGCCAATGCACCGCCAAAGGCGCTACCGGCAAAGATTCTTGCCTCAACGGCCGTCATCACTGCATATGATGTAGCATCAATGATTTTTGGCATGGCGTAGGCTGAATTATGAAAATCAAGCTCCGTACGGGTACCTGCGGAGTTGGGACGCATATGCTGGGCTCGGCCCTAAGGCGAAGTAGCAACAAGCATCTTGACGTTATGTGCAAGCAGCTGCCGCGATAAGAACCTAGCCAGGAATATGCGCTCTATTAGGTAAATAAACCCATCAATGTCTAGTCCGCTCGTTACTTGGATTTTTCAACTTTGATGTGCTGCACAAATTCGTTGAAACCATTGAGATACGCGCTCAGATTTTTCCGAATCGACTCATCCACCAACTCACCTTGAGCATCGAACGCATGTTGTGCACGAGACACCAGCACGGAGTTACCGCTGTACAGCGTAACGCCCGGCATCTTGAGAGTGGGCAACCAAGCGACCTGGGACGACGAAGTACCAAAGCCCCCATCGATGCGCCAATCATGCCTGTTGGACGCTTGGCAAAAATGGCTTTCATATCTGCGCGGGAAAGCCAGTCAATGCCATTTTTGCCCCCGGCACGCCGTTGTTGTACTCAGGAGTGACCATCAGCAAAGCGTCCACATCCAGAATCTGCGCTTTCAATTTGAGCACCGCAGCCGGAATACCTTCACTGACGTCCAAGTCATCGTCATAAAGCGGAACTCCATGCAAAGTCGCGACTTCGATGGGCATACCGTGTGGCGCCATGACCTGCGCTGCATGGGCCAGGGCCGTGTTGAAGGAGGACTGTCGCAGGCTCCCCGAAAAGGTCAACACTCGGCAGGAGCTCGAGTTGCGTATATCTGAAGAGTCTCGAAGAGACTCACTGAGTTGGTCGATCAGTTGAGTCCACTCAGGCGAGTCTTGCAGCTTTTTTTCACGAACGAACTGTGCTTGTGACTCCTCCCCAAAAGGGGCATCGGCCAAAAGTACATCGTTGGACAATGGTCGATGTTGGTTGAGGAAGGCCGCAATGGCCTCGGGCGAATTGGGAAGACCCAATTACGCAAACAAATCGTGAAAGCGAAAAAAGTTATCGGACGCAGTGCTTCAAGTCTTATCGGTTGAGGCGGGTACGCATTCATGTTGAGCGTTTGAGCCTGATTATTGGTCCAACGTAGCTAGGCCAAAGGGCAGCACAGGCGAGTTCCTGTTTCTATGAATACCAGTCGAGACAAATCGGCTGGCCGGTGGATGGGGGGAGGCCGCGGTGCCTCAAGGATGTCACTTCCTCAGACCAAACCATTCCAGTTCCATCACCTTGACCGATGCAGCCACAAAGTCCTTGACGAACTTCTGTCCGGAGCCGGCTCCGGCATAGACCCCAGCCAGGGCGCGCAGGATGCGCATTGAAGACAGACCAGGTCCACGCTAGGCTATTTGGGCAAGCAGTCCTTGTTGGTGGAGCCCTTGCCTTCGGCGGCAACGCCGCTGTTGGCCTAGTGGAAGGGACACTTGAATTCGGTCGTCATGGGGCTCTCCGTTTCAACGAGTCGTTCAAGGGAACAAGCTGGCAGGCACTGCCAACAACAGAATTTCAATAAGTCAGAAGTGCCCTTTGACAGCCCTCGTGCGTTACGCCTAGAACCAACGCGCCACCAGCGGCATCAGCAGCGCGGCCAACAATACCTGCAGGCTCAGAGCCAAGCCCGCGTACGCGCCGGCGTCCGCGTTCACCTGCAGCGCTCGTGCAGCACCAATACCATGCGATGCCGTGCCCAGACTGAAACCGCGCGCCACCCACTCCGCATCGCTGGTGCCAACGCCCAGAATCCGGAACAGTGCGCGGGCGGACAGTGCGCCGATCAAGCCTGTCAACACCGCGAACACGGCGGCCAGAGCTGGAACACCACCGATTTTTTCCGCTACGCCCATGGCTACGGGTGCCGTGACGGACTTTGGTGCCAGGGAACTCAGAACTTCCCCCGGCAGTCCCACGGCCCAACCCAGAGCCACGGCGACGATGGCTGCCGTAGCGCCCCCAGCCAGCGCTGCGACCAGAAAACGCCCCCAGTTGCGCAGCAACTCAGCGCGCCGCTCCCACAACGGAAGCCCCAGTGCTACAACCGCAGGTCCCAGCAGAAAGTGAATGAACTGTGCGCCTGCAAAGTAAGTGGGATACGGCACCTGCGTGAGCATCAGCGCCGACCCCAGAACCACCACGGACCACAGTACGGGATTGGCCCATGGAGCCTGTCCTGAGCGCACATACAGCCCATGCGCGATCACATAGACGGCCAGTGTCGCTGTCAGCCCGAACAAAGGCGCCGACGAGAGATAGACCCAGAGCTGGACAAAATCAGGCATCGGTAGAGTCCTCCTTCTTGGTCTCGAGTTGGTCGCGCATCAAGGCCCGCACCAGCAGCACTGTGACGGCCATTCCTGCCCAAGTGGACAAGGCAATGACCAGCATCAGCTTGAGTCCATAGTCACGGAGCAGATCTAGATGCGTAATGACACCTACGCCCACGGGTACAAACAGCAGCGACAGATGCGACAGCAAATAGCTGGCCGCAGCATGCACCGGTTCACGCACCACATGAAAGCGCAGCGATATCACTAGAAGCAACATGCCTACGACCGGGCCAGGGAATGGCAGGTTGAGTAGATGGGCCAGAGCTTCGCCGGTAAGCTGCAATACCAGCAGCCAAGTCACACCTTGCAATGCTTGCATCGGATGAAAAGCTTTCTAATTTTGAAATTTGATGGATCCGGTGCACTTCCGCCTTGTCGGCAGCACACGCTACCTAGAGACGGTACCAGTGCGGAAGGGGTATCCCCTGGGCTACCTGCCACCATTCTGCGTTAGGTATTTTTCAATACGCGAGTCGGGCAAGAACCAGAGTACAGCCATAGCCGTGAAAATTGAAAATGCAGCCACGGTGCTGTAGAAACTGACAACGATGGCCAGAGCGTATATGGGAAGGGAAATCTTCCCCTTCAGGTCCCGGCCTAGGGTGCGCGCGAGCACGGAGTCCTTGCCCTCCGAGATGATGATGACCCTCTCCAACACCCAGTATGAGAGCGCGCACATGAATAGCACCCCTGCGTAAAGCGCAGTGGGTAACGCCAGCAGTCCAGACTTACCGGCCCAAGTGGTGGTGATGGGGATCATCGTCAGCCAGAACAGCAGATTCAGGTTGGCCCACATGATCCGACCGTTGATACCTTGCACCACCTGAAACAGATGGTGGTGGTTGTTCCAGTAGATGCCGACATAGATGAAACTGAGCACATAACCGAAAAAGTTGTGTGCCTCCTTCCACAACCCGTTCCAAGTGAACTCCGTCGGCAACTGGATCTGATAGAGCATCAGCGTCAGGCTTACCGATATGACCCCATCGCTGAAGGATTCCAGGCGGCTCTTGTTCATCACCATACCCTGCGTCAGATGAACTGCCGACGAAAGGACAAGCTGGCCAGATGCAGCACAGCCAGCATGAAGGGCAGCACGCTCCAAAAGCCGATGTACATATAGAGCACTGCACCCAGGAAGGCGCCCGCGACAAAACCGACGATGATGCTGCCGCTCTTGAAGACTGCCTGCCGGTTTTCGCTGCTAGGCTGGCGCACGTAGTTGGACAGGTCAATGCCAAATTGCGTGGTATTGCCCGTCATCATGGTGCTGGGACTGATGTGCTTGGTCAGCGTCTTGCTGGCCGTATTGCGTATGGCAAGCGCCATCAGGCCCAGACCACCGGTCAAAGCAAGCGTGCTAGCACCAGGATCGCGAAACGGATCGAAATGCAAGCCAGCGCTCATGAAACCAGTAAGGAACACGGCCTCGGCCACGAACAGCCAACCTAGCGTCACATGGGACTGCCGGCAATGGTCGATCCAGGTCTTGGTGACCATGACCGTGGCGATGAACAGCGGGATCGCACCTAGCTTGATCCACAGCCCCGCCCCACCCTTGACAAAGGCCGCGCCGGCCAGCACCAAGTTACCCGTGACATGAGCTGTGAAGAATCCCAGCAAGGCGATGAAGCCTATTGTGTCGATGGCACCGCCCACGATGGTCAGCAACACGGGCGCACGGCACTGCGCCCAGAGGCCCGGAATCTGCCCAGCAACCGGAGATACGTTGTTGTCAGTGGTCATACAGTTTCCTTTTCCCTCAAATCAAGCCAGGCTACGAGCAGGAAGCCGCCGACCAAGCCCAGGTGCTCGAAAAAGGAATTTGCTGCCATAAAGCGCTGCTGGCCTGCAGGCAGCTCCCAGAAACGCAGCGCCAGCAAAGTGGCCAACAAGGTGAAGCCACCCAGGGTCAGGGCGCCCAGCCAGCGCAGCCGCCCAATGAGGATCAACACCGATGCGCCCAGCTCCAGCGCTATCACCAGCACCGCGAACAGGGGAGCCGGCGCCAGCCCGAAATGCTGCATTTCGCCAATGGCGCCAGGGAAATCGGCAAGTTTGACCAGCCCGCCCTGCAGATAGGCCGCGCACAGGCCCAGATAGGCGACAAAGCGCATGGCGGCACTGCCGAAGACGGGGCGCGCCAGGCCAGCAAGACGCACCGAAAAACCGGATACGGAAGTATTCATGGAACATCTCCAATCAAGCGCCCCATCCAAGACCACTATGCCAAAAACTGGCACCAATCAAGCCAGAGATGCCGAGCAAGAGCCGCCTCGCGGCGGGGCCGCCCAGGCGGGCCACCCAGGCGATGGCATCGTCCCCCTCCCGCGCAGCGAGAGAGGGGAAAGCGGCGCAGCCGCTCAGGGGCTGACTTATGTCAAGCCATCCAGCAAGAGCAGCCCAGCGCGCCGAAGAAGCTCTTCGGGTCGGAGGCCGGCACGTTCGATGCCCAGGCATCGGCATGTTGGTGTCCGTGCATGCCGCAGCTCGTGCCACAGCCGCAGGCTGCAGCCATGCTTCGGTAGCGAGCCGGGTTGAGTGAATTTTTGCCCGCACCGTCAGGATCCCCCCAGCCTGCATAACCGCCGAACAACCGCGTGGGCGACCAGTCCGGCATGGCAGGCGGCAGCGGGTTGCCGTCATGTTCTTCAAACTCCCCCTCACCATAGACCACGCGACCTCCGACCACTGTGAGGTGTGAGGTCAGGAAGGAGATTTCGTCCTCGGGTACCTTGAAGAAATCCTTGCTCGGTACGATGAAGTCGGCCAGTTGCCCAACGGAGATGCGGCCGCGCTTGCCTTCTTCATTACTGAACCAGGCCACGTTCTCGGTCCACATGCGCAGGGCCGTCTCGCGATCCAGCAGATTGCGCTGCGGGTACATCTGCGTGCCGCCCACGGTCTTGCCGGTGATCATCCACGACAGCGACACCCAGGGGTTGTAGGAGGCGACGCGCGTGGCGTCGGTGCCGGCCGAGACCTTGACGCCTTTTTCCAGAATGCGCTTGACGGGCGGCGTAGCTTCGGCAGCTCTGGAACCGTAGCGCTCGATGAAGTACTCGCCCTGGTAGGCCATGCGGTGCTGCACGGCAATGCCGCCGCCCAGCGCGGCGATGCGGTCTATGGACTTGTCGGAGATGGTCTCGGCATGGTCGAAGAACCAGTTGATTCCCGTCAGCGGCGTGTCGCGGTTGACCTTCTCAAACACATCAAGTGCACGCGAGATGGTCTCGTCATAGGTCGCGTGCAGGCGCCAGGGCCACTTGTTCTGCACTAGCACTCGCACCACCTCTTCGAGCTCGCCTTCCATTTCGGGAGGCATGTCGGGGCGTTCCACGCGGAAGTCCTCGAAGTCGGCAGCCGAGTACACCAGCATCTCACCTGCACCGTTGTGGCGGAAGTAGTCGTCGCCTTGCTTGTATTTGACCGATCGGGTCCAGTTCAGGAAGTCCTCTTTCTCCTGTTTGGGCTTTTGCGTGAACAGGTTGTAGGCCAGGCGCACGGTGATCTGGTTGGCGTCGGCCAGCTTCTGGATCACCTCGTAGTCTTCGGGATAATTCTGGAAGCCGCCGCCCGCATCGATCACGCCGGTCACGCCCAGACGGTTGAGCTCACGCATGAAGTGACGCGTGGAGTTGACCTGGTAGTCCAGCGGCAGCTTGGGCCCCTTGGCTAGGGTCGCATAGAGAATAGTGGCGTTGGGCTTGGCCAGCAGCAGACCGGTGGGGTTGCCGCCTGCATCGCGCACGATCTCGCCTCCGGGAGGCGCCTGTGTGTCCTTGGTATAGCCCACGGCGCGCAACGCAGCACCATTGAGCAGTGCGCGATCGTACAGGTGCAGCAGGAACACCGGCGTATCGGGCGCAATCGCATTGATCTCTGCCAACGTAGGCAGACGCTTCTCGACGAACTGGTGCTCGGTGAAGCCCCCCACTACGCGCACCCATTGCGGCGCCGGGGTAATGGCTACCTGGCGCTTGAGCATGTCTAGTGCATCGGCCAGCGAGCGCACGCCGTCCCAGCGCAGCTCCATGTTGTAGTTCAGGCCGCCACGCACCACATGGGTGTGGTTGTCGAACAGGCCGGGCAGCACGCTTTTGCGCTTGAGATCGATACGCCGGGTCTTGTCACCCGCCAGCGCCAGGACCTCCTGGTCGTCACCAACGGCGATGAAGCGACCGGCTTTAACGGCCACGGCGCTGGCCACGGGCTTGCTACGGTCCAGTGTGGTGATCTGGCCGTTAAAAAAAATGGCGTCAGGATGGGGATCGGACATGGTAGATGCTCCTTGGTGATCGGCTGCAGAGGCGTTGCGCCCCAATAAGCTACCCAGTGCCAGCGTTGTCGCGGCACCCAGGATATCTCGGCGGGATGTCATGCGTTTTCTTTCATGGGATGCCTGTGCTTGCGGCTCTACTGACAAGACTTTCACATCAGCAGTACGCAGAAGGCATCACGGGATTAAGTGGTGTTACGCTTGCGGGTCTTCAGCCGATTTGTCGGCGGCCTGCCGGCCAGGCAATTGCCCAAGTACGGATGCCGTGGCCTGGGTTTCGTTGCAGGCAGTGCTAAAGGCGCTACCACTCAGTAGTTTTTTGCCTACTGGAATAAGCTGTTCGCCCACCAGCATTCCGAGCAGCCCCAACAAAGCGATGAGTGGCGGAGCCGGCGAGCGCACGTTCAGCAGGCTATAGATGATGCCGACCAGCAGGCCCGTGCCAAGGGATAGGATATAGAGCTTCATAGGTGGATCGCCTCGGTATGGTAGTTAGGCAAGTAAGAGGGAAACGCAGCCGCACACAAGATGCTGGGTGCGCCGATGCAAGCACGGGAAGCCAAGCAGTCTTATCGTGAAGCCCGCCTGGCAAGCACTCGAACTTACTTGGCCGGGTTGGGACCGATGCGCTGGCCGTGCTGCACGCGCTCGGGAGCCTTGTGCACCATGGTGTAAGCGTAGTCCACGCCCATACCGTAGGCACCGGAGTGCTCGCGCACGATGTTCATCACCGCGTCGTAAGTGCTCTTGCGCGCCCAGTCGCGCTGCCATTCCAGCAACACCTGTTGCCAGGTCACGGGCACCACGCCGGCCTGCACCATGCGATCCATGGCCCGCTCGTGAGCTTCAAGCGAGGTGCCGCCCGAGGCATCGGACACCATGTAGATCTCGTAGTCGGTGTCATGCATGCACGACAGCGCGAAGCCCAGGTTGCAGACCTCCGTCCACAGGCCCGAGACTACGATCTTCTTGCGACCCTGCGAAGCGCCGGCAGCCAGCGAATCACGCACGTTCTGGTCGTCCCAGGAGTTCATCGACGTGCGTTCCAGAATCTTGTTTTCGGGGAACACGCTCAGCAGTTCGGGATAGGTATGGCCTGAGAAGCCTTCTGTTTCCACCGTGGTGATGGTGGTCGGGATGTTGAAGACCTTGGCCGCCTTGGCCAAGCCTGCGACATTGTTCTTCAGCGTCTGACGGTCGATGGACTGCACGCCGAAGGCCATTTGTGGCTGCTGGTCGATGAAAATGAGTTGGCTGTTTTGGGGTGTCAGAACTTCGGTGTACTTGCTGGACATGGTCTCTTCCTTCAGGAGTAGATGGAAAGCGGCGGCATTTGCCCGGTGTGGAGCCTGAATGGCCACGCGCCGGCTAGACTGGCAGGGACAGCCGCACAAGGCCCCCGCCAATAACGAAATAGAGTGACTAAGTCGACAGCAATAAGCCACTCAAACCAATTCGATTGCATCAACCAGCACCAGCTCAGTGTCTTCGCTGGCGATAACAGCTATGGTGTGTTCGCCATGGATGGCAGCGCCGTCGCGGGCATCCAGCATCACTCCATTGACATCAGCACGTCCTTTGGACAGCACCAGATAGCCATAGCGGTCACCGTCGGCAAACTGGTATTCGGCTCTCTCTCCCGCCTTGAGCGTGGCTCCGAGCACACGGGCATCGGCACGGATAGGTAGCGCGTCTTCATCGCCCTTCTCACCGCTGGCCAGCGTCACAAAGTGCCCTGCACGGTTGTGCTTGGGAAAGGGCTTGGTGCCCCAAGCAGGACGCTCACCGCGCTGGCTGGGAAGGACCCAGATCTGGAAAATGCGCGTGACGCCGGGCTCGAGGTTGTACTCGGAGTGGCGCACCCCCGTGCCGGCACTTATCACCTGTACGTCGCCTGCTACCGTACGGCCCAGGTTGCCCAAGTTGTCGCGATGGGTGATTGCACCCTCGCGCACATAAGTAATGATTTCCATGTCAGCATGCGAGTGAGGTGGAAAGCCCGAGCCCGGCGCGATGGTGTCGTCATTCCACACCCGCAGCGCGCCCCAGTGCATGCGCTTGGGGTCGCGATACTCAGCAAACGAGAAATGATGCTTTGACTCAAGCCAGCCATGGTCAGCACCACCAAGGCTGTCATAAGGACGGCGTTCGATCATGACGACATTCTTCAAAGATGGACTATGGGCGGCAGTGTAGGCACCCATCCTCCCCTGCAGAAGAGAAGAATTGGAATTCCTGCTTTTCCAATTACAAGGTGATGCAAACGTACTTCCTGGGTCTTTTTTAAAGGATGATCCAATGCTTGAAGAGGCCGCCAGTATTCGCTGGTATGAAGAAATTGAGCACTGCATCAATTTCATGACGTACAAAAATTCAATCCACTCTCCTAGATTGAATTCATGAGTAATATGAAAAAACTGCCAGATTTGGAAGCTTGGGCCATCTTTGCAAAAATCGCCGAGACGGGTTCTTTTGCTCGTGCCGCCTCCGATTTTTCACTTTCTCAGGCAACCGTTTCCAAGGCAGTCAACCGTCTAGAAAAGCGGATGAAAACTACGCTTTTTCACCGGACCTCGCGCCGTATATCACTTACCGAGAGTGGATTAGTCGCATTGGAGTACGCGACTCGCATACTCGAAGAAGGAGAGACTGTCGAAGCAGTCCTCGCTGAACAAGCAACAAAGCTGTGTGGTACCGTGCGAATCTCCGCACCAATGTCCTTTGGGCTCTCTTACTTAGCGCCCTTGCTTCCCGCTTTCATGCAAGCCAATCCAGAGGTAAGTCTAGACATTGACTTCAGCGATGAAATCATCAATCTCGTTGCAAATGGCTTCGACCTTGCCCTGCGTATCTCCACTCTTGCAGACTCCAGCATGTTGGCCCGTCGTTTGTGCACCGTTCCCATCCATTTGGTTGGGACCCCTGCATACTTTGAGCATCATGGACAGCCACATCACCCTCGGGATCTAGCGACACATCGCGCACTGCAATATGCGTATTCCCATCAAGGACCAAATTGGCAGTTTAGTCATAAGCTGCACGGAGATTTTTCTCAATCAATGGTGAGGCCTCTACGCGTAAATAATGCAGAGGCTTTAACTCCTGCGCTGCTAGCAGGGATAGGACTGGCATTACAGCCCGAGTTTCTTATATGGAAAGAACTTCAAGAAGGCCGACTAATTAAAGTCATGGAAGAATGGCAAATTAATCCCATTGCCTTGCATATAGTAACACCTCCAGGACGTAGGCGACCTGCTCGAGTTCAAGCAATTATCGATTATCTAGCGCAGTGTTTTAGTGAGGCTCCATGGGGAAAAAATGGTCAGAATCTATCCTCAACATAAATATCGCACAATTTATTATTAACGCCGTGGTTGGAATTTTTATGTCCTCTCTTACCCCTTAGTTCCAACAAGCTAAAGAGCACCGGCTTTTTATTCAAGGCTCGACATCCTGTGCGAGCCTTTTCTTTTTGAGCTTGGGCTGTTGCTCCTCGTACTCGAACACTCCCCGAAATTTCCGCACCTTGGCGACCTCACCGCCGATCTCAACGTCATTGCGTGGACTACTATGAGTTCGGATCAGCGCAGATAGCCGCCCCGCCTTCTGTAGTCAGCAAGGTCACCAGATCAACCCCGCGCTCGACCTTCGCACCATCAATCACCCGCTGCTCCAGCTCATCCAGGTGGGTCATGGCCACGGCCAACGCTTTATCGAGTGCACCACCCAGCAAGGCGTTGATGATCTCCTGGTGCTCACGGGGGGCACATGCGGTCGCGGCCACGTTGTCGAATAAGGCTTTGTACAACTCAGTAGTGGCCACCAAACGCTGTATGTATGACAGCAACTCATCGCTGCCCGCCATTTGCGCCAGCACCAGATGGAACTCACCGGCCAGCCGAATAGAGTCTGCTCGGCGCCCTTCCTCCAGCGCCTGGTGTTCCGCCTGCACATGGCGCTGCAGCACCTCTGTCTGCGCGCTGCTTAACTGGCCGCACAGGCTGGTGACCAGACCTGCCTCGACAATGCGCCGCGCACGGTAGATGCTGCGCATTTCCTCGACCGTCGGGTTGGGCACAAAAGCACCACGGTTGTGCTCCAGGATCAGTCGCTTTTCAGTCCCTAAGCGGGCGAACACCTTGCGTACGGCACCACGGGTGCAATCCAGCGCTTCGGCAAGCGTCCGCTCACGCAAAGGCGTACCGGGCCGTAGCTTGCCGCTCAGCAGCGCCCGCGAAATTGCCTCATAGACGCGCTCGTCCACGCTGTCTGTGCCATCGGCTACAGGTTCTTCGCTGGAGACATTGAGAGCAAGGCGGCGGGAGGAAGCGGACATAGACAACACAAAGACAACAGGCGTGAAATCTTAGCGGCACGGGGGCACCCTGCATTCAAGTTGGACGGTCAGTCATCACTAGATATCAGGGTTTACTCGCAATACCTGCATAAATATTCGCCAGATCTGAATTTTTGGTTAACCAAAATATAGAATTTGGTTAACCATTCTATGACCAGCCCTGGAAGTAGGAGAGACATGCCATGAAACCTGTCTATTGCAGTGTTGCCCAGGCCTTTGACACCCTGGTCTTCATCGTCGTCGCTCTCATCAGTGGATGTTCTTCGTCGCCCGCCAGGCACATGTCGGTCTGAGGCATTTTTCTGTTCTCTAGAAAGTTATCCATGGGGCAATTTCCCGCTTTTCCTCTCAAAGCCCTGGCGGCCCTGTCGCTAGCTGCTACATCTGTCTTAGCCCACGCCGCATGGCCTGACCGCCCCATCTCCCTGGTGGTGGGCTTCACTGCCGGTGGATCGGCCGACACTCTGGCGCGCACGATCGCCGAGCCGCTGTCCCGCCGACTGGGCGTGCCGGTGATTGTGGACAACGTGGCCGGCGCTGGCGGCACCATCGCCACCCAGCGTGTGGTGCGTGCCA
Source organism: Comamonas sp. NyZ500 (assembly GCF_016772095.1). Lineage (NCBI taxonomy): Bacteria > Pseudomonadati > Pseudomonadota > Betaproteobacteria > Burkholderiales > Comamonadaceae > Comamonas > Comamonas sp. NyZ500. The sequence goes on along the minus strand of NZ_JAEIJE010000033.1, from coordinate 4,678 downwards.
AACCAGACGGCAACACCATCATCCTGGCATCCAACAGCGAAATCGTGCTGGCCCGCCACTTCAACAACGCCATTGCCTACGATGGCACCAAGGACCTGCGCCCGGTCACGCTGGTAGGTGTCATGCCTATGGTGCTGGTCGCCGGTCCCAAGGTGCCAGTCACCTCGGTCGAGGCCATGCTCGCGCGCGCCAAGACCCAGGCTGGTGCTGACACCTTCGCGTCCTCCGGCATTGGCACGGCCTTGCACATTGCCGGTGAAATGCTGAACCAGCAGGCCAAGGTGTCGATACAGCACGTCCCCTACAAGGGCGCCGTACCCATGCTGACCGACATCATCGGCGGCAATGTGGATTACGGCTACTTCATGGTGCCTTCGGTGCTGGGTTTCCTCAAAGAGGGCAAGGTCAAGCCATTGGGCACCACCTCGAAGACCAACTGCGAAGTCCTGAACGGCATCCCCGCCATGTCGGCGAGCAAGGCCCTGCCCAACTATGACTTCGGCGTATGGACCGGCATCTTCGCCCCCAAGGGTGTAGCGGACACTGTGGTGACACGTCTGAACACCGAGATCAATGCAGTGATGCGCGAACCCCAAGTCATCAAAATGCTCGACCAGGCATGCATTGGCAAATCGGGCGGTACGCCCGCTGATTTCGCCAAGCTGATCCTGACAGACGCCCAGAAGATGCGCCAGATCGCAACGCCCGAAATCGGCGCGGTGCGATAGGTTCCATCGCTACAGGAAACATTCAACGTGAGCACTTCCAGCCTTTTACTGCAGAACGTTCGCCCTATGGGCCAGCCAGCCTGCGACCTGTTAATCGAGCACGGCCGTATCGCGGCCATAGGCACCTCTCTGAATACACCCGAGGGTACTGAGCGCATCGATGGCCTGGGTCAGTTGCTACTGCCCGGCCTTATCGAATCCCACACCCACCTGGACAAGACGCTCTGGGGCCAGGACTGGTACGTCAACGAGGTGGGCAACCAGTTGGTCGACAAGATCAACAACGAGCGTGCCTACCGTGCCCAGGCCCAGCACGACAGTGCGAGCCAGTCGCTGCGCATGGCTCGCGAGTTTCTCGCGTTGGGCACCACGCGCATCCGCAGTCACGCCGACGTGGATACGGAAATTGGCACCAAGCATGTGGCTGGCCTGCTGCAGACCCGCGCAGACATGGCGCCCTGGCAAGATATTCAGGTGGTGGCTTTCCCACAATCGGGCCTGCTGCAGCGCAAAGGCACGGCACAGTTGCTAGATGAATCTCTGGCCATGGGGGCCGACGTGCTGGGCGGTCTGGACCCCTGTGCCATCGACCTGGACCCGGCTCAGTCGCTGAACGTGCTGTTCGAGATCGCCGAGCGCCACAACAAGCCGCTCGACATCCACCTGCACGAACCCGGTGACATGGGAGCCTTCTCGCTCAAGCTGATTTTGGACCGCACCGAAGCCCACGGCCTGCAGAACAAGGTGGTTATCAGCCACGGCTTCTGCCTGGGCGATGTGAGCGATGCTCAGTGCAGCGCGCTGCTGGAGCGCATGGCCAAGTTGGGCGTCTCGCTGGTCACCAGTGCGCCGCCTTCGCGCATCGTGCCGCCACTGGGCGCTTGCCAGCGCGCTGGCGTACTGATGGCCGGCGGCAACGACGGTATCCGAGATACCTGGTCGCCCTATGGCCGCCCTGACATGTTGGAACGCGCCATGTTCATCGGCATGCGCTACAACTTGCGCCGCGACGACGAAGTGGAACAGGCTCTGCATTGCGTCACCTACACAGGCGCCGAGGTCTGTGGCTTTGCCGACTATGGCCTTACACCCGGACGCCGAGCCGATCTGGTGCTGGTGCCTGCTCAAACTCCCGCCCACGCCGTAGCCGCTCGCCCCGTCCGCTCACTGGTCATCGCCAACGGCCGGATCGTGGCCCGCGACGGCAAATTGCTGCTGGAGTAACTGCAATAAGAAGCTCAGTACTCACCGACGAACCTCTGTGGTTTCTACTTCAAACAGCAAGCTGCAACTCAGGTTCGCAACCACTCGATGGATAGACGCTCCCCGTTGAAGCTCTCGTCGGTGCCGTTTTACCAAAGCTTGCCGGGAGTGTTGGGCACGGCCAATACCAGAACCTGATCTGCTGACCGCAGGCTGTGGTGTCGAAGACCAGGTCGTGGCGCAACGACCATATTGGCCTTGAATGGTGTGTGAACGCGCGAGAGCGCGCTTACGCGGCCGTTTCCTGAACAGCAGCAGCCCCGATTGGCGCCACAGTCTGTGCTTACGAGATCCACTCAGATCGATGCCCAGGCGGCGCAGAAACGTCTGTACTCACCCTGTCCGCAATGGAAAAGATGATCCACGGGTAAGCATAGGGGGCCATGCTACGACCTTGTGCCCAGCGCCTACCAGAGTCATTAATGGAAAGCCTGAGCAAACAGGTGCGTCGCGTTGATCAACTAAGTCAGGGCATTGATCAGATCGAAAGCAGACTTGCCCAGCAACAGCGTGAGTCCCCGGCTTGTCAGAGCATTGACAAATACCTGGCCTCGGCCTGCTCGCCGCAACCGCAGTTGTCTGCCCAGGCGTTCACAGACGCAAGAGAGTTCTCAGCGTGGCCGAATTGGTGCCGCGCCCAAGCTGCACAAGTGGTCGAGTGCGGCAATGGGCATCAGCAACCGTAGGGACGTATATCTGCGAACGCTGCTGATGCATGCAGCAAGATCTGTTGCGCTCAAAAGCCACGAAGCATCCGCATGCTCGTGGTTGTAAACGTTGCTCAAACGCAGGCCCTACAACGTAGTGATACGGCAGTACAACAAACTGACCAGGACCATCTGGGCCGTTGCTGGCGGGAATTGAACCCGCGTCCGCACTTGGCTCCATGCGGCTCTCAGGGCATCGGTGCGAAATCGGTGCGATTTTTCACCCTTCACACGACACGGCAGGACACCGATAGCGCTTTTTCCAGTTCCGGCGCCGTGGCTTTATTGCCGAAAATCGATCCATCCAAGCATGTGGCTGCGGGTTGTTTGCATCAATTTGCAACACAGAAACACCGCTCAAACGCCACAAATAGCCCATGATTGCGACCACCTTCCTTTGTCTCATAGTCGGCGTCTCAGACGACGCCCCTGATCGCCCGATGTGGCGAGCCCGGCCAATATGAGCAGGCCACGGTAAGGCTGCAGAGCATCGACGCAACGGTTACACAGTTCTATTGAGATAAACACTGCGTGGCAGCGTATTTACAGCGGACAAATCAACAAGGGCGGCACGAAGCCGCCCTTGTTAGGTGAGTTTGCGGTTAGCACTAATCGAGTGCTGTCGCCCTGTGATGCCTTTGACCAGTCTATTCCAGACTATTCGCTCGTAGGCACGAAAAACAGGTACTCACCTGGCCCCATCTGCGGGGTAATCGCATAGCCTTCACATTGCCTGTCCTTGCATTTCACAGGGATAGCGCGAGGCCAGATAGTTGCTGCAGTAGGGTAACCAGGCAGGTACTGCGGCACATGCCAGACGCCATAGTCCCCCACTGGCTCGGCTTGCTGCATCCCTGTCGCACCTTGTTCGCCGCTGCCGAAGACCTGACGTTGAATGCTCAACGGTTCATTGATGGCCCTGGAGTCGGGCGCAGCCAATGACGAAGCGCTGCATAGTGCAATCGCTAAAAGAGCTAGAGTCTTGCCCATAGCGGCCTCCTAGATTAGGAATCACACCCACTAATTGGGGTACAGCTGCGCTGTACGTGGGTCGTCCGTCACAGAGGTGACAGCCGATGGCTGAGCGACTTCTGGGGCAAAACTCGACTGAGCCTCTGAGGGGGACACAGCAGGAGTTGCGCTACCTTGTGCCGAGGCATCCGGCCCGTAGTTGTTGCGGCGCTCGTCTGCAGTCATGGATTGCGGGCATTTAGAACCCGTGATCTCCAGTGCCACGCGAGCGGCGGGATCCATGCAGTCCATTGCCAACGAAGCTGCCTTCATGCCCTTGTTCCAGAGCTCACGGCTCATTTTCAGGCGCTTGCAATGCTCGTCCGTCCAGGTTGTGCCGAAGCTCACCCCAAAGCCAGGGCCATTGGCACTGCCGCTGCTGCTGCCCATGCAGGTGTCATTGCTGGTAGTGAGATTGGGTCCGCTCACGCTAGGAACGTTCTTCAGTGTGTATGTGCCGCTGTACTCGACGATGTTCTTGGACGTCCCGGATACCGTGCTGTTCAGGTTCTGGGTAGTCGTTCCGTTCGTTGTGATGTTCTGGTCGGAGGTTGACGTGGATCGGCTTTCCATCATGGCCGTTGATCGGCTCTCCGCCGGAGATGCAACCGGATTGACAATCGTGACCGACTGGTTCTGTTGTGCACCCACAGATGAGGAGTTTGAGGAGCTTTGCGCGCTGCTGTCGGCACTTTGCGCATAACTGCACAAAGGAACGCAAAGACTTAACAGAGCTATTGAGAGTTTCATGCTTGGCTCCTATGTCGCCCGGGCCTGGCCAGCCAGGCCCGGGACAAACACAACTATCTTGGGACAGCTGCCTTAGTTGGCATTGGCAGTAGAGCCTGCACCAGCAGTACCGGAGGTGCCACCGCCGTTGGAGAAGTAGCCGGCATTGCCAAATGCTCCAGCGTTCTGATGGACGGTACCCACCGAGGTTGCGCCCGATCCGGTGTTGGTCCATGCGCC